>NZ_JBIWNL010000005.1:0-103780 GCF_044767225.1 Kitasatospora sp. NPDC101447
GCAGCAGCGGCTCGATCACCGCCCACTGAGCATCCGTCAACGACGAGTCATAGGACGGCTTGCACGCACAGACACACATGGCGGTGATCTTCGCGGACAGGGCAACGCAAAGATCACCACCAGTGGATCACGCCATGAAGTTGATCAATTACCCAACACTTTCTCAGGCGAGCCGGCCGCAAGCGCGGTGTCGAAGCCGAGGCGGATCGGCTCCGCACTGGTCGTGCGACCTGTCGCTCTGTCAGGCGGGCGGTTTCGGTGGCAGCAGGACGGGATTGCAACCGATGGTGAGGTAGGCGTCGTCCCCGGTGTGCGAGAAGCGGTCGGTGGTCAGTTCGACCGGGTGGGCGCCGGACAGGGCATGGAGCCCGATCAGCGAGTCAGCTTGGTCCGCTGCCGGGGCAGTTCGGCGTGGCGTACCGCGTCGGAGGCCAGGGCGATGACCGCGCCCAGGCCGGCGAGGGTGCCGCAGCCGAGGAACACCGGGGCGGTGCCCCAGGCTCCGATGGCGGCGCCGACCAGCGGGTAGCTGAGGGGGGCGATGCCGACCATGGTGAGCATGACGACGGAGGTGACCCGGCCGAGGTAGGCCGGGTCCGCGGCGGTCTGCATGAGGGCGTTGTTCAGGCTGCCGAAGACACCCGCACACAGGCCGATGACCGCGGCCAGCACCGCGGCGAGCCAAAGGGCGGGTACCAGCGCGATGGTGGCCGCGCCCGCGCAGCCCACGAGCAGTATCCAGGTCATCGTCAGGCCGGCACGGGGCAGCCATCCGGCGATGGCCAGCAGTGTGGCGCTGGCCGCCGCTCCTGCGCTGAAGCTGCTGACGATCCAGCCGTAGCCGGCCGTTCCCCAGCCGCGTTCGGCGTTGAGGAGCACCATGCCGACGTTGAGGGTGCCGGTGAGCCCGAGTTCGCAGACGGCGCCGGCGACGACGAGCGGGCCGATGAGGCGGTGGCGGCGGATGTAGCGCAGGCCGTCGAGCAGGTCCTGGCGCGCGGTGCCGGGCTCCGGCTGCTCGGCGTCGCTCGCCCCGAGGGGCCGTATCCGTATCGTCAGCAGGAGCGGCAGGGACAGTGCGAGGAGCACCCCGGCGACGGTGAAGGCGGCCGCGGGTCCGCCGACTCCCATGGCCAGGCCGCCGATCGGCGGGCCCACGACCTGGCCGAGGCGGGTCGACAGCGAGCGCATGCCGGTGACCCGGGCCAGCTGGTCAGGGGTGGTGATCCGGGACGGGAGGGCGCCGACGGCAGGTACGAACAGTGCGTCCGCGGCGCCGAAGACGAGCGCCATCGTGACCAGGATCCACAAGGCCGGCGCCGTCAGTGCGATGCCTGCGGCCACTGCCAGGATGAGGGTGCAGCGCAGCGTGTCGCTGCCGAGAATCACCCGGCGGGGGTCGAACCGGTCGGCCACCACGCCCCCGGCGAGCATGAGTAACGCTCGTGGTAACGCTCCGGCGGCCATGACGAGGCCGACTTCGGTGGGGCCGGCGGCCTTCTGCGCGGACCAGCCCAGGGCGACGAAGTACACGCTGTCGCCGACGAGGGAGAGCGTGTAGGCGGTGAGCCAGCGCAGCACGTTGGCGTCACGGTGAGCCGGTGTGGTGGCACGTTCGAACAGGACTGCTTGCGGGACGGCCATGGTGGGCTCCAGTGCGCGTTCGGAGTTCGGCTGGGTCAGGGCCGGAAGGGAAAGCCGTAGACGTGCACGGACACGTGCTCCCGGCCCTCGGTGTCGCCGGCCGCCCTGGCGGCCTTGCCGCGCTCGCGCCAGCGTCGGGCGAGCGCCTGGAGCTCGTCGCTCATCTCGGCGAGTTCGCTCGGCGTGAGGTCGAGCAGCCACTCGGAGGAGAAGGATGCGTCGGTCCACGTCTGCCCCCAGGCGGACTTCTGGTCGAGATATGTGCGGTACTGGGCGACGCGGGTGTCGAACATCCCTCGGGTCACTGCACCGACTGCGGCGGCGCCCTCGGGTGTGTCCGCGAAGTCCGATTCGCGAAAGCCCCAGCCCTCTTCGGATGAGACCTTCCACCACCGCTCGCGGCCGTCGGTGCTCTGGTCGCTCGCCTGGGTCACGAAGCCGTGCTCGGCCAGCTTGCGCAAGTGGTAGCTGACCAGCGAGGGCGTTTCGTCGACATGCTCGGCGAGCTGGGAGGCGGTCGCGGTGCCCGCGGCGTACAGCAGCCGGTACAACTGCATCCGCAGCGGGTTCACGAACGCCTTCAGCCGTGACAGGTCAGTGATGTGCCCAGGCTCGTGCTTCGGTCGCATGCACCCACGCTAGATATGAAGCAAAAACTTCGCAATAGTTGCTTCAGAGTTGGACGGCCGACCGCCGGCTCCGGCGTCGGGCGCAGCGGGGCCGGTGGTGTCGACGGTGGGGTGCGGGCGGTGGCGAGGTATTGGGGGATGACAGGCTGGCGGTGGCCTCCAGAAGGAGCGGGTCCTCGTCGGGGCGCTCCAGGAGGGCCTGGGTGAGGTGGAACGCGGACTCCAGGAGTGCGGCCGAGCGTTGTGGCGTGGCGATGGCGGCGGCCTGGGGTCGGTTTCGGGTGCGCGACGGGTTCGGCGGCTCGTGTCCGTCGTTTCAGGCGTTGGGGTCGCTGAGCGGTCCCTCGAAGTCGCTGATCATCGCCGGGTCGTCGAAGGAGTTCGACTGTGGCCATGGGGTGGCTCCTGTGACGCCCAGGTCACCGCGCATTGCCTCTCTGGTGGCGCGTATCAGGGGCCAGAGGGCTTGTTGCGCCTCGGCGGCGGATCGCAGGGTTTCGCCCGTCCTGGGGTTTCCCTGTTCGATGCGCTTGATCTGCCCGTAGACCCGGGTCAGTGCGTCGTTCAGCTCGTTGGCCGGTCCGATCACTGTGTCGGGGGCGACCATCAAGGTCTCCGACCAGCGGTCCCGGTGGGCGTCCTTGGCTCCTTCCAGCGCCCGAATGTCGTCCTCCCCGGATGCGCGATCCCGCAGGACATACAGGTGGCGGCTCAGCGCTGTGGCGAACTGCCGGGCATCCCGGTGGAGTTCGGTGTAGCAGCGCCGCCGCAGTTCGCGGTTCTCGCGGGCCTCCTGGATGGCGTGGCTCGTCTCAAGTTCGCGCTTCTTGGCTCGTTCGGCGCCCCGCTGGGTGAGCAACGCACCGCCCAGCGTGCCTGACACACCGGTGATCGCAAGCAGTACCGCCCCCAGGTCCATTGGATCACCATAGGGCTTGGTTTCTCGGGTCATGCCAGTTGTTCAGCTGCTCGCACCAGTCAGGCCCGGGGCTGTTCCTCTGCTTTGTCACGGCCGCAGCCTCCCACCGCCGTGCCGATGCCGGACCAACTTCACCGAACGGGGGACACCCGCGGCCCGCCTGTGCTCTGGCGGCTGAGTGCTCCCGGCGCCTCGGCACGTCGCTTTGACCAGTCCTGACGCAGACGCCGAGCTGCGCTCCACCCGGGGTACCGCGCCGTCGCCTGCACGGGATGGGCCTGTCGACGGCGTACCGGCTGCTGGACCGCGCTTCCACGTCCGGCCCCTGCTGGTCGACTGACCACCCCGACTTCCCGCGTCAAGAGCTGCGCGGCCTCGTGGACGAGCCGAACCGAGAACGCGCCTCCTCGGCCTCAAGGATCCCGAGCCGCCCGTCGCGGAGCTGCGACGGTTCGGGGGACTGCGCGGAGGCCTCCTGCGCGCGGGCGCGGTCCGGCATCCCAACGCCGGGGCCGACCTGCTGGAACGACTGCTGACGGACCCGGGCCCCCACGCCGTCGAGGACGCTGCGGCCACGTGTCAGGCGGTCGAGCAGATTGCTCGGGTGACGGCCGTGATCGCCGGGGTCGGACGGCCGGGCAGTCGCGCCACGAGTACCCGGCGGATCTCGGGAGGTGCGCCTTCGACGTGCAGCAGACTCACCCCGGAGGGCAGCATCGGTGAGAGCCGGGAGGGCACCGTTGTCACCCCGAAGCCACCGGCGACCAGTTGAAGCTTCGTCAGCCAGTCGCGCGCGCAGTGGACGATGTGCGGCCGTCCGGGCAGACCTGGCCAGACGCCGAGCAGTGGCTCGGAGTCCGACGCCGGGGTGGCGATCCACGGGGCGTCGACCAGTTCGTCGACGTGCGCCGCGGTGCGGCCGGCGAAATCTCCGGTCGAAGGCACTGCCACGACCAGTTCGGTGTCCGTGACGGTCTCGACGTGCAGGCGCGGTGACTCGCCGTCCAAGGGCCGGTGGGGCGGGCGGGACGTCAGCACGGCGAGGTCGATCGAACCCGCGCGCAGTGCCCGGACCAAGGTGGGCGTGGTGCCCTCGGAGGTCGTGACCGTGATCTGCGGGTCGGTTGCCGCGAGGCGGGCGAGCGAGGGAGGCAGGAGGGCCGCGCCCGCGCTCAGGAACAGTCCGAGCCGCACCGGTTCGGTCCGCGAGACGGTGCCGGTGAGGTCGCGCTCGGCGGCCGTGAGGCAGTCCAGGATCGTGCGGGCGTGGCGCAGCAGGGTCAGACCCGCGGGGGTGAGGCGCACTCCGTCGGGGCGGCGTTCGAACAGGGCGGTGCCCGCGCTTCGTTCGAGCGAGGCGGCCTGGCGTGAGACCGCCGACTGGGTGTAGCCGAGCCGGGTGGCTGCTGCGGTGAAGCTGCCGGACTCGGCGATCTGCCGCAGGACGCGCAGGCCTGTGCTGGAGATGTCCATGCGGCATACGCATACCACGGATGCAGGATCGTCGCTTCCCGCATTGCCGTGGGGCTCCTAGTGTCGATCGCGATGAAAGACGGACGAACACGGAGGTCATCACGTGCGAGCAGCAGTCCTGACGCGGTTCGGTGCCCCGCTGACGGTGCGGGAGGTGCCCGACCCCGAGGCCGGCGGCGGCGAGGTGGTGGTCGAGGTGCTCGCCACCTCGGTCGCCCCGTACGCGGCCGAGGTCTTCAGCGGCGAGCGGAACTACCCCCTGGTCCCTCCCGTCGTGCCCGGGATCGGCGGCGTGGGACGGGTCGTCCACGTGGGCCCGGACGCCACCCGGCTGCGCCCCGGTGACCTCGTGTGGTGCGACTGCACGGTGCGTTCGCGGGATGACGCCCTGACGCCCGACATCACGCTCCAGGGCTGGAGCTCTCGCGGCGAGGGCGGCGCGCGGCTCGCCCGGTACCTGCATGACGGATCGTTCGCCGAGCTCATGCGGGTCCCGACGGAGAACGTCTTCCCGCTGCCCGCAGCGGCAGGGGACGACCCGGCCCGCTGGGCCGCGCTCGGCGTGCACGTCATCCCTTACGGCGGGCTGCTGGCTGGCGCGCTCGCGGCCGGTGAGACGCTGCTCGTCAGCGGGGCCACCGGCAACCTCGGCAGCAGTGCGGTCGCGGTCGCGCTCGCCATGGGGGCGGGCTGTGTCGTCGCGCCGGGCCGCAACCGGGCCGCGCTCGACCTCCTCGCCGACCGGTTCGGTCCGCGTGTGCGCCCGGTCCCGCTGTCCGGGGACGAGGCCGGCGACCGCGCGGCGATGTCCGCGGCGGCGGGCGGCCGGATCGACATGGTGATCGACCTGCTGCCACCGAGCGCACCCAGCTCGGCGGCGCGCACGGCAGCCATGACCGTGCGCGAGTACGGCCGCGTCGTTCTCATGGGCGGCGTCGGCATGCTCGGTGGCGACGACCTCGCCCTCCCGTACCCGTGGATCATGCGCAACTCGGTCACGGTGCGCGGCCAGTGGATGTACCCGCGTACGGCGAATGTCGGCATCATCCGGCTCCTCGCCTCCGGCACCCTGGACCTCGCCCCCGAACGGGTCCGGTCGTTCGGCCTCGACGCCGTCAACGAAGCCGTCACGTACGCCGCCTCACACGGCGGCCCGTTCGACCGCACCGCCCTCACCCCACCGGCTCGCTGAGAAGACCGACTGATCCCCACATGTCAGCGCCACGGCCGACCGCCCTCACGAGCGCAGGTCGCCGTACGACCGAGCCGTCCAGCGGTGTTCGGCCCCCGGGCTTCGGCGGAACCGGCACCGTCGACGCCGCGGTCTCCTCCGACGGGCACTTCCTCTACGCCCGGACCGGCGTCAACGGCATCCTCGACGAGTTCGCTGACCGGTCGCTGGAGGGAGCCGAGATCCACCAGGCATGGATCTCGCGGCGAGTTGCCACCGACGTCCTGCCGCTCCTGGTCAACACCTGCGACGCAGCCTGCCTGCAGATCCTTCCCGAGCCTCCCGAGGACTACGTCCGGACCCTGCACACGGGCGGCCCCGGGCTTGCCCAACCCCTCGCTGACCACGCCTGACTCGTCGGCCGGTTGCCGGCTGCCGGCTGCCGTGCCGTGGCACGACACGGCACGGCACGGCACGGCACGACACGGCACGACACGGCACGACACGGCTCGGCTCGGCTCGGCTCGGCTCGGCTCGGGGGCGGCCGTGGGCCGCAGGCGGGCCGACGGCCGCAGGGCCTCAGGTCGTGGGGAGGGCCAGCCGGCACGTGTCCCGGTACGAGCCCGGGAACACCGACCCATCGCGGTCGATCTCCACCATGGCGGTACCGGTCAGCCGACCGACGACCCCGTCCGGCGGCCCGACGTAGTACCCGGGAACGCGGTTGATCTTGTCCTGGACGATCCTGACGGCCTTCTCGGTCATCGGCCCGAACTTCCCGTCCACGGTGATCCAAACCCCGTTGGAGGCCCAGACGTTGTAGAACTTCTGCACGCACGACACGGCCACAGCGGAGTTCGGGTAGCCGTACCCGATGTACGGCGCACCGCTGTTCGCCTCCGCGGCGCCCGGCACCGCGACCACGGTCAGCAGCGCCGCCGCCGTCGTTGCGAGGATCCGGCCACCCTTGCGCGTCACACCCATGTTTCCCCCGTTCGATCGAGCTCTTGATCAACAGCGCCCCGAGAGTACAGGTCTCCGCCCACCGGCACGCCGCTGGGACGAGGACTGCCGCACCGCCGGCCTTGCGCGGCGGTGCGGCGGTTGCTGTCGTGACGTCAATTCGCTTACCGGGCGCAAGCCGACCGCAGGCGACCCGGCGAAACGCATAGATCATCTTGTAGTAACCTCGCTCCGCCGAGGGACGGGGGAAGCGGCGTCACCCTCGTGCGGAGGCCGTTCACGGGCCTCCCGCCGATTGCGAAAGTCGTCGTCGAAGATGTCCGTCCTGACCTATCCCGAAGCCGTCGGTGTCGGCCTGCTGCAAGGCGTCACCGAGCTGTTCCCGGTCTCCAGCCTCGGCCACAGCATCCTCCTGCCCGCAGTGATCGGCGGGCGCTGGCGGCACGACCTCGACGTGTCCGCGCCGGGCTCGCCGTACCTGGCCGTCCTGGTCGGGCTGCGTCTGGCCACCACGCTGGCCCTGGTGATCCGGTTCCGGCAGGACTGGGCGCGGATCGCGCGGGGCCTGTGCAGCTCGGTCCGCCGCCGGCTCATCCGCGACCCGGACCAGCGCCTCGCCTGGCTGGTGATCGCGGGGGCCACGCCGGTCGGCATCGCCGGGCTGGCCATCAGCGGGGTGTTCAAGGCCGCCCTGGGCAAGCCCGTCCCCGCCGCCGTCTTCCTCACCGTGAACGGCCTCATGCTGTTCGGCGTCGAGCTGCTCCGCCGCGACGGCTCCGGCCGACGCCGGGCGCAGCCGTACATCGCCCCTGGCGACGAACACCTCTCCGCCGAAGGACAGTCGGACCGTCGGATCGTCCAGTTGAGCTACCGGCAGGCGGCCTTCATAGGGGCAGCGCAGATCACCGCCTTCCTGCCCGGGATCAGCCGAACGGGAATCACCATCGGCGCCGGCATCCTCAACGGCCTGTCCCACGAGGACTCGGCCCGCTTCGCGTTCCTCCTCACCGCGCCCGTGATCGGGTCCGCCGCCCTGTTCGAACTGCCCTCACTGATCGACGCGTACGGCGCCGACCTCGGCGCACAGGTCCCGGTCGCGAGCGCGCTTGCCTTCGTCGGCGGGTACGCGGCCGTGCACTTCCTCAGCAAGTACTTCCAGACGCACACGCTGAAACCGTTCGCCTGGTACTGCTCCCTGGCCGGGCTCGGCGGACTGGTCTACCTCACGGTGTGAACTCCGCCTCGAAGCCCCGGGATTCAGTCACCGACGACGCCGCTCAGCCGACCGCCGGCCCGCCACCCGATCCGTGCGGTTCAGGGCCGCCGGCTGACCAACGCCCGGCACGGGGGCGGTGACCCGACGGGCTCGACCGCGCTCCCCCGCTTACCCGCTCCCCCGCTTGCCCGACACAGCGTGCTCGATCCCTGAACCGGCCGGCCGGTCCGGCCACCGGCCGCCCCGAAGGCCGGCACCAGGGTCAGCCGGCGGACTCACGCGGGTCGATGCGGTAGGCGAAGGGCAGGGTGCCCGGGTCCAGGACGGTGGCGCCGCCGTCGACGGTGAGGGTCGCACCGTTGACGAAGGAGGCGGCCGGGGACAGCAGCCAGGCGATGGCCTCGGCGACCTCACGCGGGTCGGCGGGACGACGGGCCGGGAGCAGCCGGGTGGCTTCGGCATAGGCCGCGTCCGTGCCGCCGTCGCTGTCGCTGTTGCCGTCGCTGATGCCGTCGCTGTCGCTGTTGCCGTCGCCCAGCTGCGCGTCCTCGGCGAAGCGGGCCATTCGGCGGTCGGCCATCTCGGTGCGCACCCAGCTGGGGCACACGGTGTTGGCCCGCAGCCCGCTCGCGCCGTAGTCGACGGCCAGTGAGCTGCACAGCTGCAGCAGGGCCGCCTTGGACGCGGCGTAAGCGGCGTTGCGCAGGCCGTTGCGCAGCGCCGAGACGGAGGCGACGGCGACGACGGCTCCGCGTGCCCGCAGCAGGTGCGGCAGAGCCGCCCGCATCGTCAGGAACGGGCCGGTGAGGTTGGTGCGCAGCACCAGGTCCCAGTCCTCGTCGGAGGTCTCGCCGACGCCGCCGCCGCGGCCGACCCCGGCGTTGACCACCAGTCCGTCGAGGCGCCCGTAGCGGGCGACGGTGCTCTCCACGAGGTCGCGCACGGCGGTAGGGTCCGTCGTGTCGGCCGGGTGGGCCAGCGCGCCGCACTGCCGGGCGACGTGTTCCAGCGGCTCGCTCCGCCGTCCGGAGACGACGACCTCGTGGCCGCCCTCCCGCAACAGCCTCGCGGTCGCCGCGCCGATGCCCGTACCGCCCCCGGTCACGATCACAACTCGCTGCTCCGTCATGGGCCTTCCCCTCCGATCGGCCACCAACCACCCCTGCCGCCCTAGCTGTATCACAGGGCCGGCGCAGGCACGGCGCAGGCTGTCCCACTACGGCGGACGGAGCCCTGGGGGTTTCCCGCATTCCGGTGCGGCGGCCGACCGGCCGACGGCCCGACGACGATTCCCGGCGCCGCGGCACCACGGCTCGCGGGGGCTTCGCACCGGGGACGGTCCCCAGCCTTGCCACGCGCCGACGACGTGTCGGGACTGGGGTCTTTCCACGGTTCGAACGGACCGGGCTCGGTGGTCTGCTGTGCGTGGCACCCACCGCAGCGAGGAGCTCCGATGACATCGATGCCCGTGGCGGGCCTGCGGCCCCGCCTGGGAGACGACCGCGCCGATCTGGTCGTCCGCAACGCCCGGATCCACACCGGGGACCGACGACGCCCGACGGCCTCGGCGTTGACGGTGCGCGGCGGGCGGATCGGCGTGGTCGGCGACGACCGGGACGTCGCACCGTACCTCGGGCCGGACACCGTGGTGGTCGACGCGCAGTACCGCAGGGTCGTCCCCGGGCTGAACGACTCGCACTGCCACGTCGTCCGCGGCGGCCTGCACTTCGTCCTGGAGTTGCGGTGGGACGGCGTGCCGTCGCTCGCGGTGGGCCTCAGGATGCTGCGGGAACAGGCCGCCCGGACTCCGGCCGGCCAGTGGGTCCGGGTCGCCGGGGGCTGGAGCGTCGAGACGGTCGCCGAGCACCGCCTGCCCTCGCCCGCCGAGTTGAACGCGGCGGCGCCCGACACGCCGGTGATCATCACGCACCTGTACCAGTCCGCCGTCCTGAACCGGGCGGCGCTGCGCGCGGCGGGCATCACCCGCGACAGCCCGGACCCGGCGGGCGGGCAGATCGTCCGCGGCCACGACGGCGAGCCGACCGGGATGCTGATCGCCGCCCCGGCCGCCGGACTGCTCTACGCGACGATCGCCAAGGCCCCGGTGCTCGACCCCCCGCTGCAGAAGGCCTCGACCGCCCACTTCCTGCGCGAGCTCAACCGGTTCGGCCTGACCTCGTTGGTGGACGGCGCCGGCGGGTTCCAGGACTTCCCGTCGGGCTACACGGCCGTCACGGAGCTGGCCGCCGCGCAGGAGCTCACGGTGCGCATCGCCTACCACCTGTTCCCGCAGGCCCTCGGGCAGGAGGTCGAGGACCTGCGGCGCTGGGCCACCCTGGTCAAGCCCGGCGACGGGGACGAGTGGCTCAGGTTCAACGGCGCCGGCGAGAACCTCGTCTGGGCCGCCACCGATTTCGAGAACTTCGCTCAGCCCCGTCCCGAACTGGGTCCGTACGAGGACCAGTTGGAGCAGGCGGTGCGGGTCCTGCTGGAGAACGGCTGGGGATTCAGACTCCACGCCACGTATGACGAGACCATCCGCCGCGACCTCGCCGTCTTCGAGAAGCTCGCCGCCGAAGGGCTCTTCCCGGGACCGGGACGGTGGCTGTTCGACCACGCCGAGACCGTATCGCCGCAGAGTCTGGACCGCATCGCGGCGCTCGGCGGGTCGCTGGGGGTCCAGCACCGGCTGGCATACCAGGGCGAGGCCTTCGCGCGCCGGTACGGCGCCGCCGCGGCGGCGGCCGCCCCGCCGCTCGGCGCGATGCTCGAACGCGGGCTGGACGTGGCGGCCGGCACCGATGCGACCCGGGTCTCCACCTACAACCCCTGGGTCGCCCTGCACTGGCTCGTCTCCGGGCGCACCGTCGGCGGTCTGCGCACCCGTTCGACAGCACACTGCGTCAGCCGGGAGACCGCGCTGGAGATGTACACCGCCGCCGGGGCCCGGCTCACCGGCGAGCAGCAGGTGAAGGGCCGGCTGAGTCCGGGCTTCCTCGCCGACCTGGCCATCCTCACCGACGACTACTTCACCGTCCCCGAGCAGGACATTCCGCTCATCGAAGCCGCCCTCACCGTGGTCGGCGGCCGGATCGTGCACGCGGTCGGCGAGTTCGAGGGCCTCGCGGCGCCCGCGCCGCCGGTCGAACCCGACTGGAGCCCGCTCGCCCACTTCGGCGGCTACCGGGCCGACCCGCGCCGGGCCGGCGACGGCGCGCGCCAGGCCGAGTTGCTGGGGCAGGCCGCCGCCGACTCCACCGAGCAGCTGCGCCGGGCGGGCCGGCGCGGGGCCGGTACCGAGACGGACGCCGTCCTGCGGGTGTCCGACCCCTGCTTCGGGTGAACCGCCCCGAGCGCCTGACGCCCCCTGCTCGGCACGACCGAACCCGAACCCGAACCCGAACCCGTACCCGACCCGATGGCGAACCGATCCCGAAAGGCCACGCAATGAGCCACTCGATGAACACCCCGGCCGACCGCCGGGCCCTGCTGCGCACGGCGGCCGTCCTGCCCGCGGCCGCCCTCGCCGGCACGGCCCTGGGCGGTGGCACGGCGGCCGCCGCCCAGGGCACCGGCACCGACCTGCCCGACTTCGCGCCCGTACCGCTCGCCGCGAAGGGGCCGGCGATCGACGACACGGGCTACTACGTCGGCCGGATCGACGGGAACCTCCACTGGGTCACCGACGGGTACTACCAGGCGATGTTCCTCAGCACCCGGGAAGGCGTCGTCCTGGTCGACGCCCCGCCGACCATCGGGCACAACCTGCTGCGGGCGATAGCCGACGTGACGCGGGCGAACGGCCGGCCGTCGCAGGTCACGCACCTCGTCTACTCGCACTCCCACGCCGACCACGCGGGCGCCTCGTCGATCCTGGGCAAGGACGTCGTGCGGATCGGTCACGCCGAGTGCCAGCGCCTGCTGCTGCGCGACGGCGACCCGAACCGTCCCGCGCCGACCGTCACCTTCAAGGATCACTACACGCTGGAGGTCGGCGGCGAGCGCCTGGAACTGGCCTACCACGGCCCCAACCACAGCCCGGACAACATCTTCGTCCACGCACCGGAACACCGGACCCTGATGGTCGTCGACGTCCTGTACCCGGGCTGGGTGCCGTTCAAGAACCTCGCGGTCTCCCAGGACATCCCGGCCTGGCTGCGGGCGCAGGACATCGCCATGGGCTACCCCTGGCGGACCCTGGTCGGCGGTCACCTCGGCCGGCTCGGGGTGCGCGCGGACGGCGACCTCCAGCGCGCCTACACGGCCGACCTCGAAGCCGCCGCCCGCGCCTCGATGGACCTGGACCCCACCCCGTACTTCGCGAAGTACGGCCCGCAGGGCAACTCCTGGGCGATCTTCAAGACCTACCTCGACGCGGTGGCGGCGCAGGCCGCCGCACCGGTGATCGCCAAGTACACCGGCGTCCTCGCCGCGGCCGACGTGTTCACGCTCGACAACGCCGCAGCGATGGTCGAGTCGCTCCGGATCGACGCCGGGATCCTCGGCCCGTTCGGCACCCGCCCCTGAGGACCGGTCGGCACTCACCGCCCGAGAACCGCCCCGACCCGCTGTCGCCTCTGACCCGCTGTCGCCTCCGGCCCGGTAACGCCCTGCCCGGCACGACCGGGCGCGGCACGACCGGGCCCGGCACGACCGGGCGCGGCACGACCCGCCCCGGTCCCACCCGGTCCCCTCCCCGAGAAAGGGCACACGACCCATGACCAGCCCGACCCCCGTCCTCTTCATCCACGGCCTGTGGCTGCACAGCACCTCCTGGCAACCGTGGATCGACCTCTTCCGTGCCGAGGGCTACGCCCCGTCAGCGCCCGGCTGGCCCGGCGACCCGGACACCGTGGAGGAGGCCCGGCAGAACCCGGAGAGCATCGCCGACCACGGCATCGACGACGTCGTCGAGCACTACGCGACGATCATCCGCGGGCTGGGAGCGCCGCCGGTCCTGATCGGCCACTCCTTCGGCGGCATGATCGCCCAGAAGCTCCTCGGCCAGGACCTGGCCTCGGCGGCCGTGGCGATCGACGCAGCCCAGATCAAGGGCGTCCTGCCGCTTCCACTGTCCGCGCTGCGCTCGACGCTGCCGGTGTTCAGGAACCCGGCGAACCGGCACCGCGCGGTGTCCCTGACCACCGAACAGTTCCGCTTCGCGTTCGGCAACGCGCTGAGCGAGGAGGAGTCCGACGGACTCTTCGAGCGGTGGACCATCCCGGCGCCGGGCAAGCCGCTGTTCGAGGCCGCCGCGGCGAACTTCGACCCCCACTCGCCGGCCGAGGTCGACACCGCGAACTCCGGACGCGGCCCGCTGCTTCTGGTGTCCGGCGGCAAGGACCACACCGTCCCGGAGTCGGTCAGCCGCGCCACGCTCAAGCAGTACCGGCACTCCGGGGCGGTCACCGAGTTCCTGTCCTTCCCCGGCCGCGGGCACTCGCTGACCGTCGACAGCGGCTGGCGGGAGGTCGCGGAGGCGGTGCTGGCCTGGCTCCGGCGCCAGGGCCGGACGGCCTGACCACGCGTCGACGGCGGCACGACCGCCGCCCGCCCGACCGGCCCGCGCCAGGGGCCGCCGCCCCTCCGTCACCCACCACCTGGAGCACCGAGTGAGACTCCCCCTGCCCGGAACCCGCAGCCGCCGTCGACTGCTCGGCGCGGCCCTGGCCGCGACCGTCGCGCTGGGTACGGCGACGATCAGCGCCGCCGCGGGCCCCACGACCGCTTCCCCCGCCACCGCGTCCGCCGGTGAACGGATCCCCGCGGGGTTCACCGAACACCGCGCCCGGGTCGCCGGCATCGGCCTGCACTACGTGGCCGGCGGCCACGGGCCGACGCTGGTGCTGCTCCACGGCTACCCGCAGACCTGGTACGAGTGGCACGGCATCATGCCGGCCCCGGCCGAGCACTACACCGTCATCGCCCCGGACCTGCCCGGCGCCGGGCAGAGCGACGCACCGCCGTCGGGCTACGACAAGAAGACGATGGCCGCCGAGCTCCACGCGCTGCTGGCGTCGCTCGGCAAGGACGACGACGTGCGGATCGTCGGCCACGACATCGGCACGATGGTCGCCTACTCCTACGCGGCGCAGTACCCCGCCACCGTCGAGAAGCTGGTCCTCAGCGAGGCTCCGATCCCGGACCCGACCATCTACCGGATCCCGTCACTGACCGAACGGGGCCCAGGGGTCTGGAACTTCGGCTTCTTCAACCTGACCGACGGCCTGCCGGAGAACATGATCCGGGGCCGTGAGGTCAGCTGGACCGCCGGCTTCATCGGCGGGTTCGAGGGCGTGCCGGGCGCAGTGAGCCAGGCCGACATCCGGGTGTTCGCCCACTACCTGCGCGACCCCGCCCACCTCGCGGCGAGTCTGGCCTGGTTCCGGGTGTTCCCGCAGGACATCCGGGACAACGCGCAGTTCCAGCGGACCCCGCTCCCGATGCCGGTGCTCGCCATCGGCGCATCGGGCAGCCTCGGCAGCGCCGAGGGCGAGCAGATGCAGGCCTACGCCTCCGACGTCACCGGTGTGACCATCCCCAACTCCGGCCACTGGATCTACGAGGAGCACCCCGACGAACTGACGGCCCTGCTGCTCGACTTCCTCGGCCGCTCCTGACCCCGACGCCGCGCCACCCGACGCCGCGCCACCCTCGCCGCCGCGCCACCCCCGACGCCGAAGGAGAACGCCCAGTGCCCGCCCCCCGCAACCACGGTCCGCTGCCCGCGCTGCTGCTGGCCCTGACGGTGGCGACCGGGCTGGTCGACGCCGTCAGCTATCTGGTGCTCGGCCACGTCTTCGTCGCCAACATGACCGGGAACGTCGTCTTCGCCGGCTTCGCCCTCAGCGGCGTCGACGGAGTCTCGTGGAGCGCGACGTTGCTGGCCCTGGCAGCCTTCGGCGCCGGGGCGTACCTCGGCGGACGCCACGTCGGTGGCAGCAGCACGCACCGCGGGCGACTGCTGGCGCTCTCGACCGCCGCGCAGAGCGCCGTCGTCATCGGAGCAGCCGTGCTGGCGGCGCTCGCCGACCCGGGGCGGCGAGCGGTCCAACTGACCCTCGTCGCCCTGCTCGCGGTGGCGATGGGAATGCAGAACGCCGTCGTGCGGCGCCTGGCCGTACCCGACCTGACGACGACGGTGCTCACCCTGACCACCGCCGGCCTGTTCGCCGACCGGACCGGCGCCCGCGTCCGCGCTCTGCGCGTCGCCTCGATCCTGGCGATGGCCGCGGGCGCCCTCGGCGGCGGACTGCTGTTGCGGCACGCCGACGTGGCAGCCCCGCTGTGGACCGCCGCGGGGCTGCTCGCCGTCTGCTCGGCCACCGCCGGCCGGCTCAGCCGCGCACGGCACGCCGGAGCCTGGCACTGACCCGGTCCCGGCGCGGTGCGACGTGGCGCAGCGTGGCGTGGTGTGGTGTGGCGTGGTGCTACGGAGCGTGCGCCGGGTTCGCACCGGAGGTCGCCGGACCGTCGGCGAACGCGGCCGGATCGAGTGCGACGGCGATCTTCCGCCGCGAGGTGATACCGAGTTTGCGGAACACCTTGTTCAGGTGGAACTCGACCGTCGAGGTCGTGATGAACAGCCGGGAGGCGATCTCGGCGTTGGTCAGTCCCGACACCGCCAGCAGCGCCACCCGGCGCTCCTGGGGGGTGAGGTCGAGGCTGGTCCCCGGGACGCGCCGGCGCGCCGTCTCCCCGGTCGCGAGCAGCTCGGTCCGGGCCCGTTCGGCGAACAGTGCCGCTCCCCCGGCCTCGAACACCTCGTGCGCGGCCCGCAGGTGGGTCCTGGCCTCGGCGCGGCGCCTGCGCCGCCGGAGCCACTCGCCGAACAGCAGGCGTGACCTGGCCTGTTCCGCTGCCAACGGCACGCGCCCCAGCAGGTCGACCGACTCCGCGTACCACTTCTCCGCCTCGGCGTCCTCGGACACCAGCGCCCGGCACCGGGCCAGCAGCCCCAGCGCCCACGGCGTCCCGGCGAGCAGTGCACGTTCTTCGAGTCGCTCCAGCGTGCGGGTCGCCGTGCGCCGGTCGCCGGTGCGGACGGCGGCCTCGACGAGCAGTGGCAGCACCTGGTTCCCCTGTGACGGCGGGTCCTCGTGGCAGACCGTCGAAGCATGGCGCAGCGCCGCCTCGTAGCTCCCCTTTCCGAGCTCAAGGACGCAGAGCGCGTGGAGCGCCAGCTGGCGCAGCAGGCCCAGTCCGTACGTCCCGGCGACGGTCTCCATCGTCGCGACGGCGGCACGGGTTTCGCGCTCCCGGCCCATCCACGCGTAGAGCAGGGCCCTGCGCAGGTCCCCGTGTGTCGTCAGCCCGATCGCGGTGGCGTAGTCGTCGGCCTCCGCGTAGAGCGCCTCCGCCACGGCCGGCCGGCCGTTCCAGATCTCGGTGTACGCCAGGTCCGACAAGGACAGGCTGAGGCCGTAGAGCGCTCCGTTGCCGCGGTCCACGGCCGCCAGTCGGCCGACGATCTCCACGTACGCCTCGATGTCCCACACCTCGGTCGCCGCGATGCTCACCATGACGCTGAACGGACTGGCCATGTTGCGCAGTTCGGGTGCGGAGCGGAGCCGGGCCAGGGCCGCGCGGAGCACCGTCACGCTGCTCCGGTAGCCGCCGGCCGACCGCAGGCTCAGTCCTTCGATCAGCCCCGTGGGGCTCCAGGTCCGGTCGTCCGGCTCGGGCGGGGCGGCCGTCACGGCCCGGGACACCGCCGCCGAGGTCGTGCGGTAGACGGGCCCTCCGGCGATGACCGCGGCGTGCACGGCTTCGTAGAGCAGCTCCCGGGTCGTCCGGGGGTCCGCGTCGCCGAGCTCGGCGACGGCGTCGAGCATCATGGCCGGGACCCGGTCGATCCGGACGTTGAACAGCTCGACCGAGGCGCGCATGCGCAGCGCACGGGCCCGGGTGGCAGGACGGTCGAGGGCGGGTACGGCGAGGTCGAGCAGCGGTGGCACCGCGGCGTGGTCGCCGGAGGCCTGGTGGGCCTCGGCCGCGGCGAGGTAGCGCTCGGCGCGCCGGGCCGGGTCGGCGGTGAGTTCGGCGGCCCTGGAAAGGAACAGCGCCTGGGCGGAGTGGCCGCCCCTGGACCGGGCCCAGTCCGAGGCGGCGTCCAGGTCCGCCGCGGCCGAGTCGTCGGGTCCGAGGGCCGCCTCGGCCCGGTGCCAGGCGCGCCGGTCGGGCACGCGGGCCGGGTCGCTGGCCGCCGCGAGCGCGGCGTGGACCCGCCGCCGGTCGTCCCCCGAGGCCGCCGCGTAGACCGCCGACCGGATCAGCGGGTGCCGGAACCCGCCTCCGGCCCCGTGGTTGAGGATTCCCGCGTCGACGGCTGCGACGGTGGCCCCGGCCGGCAGGCCCAGCACGCCCGCGGCCTGCCACACCACCGCCATGTCGTCGGTCGGCGCCGCTGCCATCAGCTGGAGCAGCGTCCGGGTGTCGGGGGGCAGCGCGGCGACCGACTGCCGGAAGTGCTCCTCCAGCAGCCTGCCCACCGGCAGCGGCTCGGGCACCGGCGCGACCCCGGCGAGCCGTTCGGCACCCAGGTTCGCGCCCAGTTCGATGAGGGCCAGCGGATTGCCCCCGGTGCCGGCCACGATCCGGTCCGCGACCGCCGTGTCCAGGTGGCCGGGCACGGCGAGGGCGAGCAGTTCCCTGGCGTCGGTGGCGGCCAGCCCGTCGACCCGCAGGTGCGACACGGCGTCGAACAGTCCGCGGTCGCCGAAGTCGTCCCTGGCCGCGAAGATCAGGCCCAGTGAGTCGGCGTGCAGTCGCCGGGCGACGAAGGCCAGCGTCTCGGCCGACTCCCGGTCGAGCAGGTGGACGTCGTCCACCAGGCAGAGCAACGGCAGCTCGGACGCCACGTCGGACAGCAGGGTCAGGGCCGCGAAGCCCACCAGGTGCCGGTCCGGCGGCGCCGCGTCCGCCAGGCCGAACGCCGCGTTCAGCGCGTCCCGCTGCCTGGTGGGCAGCCGGTCGACGCGGTGCAGGTGCGGCCGCAGCAGCCGGTGCAACGCGCCGTAGCCCAGCGGCTGCTCGGCCTCGACACCGACCAGCCTGGTCAGCTCCAGACCGGCGGCCAGCGCCGCCGCGTGGTCCAGCAGCCGCGTCTTGCCGATCCCGGCCTCGCCCACGAGCACCAGGGCGCCCCCGAGCCCGTCGCGCACTGCGTCCAGCAGCTGTCCGATCACTTCGCGTTCGGCCGAGCGGCCGACCAGCGGCCGCACCGCCCCGGTTCGCGGCCCGCGCCACGCCATGGAAACCCCCTTGTCCTCGGAACACCGACCGGGGGAACGCTAGACGCACCGGCAGGAGTCGATCGAGCGTCACGTGACGGTGCATCGACACAAGGCGCCGACGACCGTGCGCAGCTCGGTGCGCGAGACGACGCCGAGTTTGGGGAAGATCCGGTGCAGGTGCGAACTGACCGTCCGGTGGGACAGGTAGAGCCGCTCGCCGATCTCACGGTTGGTCAGGCCGTCGGCCGCCAGCCGGACGATCTGCAGCTCGTGCGGGGTCAGCCGGTCGTGCACGTCCGGTGTCCGGCCGCGACTGGTCTCGCCGGCCGCCCGGAGTTCCCGGCGGGCCCTCTCCCCCCAGGGGATGGCACCGAGCGCGTCGAACATGTCGCGGGCGGTGCGGAGGTGCTCCCGGGACTCGACGCTGCGGCGGCGGCGCCGCAGCCACTCGCCGAAGGCCAGGTGGGTACGGGCCCGCACCAACGGCAGGGCGCTGAGGTCGGTGCCCAGTGCGGCCTCGAAGAGCGGCTCGGCGTCGCCGTCGGCTGCGACCACTGCCCGGGCCACGCGCAGATCGGCGTGCAGGGCCGGGGCCGGCGTCAGTTCGGCCACCGCCTCAAGCTCCGCCACGACCGGCAGCACCGCCGCTGTGCGTCCGCAGTGCGTCGCGGCGTCGACCAGGTCACCGAGGGTGGTCAGCCGCAGCGCGACCTGGAACGCCGGATCCGCCGGATCGTGCAGCCGCCGGAAGTGGCCGTACGCCTCCTCGAACCGGCCCTGGCCCGCCGCCGCCAGGCCGCGCGCCATCGCCGCGGTCGCCAGCACCGGACGCGCGCCGACCGGCAGGCCGATCTCCTCGGCCTCCTCTGCGAGCAGCAGGGCCTCGTCCTCCTCGCCGCGCAGTGCCGCGAGCTTGGCGGCCGTGGCGGTCATCAGGGCGTACATCATGGTCTGGCTGGTCTCGCGCGCCAGCCGCCGGGACTCCTCGGTCGCGACGATCGCGGCGCCGAGGTCGCCGGCCACCAGGGCGCTCCACGCGTCCGCGCCGACGGTGCGGGCCAGCAGCCCCAGGCGTCCCTGGGCCCGCAGCCCCGCGCCGCCGGCCTCCGAGAAGGCCCGGGCCAGACCGAACCCACCCGCGAGCAGGGCCGCGGTGCTCAACATCCGGTAGGCGCGCCCGTCATCGCCCTCCCGCAGGACGACGTCCCGGGCCCGGTTCAGGACGTACGCGCCGCGTTCGATCGGCGCGGCGTAGGCGCAGATGGCCAGCCGCCACGGATCGAGGTCGTCCGTCACCATGCGCTCCACGGCGGCCAGGACCTCGCGCCGGACCTCGGGGCCCGGGTCGGACCAGAAGCAGAGCTGGGCCGCACTCCACAGGATCCGCAGCGCGAGCGCCGGTTCCTCGGCGGCCATCTCCTGTGCCAGGGCCGTGAGCGAGAGGGCACCGGAGGAGTGGCTGTGCAGCCCTTCGTCGCAGGCGCCGCGCAGCCACACCGCCCTGGCATGCTGCTGCCGGGACAACCGGCAGGTCAGGGCCCGGTCCAGCAGCCTCGTCACGGTCTCCGGCCGTCCCAGCTCGGCGGCGAAATCGGCTGCCAGCAAAAGACGTTCGGCACGTCGACCGGCGTCCTCGCTGAGTGCGGCGGCCTGTTCCAGCGCGGTGACGGCCGCGGCGATGCCGCCGCGCCGGGCGGCCCGCCGCGCCGCGTCCTGCAGGGCATCGGCGACGGACTCGTCGGGGATACCGGTGGCGGCGCGGTGCCGCACCTGCCGGTCCGGCTGACCCCCGAGCACCGCGGCGAACGCAGCGTGCGCGGCGTGCCGGACGTCGGCCGCCATCGCCTGCTCGATCGCCGACCGCATCAGCGGATGCCCGAAGCGCAGCTCGGTCCCGACGACTTCGACCAGGCGGGCCCGGACGGCCGGCTCCAGGGCGGCCGCCCCGACGGCCGCGCCCGTGAACACCGCGGTGGCACGGTACACCTCGGGAAGCGAGGAGGCGTCGTCCAGGGCGGCGACCTGCAGCAGGCTGCGGGTGGCCTCCGGCAGCGTCCTGAGCCGGTCGGTGAAGGCGCGCTCCAGCCTCTCGGTGAGAGGGATCTCGGCGAACTGTGGATCGGCGGTACCCACCGCGCTCGACAGTTCTGTCAGCGCCAGCGGATTGCCGGCCGCGGCGGCGAGCAGCCGCCGGTGGGCGGTGGGGCGCAGGTGCGGCACCCGGTCCGCGAGCAGCACGGTCGCCTCGTCGGCGGACAGCGGTTCGAGCAGCACCGTGGTCATCTCGTCGGGGTTCAGGCGCGACCGGTAGCCGTCCCGCGCGGCCCCCACCATCACCACCGGCTCGGTGCCGACGCGGCGCGCCATGAACGCCAGGATGCTGACGGTGGCGTCGTCGAGCCATTGCACGTCGTCGGCGAGCACCAGCACCGGGGCCAGCGCCGCGGCGTCCGCGATGAGGTTGAGGGCCGCCAGTCCTACCAGGAAGACGTCCGGGATGTCGGCCTCGGCGTGCCCCTGGACGGCGTCCAACGCCTGTCGGTGCGCGGCCGCGAGCTCCGGGGTGCCGGCGGCCAGGGGGCGCAGCAGCAGTTGCAGGCCGGCGTAGGGGATGTCCCTCTCGGCCTCGACGCCGCTGGTGCGCAGCACCCGGTACCCGCGGGCTTCGGCAAGGACGGCGGCTTCGTCGAGCAGGGCCGTCTTCCCGATCCCGGCCGGGCCGCGGACCAGCACGGCACTGCCCCGGCTCCGCGACTCGGACAACAACCCGGCCAGGAGGTCCAACTGCGCCTGCCGGCCAACGAGTTCCACGATCCTCCATCGAAGTCGGTCCACCGGGGCGGGCGTGCCCGAACGGCGATCCTACTGCGCCGCACCGCCGCCCCAGGGCCCTGCCACCGCCGATCCGAACCAGCCGCTCCGGGTACGACTCGTGTGCCGGCGGAGACGCACGGGCGCCCCGCCGGCGTCCCGCCGGCGTCCCGCACGCGAGCGGGACGCCGCTGCTGAACGGATGCGGGGAACCTCGCACTGGCTGACCCTGGGGAAAGGAGCCAACCTCAGAGGAGAGCGATGACCAGTACCAGTGGCTCACGGAAACCGAGCGCCATGGTGCACATGTCGATCTCCGGCGCACCCCCCGTGGCGAACGTGGTCGCCGACACGGTCGGGCAGTCGTTCAGACTGATCGTCGTCCCTGGTCCCGGCACGGCGGGGGACTACGTCTCACCCGCCGATCAGGTGGTCCGCACCCGCTGGCAGGTGGACACGTCGGCGCCGGTCGAACAAGCCGCCGCAGGGCCGGTCGCCATCGCCGATGCCGGTGCCGGTCCGGTGAAGGTGGAGCTCAGCGGTCGAGCCGACGCCGTCGCCACGGTCGATGCACTGATCCGCGCGCGTTTCCGCGCCGGACCGCCGGCAGGGATCTCACAGGCGTTCGAAGTGTGGCCGGGGAGTCCGCCGCCCCCCACGGGCCAACCATGACCGCCGAACCTGGCCGACCCGGACCTCTCACCCGAATCGATCACCCGCTCACGGCAGATCTCGGTCCGCTACCTGCACACGCTCTTCCAGCAGGACGGATCGACGGTGGGCAGTGGGTCCGGCAGTGGCCCCTGGACGCCTGCCGCCGAGAACCGGAACGCCCGAGCCACCGGCGCCCGCCGACGTAGGCAAACCCGGACGCCGCACCGGATGCCCGTGATGCGTGACCGTCCGCACCACCGGAGCCCGGCCGGGCTTCCCGCCGGCCGGGCTCCGGTGATTGGTCGTCCTGGTCGTCACCGCGGCCTCCGGGGTGCGCTCGGCGGCGGCGAGAGCGCCGAGAGCGCCGAGGGCGTCGGCGCGCGGCACAGCGGTCGAACTGTTCGGGCTGGACATCACCGAGCCGGTACGCGGTCCGCTCCGGGCCGGGACGGCTGCCGCGGCGGTTCGACGACATCGGCCTGGTCGCCGTTGTCGTCAGGCCGGGCGGGGCACTGAGGGATGCTCACCGGAGTCTCCCGACGGTCCCGGGGCTCCCCACCTGCGGACCGGCGCCCTCTCCGAACCACCCCTCCCTGGCCTCCGCCGCCACCCCGACCAGCGAGCGGCCGGAACCCGCCGATTGAGTACGCATACTCACCTCAGCCGCCGACACGCCCGGAATCCTGGCAGCACGTCTGTCTCAGGAGGGAAGCATGTCCCGCCCGCCGCACACTGTCGCACGAGCTGTACTCGGACTGCTGGCCCTCGTCGGGCCGTTCATCCTGATGGCGTTCATTGCCCTGCTGGTCTTCACGTCGATCTCCGGGTTCTGGGCCACGCTCGGCATGACGCTGCTCGGCCTGCTGTCCGTCGCTTCCATCGGTGTCTGGGCGTTCCTCGGCTTTCTGGCCCATGGCTTGAAGTGGTGGGCGCGACGCTCCTGGACCCTGCCGACCACCCGCCACATTGCGCGCTCGCCCGCCAACTGAAGCCTTCAGTTGACAGCGGCGCCAGTGGCGGCGGGGCGTGCGTTGGACGACTGCGCCGTCCCCTCGGTCCGGTGGACCCGAGGGGACGGCGCAGTCGGCCCCAGGGAGAAGGGGCGGGGGAAGGGCTGGGTCAGCCGTAGTAGTTGTGGATGTAGTAGATGACGTTGTTCCGGAAGTAGTGACCCCCGACGTCGTAGAAGTTGCCGCCCCGGATGGTCACGCCCACGCCGTCGGGCTCGGAGTCGAGGCGCGGTGCCGACGGGCTGGCGACGTTGTTGCCGCGGGGCACGCCCTGCGGGGCCGTCGCCTCGGCGGCGTACGTCAGGGTCTCGCAGGTCAGTACCTGGCCGGAGTTGGCGTCGCGCCAGCCGACCGCCATCAGGTTCTCGTGGCCGTTGTAGGCGATCGACGGGGCGGCGTTGGTGTTGGTGTTCCTGATCTGCTGCCAGTTGTTGTCCCACTGCCAGTACCGGTACTGCAGGCCCTGGCGGTAGATCCGGTTGTCGGTGCCGCGGTGGAGCACGGTCAGCCGGCTGTCGGGCGAGGTCGCGGCGGCGGCCGCGGACTCCGTCCGGGCGCCGCCCGGCACCTCGGACCACGGGCTGAAGTTCCGGTTGACGCCCATGGTGGCCTGGTAGATGCGCTCGTTGGCGCCCACGGCGACGATGAACAGCAGGTCCGGCGAGGCCGCGATGGCCGGGCTCAGGTTGTTACGGACGGCCGAACCGGAGCCGCCGATGTTCTGAGTGCGGAACTGGATGGGCGAACTCCAGTACCAGCGGCGGTGGTTGGGCTCGTTCGGATTGGCCAGGGTCTGAGCCCAGAGGTCGCCGTTCTGCCCGGTCTGGAAGAGCCAGAGCTCACCGCGGAACACGGTGATCGCGGGCGCGGCGTAGGTGACCCCGCCGATGCGGTTGAACGGGCCACCGTCGACGTTGAACCAGAGGGCGTTGTCCTGACCGCGAATGGCCTCGATGTTGCTGCCCCGGTAGTACGCCATCGCCGGGGAGTCGGGGGTGCTGGCGTTGTGGTCCGCCTCCTGCCAGGGCGTTACCGCGCTAGCCGGGACCGTGCCCGCGAAGACAGCGGCGAACGCGGTGAGGAGGACGGCGACCAGGGTGGCGAGCCTGGCCGTGGCACGGCGGTGCGAAGTGGTGTGGGGTGGCGCGGTCATGTCTGCTGCCTTTCCGATCCGTGAGCCCCGGTGTCGCGGTGGCTCCGGCGTGATGACGTCGTGTGGCTCGGGTCCGGCGACGCGCCACGTGCAAGGCACGGGTCGGCCTGGACGCGGGCGGCGCGGAGCCGCTCACGGGAGAGGCTGGCAGCAGCAGCGACCGCCTCGCATCGGTCATCTGACTTAACCGTCGGTCCCGAGGGACCGTTGATCGTCCGGCGCCGGCACCAGCACCACGTCACGCGCCGCCAGGCGCCGGGCACCGCCAGGCGCGATCGGGGTCTTGCCGGAACCGGTCGCGGCGACGACCGTAGCCCGGCCGTCCGTCCTCGTGGCCTTCACGGCGGCGGCGACGGCGTCCGTCTGGACCCAGTGCAGCGGTAGCGGGTTGACAGTGGTGCTGGACTGCTGCGCCGGAATGGGCAGCGGCCCGTCGTTGTACAGTTCCACGCCCCGGGTAGGCGGGCGCTCCGCCCCGCGGAAGAACCGGGCCCCGACGGGAGGGACCCGCCTCGGGGCGCTGGCAGGATCGGAACCCGCGGTGTGTGCCGCATCCCATTGCCTGCGGCGCGCACCGCGTACGCGCCTCAGCAGTAGTGCGGTGCGCGGCGAACCCTCACACCCACCCTGGCGCGCTGATCTCGTGAGCCCGGCCGGGAGGACGCAATCCCATGCTGCCGGTACTGATGAGGCCCGTTTGATCTTATTGCTGCCGTCACAGGCTCAGCAGCAGGTCCCGGACCGCGGCGGGCCGGGAGAGGAACGGATGGTGGCCGGCGTCGAGTTCGACGACGTTGCCCGCCCGGCGGGCGAACTCTCGCTGCAGGCGTGGCGGGGTGCCCCGGTCCCGGGCGCAGACGAGGTATGTGGACGGTACGTGCTGCCATGCCGCGGCTCCGACCGGCTGTCCGGTCACCTGCACGCTCTGGCGGGCGAGGTGGTCCGCCGCCTGGGCCTGGTCCTCGGGGTCGCAGTCCTGCAGGAATGTGTCCACGAGGAGCTCGGGGCGAACCCCGAAGGTGCCGGCATCGGCGTCGACGTCGAGGAAGGGCGCGGGGGCGCCGTCCCCGAAGTCCGACAGGCTCTGGCCGGCCTCGGGCAGGTAGCTGGAGACCATGACCAGGTGGCGCACGGACGGGACGCCCGCAGCGGCTTCCGCGGTGATGATGCCGCCATAGCTGTGGGCGACCACAACGGTGGGCTCGTCGCCGTCCAGCAGCGCCTGCCGCACCGCCGCGACGTCCTCGGAGAGCCCCGGACCGCCCGTCCCGCCGGGCAGGCCCGTCTCACCGCAACTCGGCAGCGCCGGAGCCACGCTCAGCACCCCGCGCTCCTGCAGTAGTTCGGCAGTGCGATGCCACCACCACGACCCGTCCCGCACACACGCCCCATGCACGAACACGACCCTCATCGCTGCCTCCACGCCCGGCTTGGCTGCCTCCGGTCAAGCGTAGAGGCAGCGGCGGTCAGGACAGGATGCCGACAGTCACTCACAAAATCCCGGCCAGAGCCGCTTTCGAAGATCCACATCAGTGCCGCTCTCCCCGCAGCCGACAGGCCGGCCCCGCCCACAGCCGGGGGCCTGCGGAGCCGAGACGGGGGCGCGGCGGACCAGGACCAACCCGGCAGAACGGGGCGGGCCACCGACCATGCCCAGGCGCAGCGCGCCGCCGGACGGCAGGCCGGGGGGCAGTGATCGCCCGGTGGCGTCCCTCGCCCTTGGTGTGTGCCGCGGGTCCGGCAGGTCCGGCACCACCGTCTCGTGCCGCCGGGGCCGTCCGAGTGGGCCGCCTCCTGCTCAGTGATCGGGCGGGCGGATCGCCGCGGTTTCGGAGCGAGGTGAGGCCGCGTCTGGGAGTCGTGAACCCTTGGCGCGCTGCGGACCGTGCTCTGTGGACGGGCGGCAAACGATCAATGCCGTCCGGAACCGCTTCGGCGGTAGACGACGCATGTTCGACGGCGCCCGCGGGTGGGTTGTCGCACCGCCCGCCAAGGCCGTCGAGGGACGCGGAGCGATCCGCAGACAACGGGGTTCCGGTGATTGTGCGCCGACGGGTGATCGGGGGGCTGGCCGCGCTGGTCAGCGCTGCCACGCTGCTCAGCGCGCAGGCGGCGGGCAGGCGGCGCGCAGGCCATGACGGATGGGTATGGAATTCCGCTCGGCAGGGTCCTCGCCGGAGCGAACCGCCACGACTCCCCGCTGCTCGCCCTGACCTTGGACTTGCTGGAGCACCTGGGACCGCTGCCCGACGACATCACCGTGCGCCTGGACGCCGGCTACGACTCGGACAAGACGCGCACCGAACTGGCCGCCCGCAACCTGCACGGTCGCATCGCGCACAAGGGCGAGAAGGCACCGATCCAGGCCAGCGAGCGGTGGCACGTCGAGCGCACGCACGCCTGGCAGAACGCCTTCCACCGACTTGCCTGTTGCTACGAGCGCCGTGCGACTGTCGCCAACGCCTTCTTCGACCTCGCGGACACGATCATCACCATTCGTAGCCTGATCCGCCGGGCCTGGACCACCCACCACTGGGACCACCGCCCCAAACGACGCCCGTGACCACCCGCCCATCTGCCCGGCCCCTTACACGCAGACTGTTTCCGCTGATCAACAACCCTGGTGTGGTTCAGGCGCCGCGGGTGTCGTAGGTCTCGCGGTTGGCCAGCACGTCGTCCATGTGCACCTCGGCCCATGCCTTGAGGCCGCGCATCATCTCGTACAGCGACAGGCCGAGATCGGTCAGCTCGTAGGACACTGTCACCGGCACAGTCGGCACCACGGTCCGGGACACCAGGCCGTCGCGCTCCAGGGAACGCAGCGTCTGGGTGAGCATCTTCTGGCTGACGCCGGCCAAGAGGCGCTGCAGCTCCGAGTAGCGCATCACGCGGGGCCCGCCAGTGCAGTCGGCGCCGGGCTGATGCGCGCTGTCGCTGCCGAGCGCGGCCAGGATCAGCGTGACCCACTTGTCCGAGATCCGGTCGAGCAGCTTGCGGCTGGGGCAGGCCGCCACGAAGGCGTCGTACTCCATCTTGGCCTGTGCCCTTTGCTGGGCTGCCGTCATCGTCGCCATGGACCATTCCTCCCACCCGTGGGTGCCCTACGCACCTCGAAGTGCCTACTTCCCGTCAAGAAGCTACGTACCAATAGTGGTGCAAGGCGCCACTGGGCACCATCCCCCGGCTCAACACGAAAGGCACACCATGAGCACCCCCTCCGCCTCGCTCCCCGGCGGCACCTGGACCCTCGGCGACCTGACCGTCACCCGGTTCGGCTACGGCGCCATGCAGCTCGCCGGCCCCTGGGTCATGGGTCCGCCCGCCGACCGCGAGGGCGCACTCGCCGTTCTCCGCGAGGCCGTCGGCCTCGGCATCACCCACATCGACACCGCCGACGCCTACGGACCGCACATCACCAACCAGCTGATCCGCGAAGCGCTGCACCCGTACTCCGACTCACTGCACATCGTGACCAAGGTCGGCGCGACCCGCGACGGGGAGGGAGGCTGGCCCCCGGCACGCAAGCCTGAAGAACTGCGCCGGGCCGTCACCGAGAACCTGGAGAACCTCGGCCTCGACACGCTGGACGTGGTCAACCTCCGGCTCGGCGACGCCCAGGGCCCCGTTCCCGGTTCGCTCGCGGAGGCGTTCGGGACGCTCGTCAACCTCCAGCGGCAGGGCCTCATCCGGCACCTCGGCGTGAGCAACGCGACGGCGGAACAGGTCGCCGAGGCACGCTCGATCGCGCCGATCGTGTGCGTGCAGAACATGTACAACCTCGCCCACCGCCACGACGACGACCTGATCGACGAGCTCGCAGATCAGGGCATCGCCTACGTGCCCTTCTTCCCCCTCGGCGGCTTCAGCCCGCTGCAGTCCTCGGCACTCACGGCCGTAGCCGCCCGGTTGGAAGCGACGCCCATGTCGGTCGCCCTGGCCTGGCTGCTGCAGCGGTCGCCGAACATCCTGCTGATCCCCGGCACCTCATCGGTGGCACACCTGCGCGAGAACGCCGCCGGCGCGGGACTCCCGCTGTCCGACGACGATCTCGCCGAGCTCGCCAAGATCGGCCGCTGACCCTACGGCGCTCACCAGCGGCCGGGGCCGGATCGACCGCGGGACGCCCGGGCAGCAGGGCCGCGAATCGATCCGCAGGTCGGTCGACTTGCTGGAAGCACGGGCACAGGTCTCCCAGTGATCACAGAGCGTCGCAACTCCATGATCAGGGAGACTTGTGCCCGCCTCGCTGCCCGGGTGCCCCACCCGCCTATCGACGCAGGCTCTAAGCTTGTCCTTTATCCACCGGGCTCGCGCTGGAGCGGTCTTCGCCGCCTGAAGTGCCACCAGCTTCAGTTGATCTCGGCCGACTTCCTTGACGTCAAAGCAGGTTGCTCCGCCATCGGAGACCCCACCGCCCAAATCCGGTGGCACCGTCCACGGCCGGTGACTACGGTCTCGGCATGACCAGCCAGAACGAGCACCCGACCCGGCCCGGTCTGGCCGCCATGCTCGCCGACCAGACCGCCGCCTGCGCCCCGGCCCGCGAAGCTCTCCTGGCCGGCGGCGAGCTGCGGCTGTTCGACCGCGAGCTGCCCGACTGGATGGTGCGCGGCATCGCCGCCACACGGCTGCGCCGCGCACGACGAATCGGCCTGACCACCGTCGGCCTCGACGAGTCGGTCGAGATCCTCTCCCGACACCGCGACGTACCGTTCCGAACCGGCCTCCTCGACGCGCCGGACCGGTCCTGGTTCTTCACCCTCTACTTCAACGCCGCCGGCACCGAACTGCTCGCCTGCAGCGCCGTCAAGAACCAGCCCGCGACCCGGAAGCCCACCCGACGCCCTGGCCCGTAGCGGCCGCTGCTCCCTCCTTCGCATTGTCAGTGGAGGTCAGAGTCCTGTGCCCATGAGCCCTGCCGTTGTCGGTTGATCCGGTCGCGTTCGCTGATGGTTTCGGGGCGTCGGACGGTTTTGCCCACGTCGTAGCGGGTGGCGGGCTGCTGGTTCTTGGAGCCGCGCGGCCTACCGGGGCCGGGTCGGATGGGTTCGGGCGCACTGGCCGGGCAGGGCGGGTGGGGGCGGAGGTTCCTGAACCCCTGGCGGACCCTTGCAGGGGTGAGTTCGTTCGGTTCCAACGGCCGCTCCCAAGGCCGGCGGATGTCCTCGGCGAGCGGCCGTGCGAGCCGCAGCTGGGTGTGCGCGACGATGATCAACCATGTCCACCGGTCCGCCGCTGCCGGGGTGCGGAGCTTCGGCCGGGTCCAGCCGAGCGTCTGCTTGATCATCCGGAGAGTGTGCTCCAGGTCGAAGCGTCGCAGGAACGCCTGCCACCGCAGAAGCGGAACTCCCTGCCGTGCTTCGGATACCGCCCGCCCCGGGGATATGCCTCGGCGCCCGCCGCCTGCCTGTCGGCCGCGATGCTTGCGGATGTCGGACCATCGCCCAGCTGCGGGTTTCTGACGAGGCGGCAGGTGCCTTATCGGCGCTGGCGGCCCTGGAAGGCAACCGCGGACAGGTCAGCAGCCAGTTCGACCGCCTGGTAGCCGTAGGTGTCTGCCGCGTCGACCCGCAGCATGAGGCAGAACCGATCGAGCGATGCGACGGTCTTCGACAGACGCCGGTAGTCGCGCTTGAGGAGGTACACAGCCGCCTGGTTCGCGATCGACGACTGCCCCATGATGACCAGGACCGGCTGTGTGGACTGCGGAGGGGTGAACTTCGCGACCAGAGCATGGTCCTTCCGCCCCTGCTCGTGCAGGAACCGCTGCTCTCCGACCGTGAAGTCACCATCCGGGTTGACCCTCACGCCCGGCAGGTGCGAGGCCACGTACTCGACGTTGCGCTGGTTCGACCCGAGTCCGCCTATGCTGAGCCCGGTGCGATCCCCGTTGAGTTCATGCGCGTCAGCCGCGACAAGGGAGAACGGACACCCGGCTTCCTCGGCGAGCATCGCAAGCTCGATGATCGCATACACGTCGCTGTGGTCGGTGACAGCGGGCATCTGCCAGTGACTGTTCAGGATGATGACGCACGGCACGCCGGGCTGCAGGCCGAGAAAGGCCTGCTTCTGATGCAGGAGGCGGGCAGTGCTCGCCCTTTTCCAAGCCCATACGGATCCGCCGCTGACAATGCTCGTGACAAGCCCGATCACGATGTTCAGCACTGCATCCGACACGAACGCCCCCCCGGCCTCGTCGTGATGGCACGATCAGATCGGCGGCTCAGCTTACTGATCGATTGCCCGGCGGGGCGGGCGAAGGGCGTTATCGGTCAGGTCGGTTGGCAGGCCCGTTGCTGACGCAGCGAGGCCCCGGCTGGGGGGTGACCTTGCCAAGTCGCCCTGTACCGGAGCCCCGATGTGCCGTCAGTCCGCCACGGTGAGGGCGGACACCGGCAGATGCGCACCTAGCGCTTCGCCGCGCCGGCGATGAACTCGTCCCAGGTGCCGACGGTTTCGGCTGGCGGTGCCGTGATGGCCGGGACGGTGCCGAAGTCGGAGTACTCCTCGAAGACCTGGGCCTGGCCCTTGCTGCCGGTGGTGACCTGCTGCGACTTCAGGACGAGGTCGTCCTTGCCGACCCACATGTCGAGGACCGCCGAGGTGTCGCCACGCCGCTTGGCCAACTGGACGTAGTAGTCGCGCACTTCGTCCTTGATGGCGGGCCCGGTGTAGCGGGCCAGCTCCTCGAAGACCACCGTGCCGCGGTAGTGGTCGGCCGCTCGACCGCCCACCTGCTCCTCACCGACCCACGACGTGGACCCGGTGGCGGCGAGCGCGCCCGCGACCTCGTCGATGGACCCCGCAGCCCGTGCGTTGGAGGGGCCGCTGCTCGCCGGCGTGTCCATGCGGTACCAGCTCTTGCCCGGGATCTGGTCCGACTTGATGTAGGTCGCGTCGCCCGTGACGATCACCTGGCTGACGCCGGTGGGGTTGTCCGCACTCTTCTTCCCCGACGACGTGATGGACGAGGCGTACGGCTGCTTCTGGAAGAGCATCTCGGACTTGTCGGAGCCGCCCTCCCCCGTCTGGATCGTCCGGTACGAGGCCTGTTCCGCGGTCTTCTTGGACGCGGCCATCAGCACGGTCGGAGCGTCGGTCCGCTTGCTCGCGGCCTTGTCCCCGGCCGGGCTCGCCCCCGCCGCACTGCTGTGGGACTCCCCGCCACAGCCCGCCAGGACCATCGTGAGCGCCGCTCCCGCAGCCGCCACCGCGATGCCCCTCCCCCTCACTCGCACAGCTCTGATTCCCTTTCAGTTGTTTCAAGTTTGGCCGTGCTCATTATCGTTTGCACAGGTCAGGCTGCCAAATGAAATAGATCGTCCGCCTCCCGGAGCACCGCCCGGCGGAACGGCGACCGGACGGCCGCCAAGACAGGCTCGATCCCCGAGCGGCAAGGACAACCCGGCCCGGGATTCCCCACCTTTGACCGTTTCCGCGTAGCAGAATTCTCCGCCCTCGTGGTCACGAATCCCCAGGGGGGCAGCGATCGCAGACCGGTGCGCCATACAGGTCGTTTCAGCAGGTAAGGATCACCCCGGTTGGTGCGCGGGCGGTGTTCTCACGCGTGCTGTGGCGTGGCGTGCAGTCCTTCGAGGAGTGTGGCCAGGTAGCGGTGTGCGGTGTCGATCCGGTCGGCAGGTGTGCCGCCGTGGACGTTCACGGCGTAGGCGACGCCGCACATGAGCGGGACGAGGTCGGTGGCGGCCAGGTCACGTCGGACCGCTCCGGCATCGCGAGCCCGGCCAAGGAGCGCGGTGCCGACCGATCGAAGCGTCTCCTTGAGTTCCGTGGTGCGCGGCAGGGTGTCGGTGGCTGCCGCGGTGACCGGGGCGAGGGACGCGTCGGTGACCTGCGCTTCGACGGTTCGGAACAGGAAGCCTTCGAGTGCGAGCCAGGGGTCGGTGCTGGTCAGCGCCTCCCGGCCGTGGTCGGCCAGGGCTTCCAGGCAGGGCGTGGCGACGGTCTCCAGCAGCGCCTCGGGGGTGGCGAAGTGCCGGTAGACGGTGCCGACTCCGAGTCCGGCGCGGGCGGCGACGTCGTTCAGCTGCAGGGGTGTGCCCTGGTCGACCAGGGCACGGGCGACCGCGACGATCCGGTCCCAGTTGCGGGCCGCGTCCTTGCGCAGGGGCGTCGTCATGGGGACATGCTAACCGGATTCCCCATCCGGATGATGCCGCCGACGGCGCCCGCACCGCCTGGCGGGTCAGGCGACGGTGAGAGGTGCGTACCGTTCACTGAGCCGGCGCACGTTCCGGGCGATGCGGGGGTCGGTCGCTGCGCGCAGTGGCGTCACCGGGTGCGCGTGGGCGCCGATGACGATGCCGGTCCGGCCCGCGAGGGCTTCGTCGGTGGCGGCGACGATCGAGGAGCGGGCGGCCACGGACGCCGGACCCGAGGTGGAGCGGTCGAACTTGCGGCGCACCAGCGGCCACAGCAGTCGCAGGGCCGGTGAGACGATCTTCGGGTCGGTCATGGTGCCGTTGGTCATGTCGGTCGCGGCGCCTCCCGGATCGGCGGCGAAGACGGAGGCGGCTGTGCCCTTCAGCCGGTTCGCCAGGTCGAGCGTGTAGGCGAGGTTGGCGAGCTTGGCGCGGCCGTACCAGTGGAAGCCGTAGTAGCCGCCGGGCGGCTCGACGGCGTCGAAGGCCTTCTTCGCGAGCCCGACCGCGCCCGAGGTCACGTTCACGATCCTGCTCGGCGCCCCGCCTGTCAGCGTGGGCAGCAGCAGTTCCGTCAGCAGGTACGGCGAGAGGTGGTTGACGACGAACGACGCTTCGATGCCGTCCAGGGTCTGTCGCTGCGGGAACATCGCCCCGACGTTGTTGACCAGCACGGTCAGCGGGTTGCCGGAGGCGACGTGCTCGGCGGCGATCCGGTCGGCGAGCGCGCGCACCTGGTCGAGCGAGCCGAGGTCGGCGGGCAGGAACCGTCCGGGATGCGCCGGGTTCGTTGCGTTGATTCGGTCGACCGCCCGGGCGCCGCGGTCGGCGTTGCGTCCGACCACGGTGACCGAGAACCCGGCGTCGGCCAGTCCCAGGGCCGTCTCCAGCCCGATGCCGGCCGTCCCCGCTGTGACCACGGCTGTCTTCATCATGTGCCCCTCCACCCAGATATCCGGATAGTTAATCCGCTTGCTCGGACGGTAGCACACAATCGGATGAACTATCCGCTTAGAGGGTCGGGCGGCGGGACGGGCAATGCCGGGTGCCACCCGGCGGGGGCTGAGTGAGGAGCAGCTTGCCGAGTCCGCCCGCCTTGAGGAGGCCGAGCGGCAGGCCTCCCACGCGGTGTGGGCGGACGAGCGCTGGGCCGCGCTCCGCGCTGTCGGGCGAGGACCGGGTCACCGCCCGCAGTCGCCTCCAGCACATCGACGACGAACCGGTCGCGGCTGCGGCGGCGTAGCGACGGCCCGCACCGCTCTGCGGCCGGGGGCTGACCGCAGACGGGCAGCGGTACGCGCGGCCCCGGCGATGTCGCACTCGTCGCGGCTGCGCAGCGCCAAGCCGTCAACCAGCGCGGCCCGGCGCAGCCGGAACTCCCGCTCCAGGGAGGCACGCGAGTACTCGCCGCCGCGCCTGAACGCGGTCTGGAGGCGAGCTGCCGCGCAGGGTACGGCCGTGCCCCTGGGGTGCTCGATGCCGGGGCACGCCCCACTCATCACCGGCGACGACGGAGCGTGCAGCGGAGTGCCACGGTTCTGACCGGCGGCCGGGGCGGGTGGACTGTCCGTAGCGGATGGCATGACCGGCCGGATACCCGGATCCGCTCCGGGCCCGACGTGCCGGGCCCGGGAGGTGCGGTCGTCGTGGGGGTACTACAACAGGGCCGCGGCCGCACCGGCCGTGCCGTTCCTGCTCCGGATCGCGGCCGACCCTGCGGCTGGCCTGCACCGCGCCCGGGCGCTGACCGCGCGGAGACCGGCACCGAGCCCTACCGCCTCGCCCGCACCAAGGCCCGACAGAGCGTCGAGGCGGTCACGTAGCCGACGCTCACCAGGTAGGCATGGCGTTCGCAACCACGCGGTCCGCCACTGAGAACCCCGTCCCGCAGTCCGTGCAGGACGACTGCCCGAACAGATACAACAGCCTCTCGGCAACGACCGGCTGTCCGTCGGCGAGGGCTTGACCGTGAAGCCGCCCGGCAACGCCCTCCAGCTCTGCCGGACCAGTTGCCCGCAGCGGTGTCTTCTCAGCCTCCCCCAGCGCGTAGTCATCGCTGCACGAGAAGAAGCCCTCCTCGCCGAGCACGATGAACAAGTTGACGCCGCAGTAAGGGCATTCGACCTCGTACTCACCTTGCGCCACATTGTCCAGGCACTCGTCCCAGACCTCGACGCCCTCGAAGGCCAGAGCCATCTGGAGCAGCCCGACATACTCCTCCAGGCCCAGCGGCAGACGGAGGCAATCTCCGGTGAGCCGCGCGAGCTCGGCGATCTCCGACGAGTAGACCTCCCGCGCGGCGACGCCTTCGACCGATCGCCGGGCGGACGACACGATCGGGCCCGCCGCGAACAGGACCCAGCCACGATCCTCCGGTTCCCGGCCGGCCGCGATCCCGACAAGCCTCGGAAGCGCCGCGAAACTCGCCGAGAACGCGGTGTCGAGCTGTGGGCACAGCCGGTCCATCAGCTCCGGCCAGACACCCCGCGGGTCGGCCGCGAACCGTTCGAGCAGGGCGGGCACACCCTCCGCAGAACCGAACGCGTCGCTGAGCTTCGACCAATCCGTCATGCCCGGATCCAAGCAGATCACTGGTGCCCAGCCTCGGTGGGGCCGCTTCGAACCGACGCCGCAGCAAGGGCATTCGACCTCGTACTCACCTTGAGCCACATTGTCCAGGCACTCGTCCCAGACCTCGACGCCCTCGAAGGCCAGAGCCATCTGGAGCAGCCCGACATACTCCTCCAGGCCTGGGCGAGAGGATCACGGCCCCGTCCGCGGCGTGACCGCCGCCCGCAAACCCCGCCCAGCGGGCTCTCGTCCTCGCGATGCCGAACCGTCGGCGGCAGCTGTGCCCGGTCGCCGTCAGCCTGTCGATCGGACGCCGACGCGTCCGGTGCTGGTGCTGGTGCTGGTGCTGGTGCTGGTGCTGGCCACGATGATCGCGAGGTTCAGCATGATGACTCCGGTCGGAGAAGGCCCGGCCGCCGCCGGGCGGTGAGGACACGGTCAGGTGGGACGGCGGGCGTGCGCTGAAGGGTCTTCGGCGGGAGGCTGCCGCTCCCGCCGAGGGGCTGTCACCCGCGGGCCGGGGCGGTGGTGAAGAAGGCGGTCATCCTCTCCAGGCCGTCGTCGCCGAACATGGTGTTCAGGCTGGCGGCGGACTCGGCAGCGGAGGCCTCGCTGCGCGGGAAGAGGGCGTTCTCGTAGGCGGTGAGGGCTGCCTCCGTGTCGCCGGGGTGGGCGGCGATGGCCCGCCCCAGTTCGGCGCCGTCGAGCATGGCGAGGTTGGCGCCCTCGCCGGCGAAGGGGGACATCAGGTGGGCGGCGTCGCCGAGCAGGGTCACGCCGGGGACGCGGTCCCAGCGGTGTCCGACCGGCAGGGCGTGGATGCGGCGCGGGGTGAGGGTGTCGGCGTCGGCGACCAGGGCTCGCAGGTCCTCGTGCCAGCCCTCGAAGTGGGCCAGGACGGCGGCCTTGGCGGCGTCGCCGTCACGGAAGTCCACGGTGTCCAGCCAGTCCTCGGCGGCCTTGAGCGCGGTGTAGACGTGCAGGCTTCCGTCGGTCTCCCGGTGGGCGAGGAAGCCCTTCCGGCCGCCGAGGCAGAGGAAGAACCCGCCGCCGATGACGGCGGCGCTGCGCGGGTGACGGGTGTCGGCGTCGAAGAGGTCGGTCTCGACGAAGGAGATGCCGGTGTAGCCGGGGGCGGCGTCCGAGAGCAGCGGCCTGATGCGTGACCAGGCGCCGTCGGCACCGACCAGCAGGTCGGCGGTGAGGGTGGTGCCGTCCGCGAAGGACACTTCGTGGCGTCCCCCGTCCAGCGGGCGGGCGCCGGTGGCCTTCCTGCCCCAGTGGACGGTGCCGTCGGGCAGGGAGTTCAGGAGGAGGTCGCGAAGGTCGCCGCGGTCCACCTCGGGCCGGCCGCCGGTGGCGTCGTCCTCCTCGGCCACGTGGACCGTGCCGTCCGGGCCGAGCAGGCGCAGGGCCTGGCCGCCCGGATGGATGATCTTGAGGAAGTCGTCGTGGAGGCCGGCGGCGCGCAGGGCCTGCTGGCCGCTGTCCTCGTGGATGTCGAGCATGCCGCCCTGGGTTCGGGCTTCAGCGGACGCCTCCAGGTCGAAGACGGCCGCCTGGATGCCGTGGACGTGCAGCACCCGGGCGGCGGTAAGGCCGCCCAGGCCGCCGCCGATGATCGCGACGGGGAAGTGCGTGTTCATGGGTGCCTCCGGAAGGTCGTGGTGCCGGGTGTCGGCCGGGAACGGGGTTGCCCGTGCCCGGCCGTGCCGCCGGATGCTGCGGCCCTTCCAACGTAACGAACATGTTCGTTACGAACAAGTTCGTCGAGACTGTGCATGCGAAAAGACCCCGGGAGCGGCAGCGCCCGGGGCCGGATCGGAAAGAGGACGCTCAGTCGGCGCCGGCAGGAAGGGGGGTGTGGGTGATGCCGTTGACCAGGACGTCGAAGCCCCAGGCCAGACGGTCCTCCACAGCTCCGGCGAGCAGGGCCGGCATATGCGCGCTGATCATCGGGTGGGTCGTCTCATCCACGGCGCTCACGGCCTGCGTCAGCGCGTCCCAGTCCTCGCGCGAGGCCGGGTCGCGCTGCTGGGTGCCGTGCTCGGCGGCGGTGGCCGTGGCATGCAGCAGCAGGTTGTCGACACCCCAGGCCACCTGCCCCCGGGGCGCGCCGCTAACGGCCAGCAGACCGAGGACGCGTTCGACCAGGCGCAGGTAGTTCTCGCCGCTGGGCCGGGCCACCAGAGCCGAGCGGGCGAGCTGCGGGTGCTCGAACAGGACCCGGGTGTAGGAGGAGAGCACCGCGAAGAGCCGCTCCCGCCAGCCCTCTCCCGCCTCTCCGGCGGCCAGGTCGACCTCGCCCAGGAGCGCGTCCAGGACGGCCGCGTGCAGTTCTGCGGTGTTGGCCACATAGACGTACAAGGACGCGGGGCCGGTGTCCAACTCCTGGGCGAGCCGGCGCATGGTCACCTTCTCCAGCCCCTCCGCGCGCATGATCCGCATGGCCGTCTCCACGATGCCGTGCCGGGTCAGAGCGGGCTTCGCGGGACGCACACGGCGGCTGACCGGCTCTCGTTTCACGTCCATACCCTGATCGTAACGAACACGTTCGGGATCGGCGTCGGCCTCCACACGGGCCGGCCTCGGGCTCCGCAGGCCGGACAGTGGTGACCTGGGCGCGGACTGATGGCTGCAGCCGCCTCACCCGCACATCACTGAGCCGGCCTGTCGCCGAAGTGCCAGTCCCGGACCTCGGTCCAGCTGGATCGGCGGGGCGTGCTCGACCCGTTCGTTGCGGCTGATGGCTCCGCGGGTTGGCCCCTGGGGTCGGTTCGGGTTTGAGTGCCGACTCGTGCGTGAGGCTGCTGAGGTCTGTCCGGTACTGTCCGGCGTGAACTTCACCTCTGGCGGGACCGACGGGCCAGCTCTTGACGACGTCGCTTTGACCCAACTCGCCCTTGGCAACAACGTGTGGGGGTCACTGGCAGGGATCGCCGCTGTTCAACGCGTGGCTGAGTTGTTCCACCGCGCAGGCTGGCGGGTCCGGCGATCGAGCTGGACCGAGTTCGAGGTCGAGAATGCCTGCGCGGCGCTTGAGTTGTGTCCGGGTGAGCCCGTCTTGTTCAGCGGGTTCGTGGACCCCGATCGCATCGCTGACCTGTTGGAAGCCTTGAACGGGACCCGCTTGTCCTTCAGCGTCGAGTTCGAAGACCGTGAAGGGCGTGAGCACGTCCATCGCTCGGCGGACTGGCAGGGCTGACCCTGTCATGGTGAGCGCTGCTCTCCCCCGCCAGGGGTCGGCGTCGTCGGCGGCCCGGTAGGAGTCGCCAAAGGGTGCGGACCTCGGCGCGGTGGGCCGTGCGGTCGACCATTGCGGTTGCGACGACGTCGCCGGAGGACGCGCTGGTCCCGCGGGGATCGGTCGAGGTTCGGCGGGCGATCGGAGTTCGACTCGGAGTTCAACGCGGCCCGGGCGCCGATCGCCGGCTGCGCGGCCCCGGGGCGGTGGAATCAGGCGGGCTGCGGGACGGTCGTCCCCGGGGCGGCCGCGGCCCTGCGGGTCTCGCGAAGCATCAGCAGGCCGGTGGACGCCATCAGTGTCGCGGTCAGGCCGTGGACGCCGAGCGCGGTGGCCGCCGAGCCGTGGTGGGCGAGCACGGTGGCCATGTCGCCGTAGGCGGCGAGGGCCTCCACGAGCAGTACCGAGCCCAGTGCCCGGCGGTGGCCCGTCACCAGCAGGACGCCCAGGACCAGGGCCAGGACGACGTCACGGATCCCCTTGACGACGAGGAAGCCGCCGCCGTCGCCGGACGGCCAGGCCGGCAGGCCGAAGCCCGGTGCAGTGGTCGCCGGGCTCAGGATGAACTCCGTCCCGAACCAGAGGATGAAGAGGACGAAGGCGGTGGCCAGGGCGGTGTTGATCTTCTTCAGTGACACGGTTCTTCTCCTTGCGGGCCTCGGTGCGGTTCAGTCAGAACCGGGTGGGTGAGCACGGATGGCGGGGCCGGGGCGCCGCGGCGCCCCGGCCCCACGCATCGATGCGTGATGTCACGCGTCGATCCGCTCGAAGATGTGCGGGTACGACACGATGTCGTCGGGGAACTCGGCCGCCAGGCGCTGGAACTCCGGGCTGCCGAACGCCGCGGCGAGCGCCCCGGTGGACTCCCAGACCGCGATGTTCATCAGGAGGCGGCTGCCCGCCGCCCCCTTGTGCATCTGCAGGCTGACGAATCCCGGCTGGGCCTGCATGAACTCCGCCTGCCTGCGGAAGAGCGCCAGGAAGGCTTCGGTCCTCTCCGGCGGAACGACGAACGTGTTGGCCAGGACGATCGGCCCGGTGTCCTGCGTGAACTGCGCGAACAGCGGCGTGCTCGGGTCCAGGCTCTGCAGCTCGGCCATCTCCGGTACTTCCTCTCGCTCTCGGTCTGCCCCGCGGCACCGGATCCGGCGGCGCTCGCCGCCCATGCCGCACGAGGGGATCTGTCGGGCACTCATGTCGCCTTGCCGCACGGGCTGTTCGGCGACAGCCGCGATGCCAACGCTTGTTGGTCAACGCTTGTTGGCAAACGTAGAGCGGCGATTCTGGACTGTCAACACCTGTTGGCCTACAGTCGTTGGCATGACCGGCACCACGGAGAACCAGCAGGCCGCCCGACGTTCCGACGCCACCCGCGCCACGATCCTCGCCGCGGCCCGCGAGCGCTTCGCGGCGGACGGCTACGAGAAGGCCACCATCCGGGCCATCGCACGCGACGCGAAGATCGACCCGTCGATGGTGATGCGCTACTACGGCAACAAGGCCGGCCTGTTCGCGGCCGCCGTCGCCATCGACCCCGGCCTGCCCGGCCTGCCCGTCGAACCGCGCGAGGAGATCGGCCGCACCCTGGTGCGCCACTTCCTCACCCTGTGGGAGGAGAACGGCGAGCTCACCGCCCTGATGCGGGTCGGCGCCACCGACCCCACCGCCGCCGAGCGCATGCACAGCGTGCTGCGCGACCAGCTGATCCCACTGGCCCGCCGCGTCGGCCCCGCACCCGAGCAGGCACCGGCACGGGCGGCACTGTGCGCCTCGACCGTGCTCGGACTCGCACTCACGCGCTACGTACTGCGATTCCCCGAGAGCGTGGACCTCTCCCCCGAGCAGATCGTGGACTGGCTCGGACCCACGCTCCAGCGCTACCTCACAGCGCCGACACCGTAGACGACAGTCGGCACAGCGACCGGAGCGACCGAAGCGACCCACTGGGGCGCAACAGCGTCGCCCAGGCCACCCACCAGCGGCCCGGACGGCAGGATGATCACCGGCGGGCCACGCGGCGGCGCAGTGCAGGCGGACGGCGTGGCGTCTGCCCGGCCACCGGCACCGCCCGCCTTCCGGCCTCGGTACGTGCGACGGGGCCGCGACGGGTCGGCCCCGTCGCGGCCCCGCGGGTCACTGCCCCTGCGACCCTCCCGGCTCAGCTGCCCAGCGGGCGGAGGGCCGAGTCCAGGGGGTCGAGCGACCAACCGCCGCCGCCGGGGCGGCAGCTGAGCGCGGTGTCGGCCGTCTCGGCCGCGTTGGTGCCGGTGTTGAAGTTGGCGTTCGGGGTGTTCGGCAGCAGGCCCATGTAGTACATGCCGGCCGACGTCCACACGCACTGGTGCAGGTTGAGGAAGCGGTTGCCGGCCAGGTCGAAGGACTTGACGGCGGAGTTGGCGAGCGTCAGCGTCCAGCCGCCACCGCCCGGGCTGCACCGCAGCACCGTGTCGAGCGTGTCGGAGACGTTGGTACCGGCGTTGAAGTTGACGTTCGGGGTGTTCGGCAGGATGGCCGTGTAGTGCTGGCCGGCCGAGAAGTACACGCACTGGTGGACGTTCAGGTAGCGGCCGGCGGCGAGGTCGAACGCCTTCACCGCCGAGTTGGCGGGCGCCGGCATCCAGCCCCCGCTCCCCGGACCGCAGGAGAGCGCCGTGTCGGGCGTGCTGGAGACGTTCGTCCCGGTGTTGAAGGACGTGTCGGCGGTGTTCGGCAGCAGGTTGGTGTAGTGCCCACCGGGGCCGTAGTACACGCACTGGTGGATGTTCAGGTAGCGCGCGGCGAGCCGCGGCCCCGGCGGTCCCGCCACGGCGGTACTCCCGAGGACGAGGGCGACGGCCCCCGTGACCGCCGCCACGATGATCGACAATCTACGCATGGTGCACTCCTCCCGAACCCACGCCCACCCGTCAGGGCGTGCACGCACCAAGCTAGTGGGGACCGGCGGGTGGGTGTTCGTGACCGCACGTCAGCAACCCATTCGGCCGTATTGAGCGGACGATATGCCCATCAGATCGGACGACCGCCCAGCTCGGCTTGAGCTGGGCGGGGGCGGCGGGGGCGGCGGGGACGGCGCCAAGAGGTGCGTGGCGCCTGCTGACGGCGTGCCATGGCTTCCGCATACGGCCGCACCCGCCTCGCGGACGCCCGCTGGCAGCGCCCCGGGTTCTGGAGCGACTACCATCGCGGCGACCCACGGGCCCGGGCCGACTACGAACACGTGAAGCGCCAACTCCTCACGGCTGACCGGCAGTCCGAGAGCTGAACCCCACCGGAGCCGCCCGGACCGACCGCCCCCGATCCGGTGGGCTCACCGCTCGCGAGCAGGAGGTGCTCGCCCTCATGGCCGAAGGCCGCTCCACCACGGAGATCGCGGCAGAGCTGGTCCTCTCGGGCTCCGCTGTGAGCAAACACGTGGCGAACGTCTTCGTGAAACTCGGCATGCCCCCCGACGAGGACAACCGTCGGGTGAAGGCCATCCTGACCTGGTTCGAATACAACCAGTCAAGATAATGACGGCCTCGTACCGGCAGCCGGCCGCTTCGACGTCCGGAAGTGCGTCGACGGTGGCGAGGTCGGGCAGCACCGTCGAGCTTGCGGGGGTGGGGCGCCTGCACTTGAACGGGGCGGCGGGGTGGAGCCGGACCAAGTGCCGCTGGGGCAGGAGGCGAGGCGCCTTGGCGGGCTCAGGGCCAGGGGCGTCATCGGCCTCGGCGCAGTTCCCGCACGCATTCCGCGACGGCGCGCAGGATGCCGGCGCGGTCCTCGGAGGCGGTGTCCTTCAGCGCCAGGCCGGTGATGGTCACCAGGGCGGTCGCGAGGATCGCGAGCCCGGCCAGGGCCACCGTTGCCCACCAGATGTCCATGCGTCAGTCCTTCCCGAGGAGCCTCGGCCTTCCCCGGGCGGGGTGGCCACGGGCAGCTTCTCCAGGACGCGCCGGGGCGGCTACGGATGCCGGATCGCCGGATTTCCGTCCGCGAGCTGCCAGGTGGGAGGAGCATGGTCCGGGGGCGCCGGATCGGCCGGATCGGATCGGATCGGATCGGCCGGAGCGGCAGTCGAGCGGGAAGGCTGGACGTGAGCGCGAGGACGGAGCACGCCGGACGGCGAGCCCTGGCGCAGGAGCTCGGGCGGCTCGGGGAAGCGCTGCGCGATCTGCGCGCCAGGGGCAAGAACCAGAAGACCGCGGTCGCGGAGGCCAACAGGCGCCTGCGCGCAGCCGCAGGACCCGGTGGCGGCAGGGATCTGCCCGTCACGACGGTCAACGAGTGGTTCCCCAAGCCGGGGGGATCGCGCGAGCCCACGGTCCCGAAGGATCTCGCCGATCTGTGGGCCGTGGTCGCCGTGATGCTGGAATGGACCACCGGGAGGAGCGAGCGCCACGTGCAGCGCGAGTTCCCCCGCTGGAAGGAGCTCTACGCGGACGCCCGGCGCGGGACCGGCATGGACGAGGAGGTGCGCGGCTACCTCGCGGCCGCCCGGAAGGCTGCCGAGAAGCACCCGTACCAGGACTTCGCCGAACCGCCGTCCCTGGTCGACGTCTATGTGCGCCAGCGCAGCCGCCCTGCGGTCCGGGACGGGCGTGCCGGGCCCGGCGACGGCCCGGCCACCGGAGGAGGAGGTGGCGCCGGTGCCGTCGTTCCGTTCGAACCGGCCGAGGCGGTCTTCCGGAGGGCCGACCGGATGTGCGTGCTCGTCGCCGGCCCCGGAGTGGGCAAGTCCACCCTGCTGCGTGCGCGGCTGCGCGACACGGCCGGTGTACTGCTCGACGACACGCACAGTCCCGGGACGTACGGCCCGGCCGTCCCGGTGTGGGTGAGCGCTCACGCCCTCGTCGGCGAGGACAGGCACGTACCCGACGTGCTCGCCGACGCCACCGGGAAGCTGGGCACCTTCGGGCGGCACCCCGTACTGACGCGGGACCGCTTCCTGCGGCGGCCCTGGACCGGGGCGCACTGGCACCTCCTCGTCGACGACCTCGACGAGCTGCCCGACGCGCGCATGCGCCGCGCCGTCCTGGAGAAGCTGGCCAACGCCGTCGCGGCGGACCCGCCGCTGTACCGGTGCGTCGTCGCGACCCGTCCCCTCGCCGAGGGCGAACTCGACGTCCTCGACCACGTCCTCGGCCTCAGGACACCGCACTACGAACTGCAGCCGTTCACCTCGCACGACCTGCACACCTACCTGGAGAAGTACTTCGGCACCCGGTGGCCGCGAGAGGAAGCCACCCGCCACGCCCGCCACCTCGCCGGTGCGCTCCGCGAAGGCTCCCTGGACGAAGCGGCGCGTGTCCCGCTGATGGCCTTCATGCTGTGCCGGCTCTACCTCGCCGAGCCCGGCCGCTCGCTGCCCGACGGCCGGGCCGCGGTGTACGAGGACTTCACCGACCTGCTCTACCAGAACAACCAGAGCAAGCAGGTGGCGAGGAGCCACGAAGAATCGATCAGGCACCTCGTGGAGAGCGTCCAGAGTCCACGGGCGCGCGCGGAAGCCGAGGCCGCCGCACGGCAGGTCCACGAACGGCTGCCCGAACTGATCGGCTACCTCGCCCACCGGAGGCTCGCGGACCACGGGACGCCGATCACCGAGGCGTTGGCCTCGCACGAAGCCGTGCGACGCCCCGGCAAGGTCCGCCCGGAGCGCTGGGAGGCCTTCCTGGAGAACCTCCTCCGGCACACCGGACTGCTGGTCCACCGCGCCGACGGCCTCGGCTTCCCCCACCAGGGCTTCCTCGAATACCACGCCGCGGCGGACATCCGGCACCGGCTGACCGTCGAATGCAGCCTGACCGAGGACGCCCTCGTCGACCAGGTGTACGGCGAGCACTGGGCCGACCCCACCTGGCACGAGACCCTCGTCCTGGTCGCGGGGATGGTCGAACCGCGTCTCGCGGGCCGGATCGTCGACCACCTCCTCGCGGCCGATCCGTTGTGGTTCCTGCGGCGGACGGGGGCGTCCTCGGACGTGACGCCCCAGCACATCGTGCTCGCCGCCAAGTGCCTCGGTGAGGTCCGTGAGCCCGGCGGCGAGCTCGGCGTCCAGTGCTCCGCCGTCGTCGACGCGGTGATCGCACTCATCGAGTACGTGGTCGAGAAGCGGGCCTTTCCCGGGTCCGCACTGAGTCGCGCACTGGCGGAGACGCTACCGCCGGTGCTCGGCCGGATCGGCGCAGCCGACTCCGCAGCCGCGCAGCGGTACCACGCCTGGTACCGGGTCTACGGCCGGTTCCTGAACGTCATGCGGGAGGGAGCGAACTTCGTCTGGTTCGAGGTGCCGCCGGCCGCGCGGCTTGGCGCCGCGTTGCTGCGCGACGACGAGGGGTTCCGCGAGGGCCTGTTCAGCCGGGCGGTCTTCGACCCGGTGCCCGCCGGCCGGGAGGAGGCACTTCGCGCACTCATCCAGGAACGGCCCGACGATCCGCAACTCGCCGAACTGCTGCGCGAGTTCGCCGGGACGGACCCGGACGGAGACGTCAGAAGGGGCTCGCTCCGGCTACTCGCACTGGCCCGCCCCCGGGACCGTTCCATCGGGGAGTGGCTGGAAAGGTGCCTCACCGACGACGACCGGCACCTGCGGCAGGGGGCGCTGGCCGCGCTCGCCGACGGCCGGCGCGGCGAGCCCGGGGCGCTCGCCCTGATACGCCGGTCCGCGACCGACGACCCCGACGACTCGGTCCGCCTCAGCGCGCTGGAATCCCTCGCGAGGGGCTGGCCGCGTGACCCGGACGCTGCGGCCGTGGTGCGCGACCGCGCCACCCGTGATCCGGACCCGCACCTGCGGACCAGGGCGTTCCACATCCTCGCCGAGGGCCGGCCCGACGATCCGCCCGTCGCCCCGGCTCCTGCCCGGTCGGCGCCGCCGCCGCCCGCCGCGGAGGATCCGCGCCATACCGTGCTGAAGCCCCTCGTCGTCGACCGGCGCAGCGATGCACGGACCCCCGTGCTGCTGCGCGAACTGGCCGAGGAGCACCCCGACGACGAGGTCCGGGTGGCCGCGGTGTGGGTCCTGGCCACGACGTGGCACACCCATCCGCGGACGCTGCCGTGGCTGTGCGAGCTCGCCGCCTCCGGCGCCGGCGAGCCGGTGCGACGGGCCGCACTGCGGGCCGTCGGCTCGGGGTGGCCCGGCCGTCCCGACGCCGAGGCACTACTGCGCGGAGTCGCCGAAGGGAGGGGCGGGTCGCGAGGCCGGGTGGTGGCCGTCCTCGCCCTCGCCGGCGGTTGGCACGACGACCCGGCCACCGGGTCACTGCTGCGCGGACTCGCAGGTGACGACGACGAGTTCGTCCGCGCGGCGGCGGTACTGGCGCTGGGAACCGGCTGGCGTGACCACCCCGACACCGTCGCGCGGCTGGAGGACAGGGCCGAGAACGACACCGCGCCCCATGTCCGTCGGAACGCCGTCCACGCCCTCGTCACGGGCTTCCGCACCCAGCGGACCGCCGACCTGCTCCGCCGGCTCGCCGTCGACGACCCCGACGACCACCTGCGCGCCGCCGTCGTGCACGACCTGGCGGCCGGCTGGCGCGACCCCGGGACCGGCGCGCTGCTCCGACGGATCGTCACCGGCGGAACCGGCCCGATCAGCCGGGGCGCGGCGGTCGGGGCACTGGCAGGCGGCTGGCGCGACGACCCCGCCACCGAGGAACTGCTGCGCGAGCGGGCCGCCGACGACTCCGACTGGCAGCTGCAGCGAACGGCCGTGACGGCCCTCGCCGATCGCTGGCCGTACGACCCGCAGATCCACGCACTCGCCGAACGTCTCGCCGACGACTGGTAGCCGACTGGTAGCCGGCACACGCCTCCCGACGAGTGGTGGACGGCATGCCCCCGGCGGGCGGTACCGCCTCCCTCAGTCCTCCACCCCGGCGCCGGCACCGGGTGCACCGTGGCGCGCCTACAGCGCGGCCCGGGCCGCCTCGGCGAGGCGGTGGGCGTCCTCCAGCGCCTCGTCCAGTGCGGGCAACCGGGGCAGCACGTGCGGGCCGACCGCCTCGATGGCCAGTTCGGCGTCCCTCGCGGCCTGCGCCGGATCCTCGGCGAGGACGGACTCCCCGCGGTGGACGCGGAGGAGTGCCACGGCGTGGCGCCCCGACAGCGTGGTGTCGTCGTGGGGGCCGAAGACGCGTTCCTGGTGCGGCCGCAGGCTCTCGGCGAGCTTCAGCGCTCGCTCCGTTTCGCCCGCGGTGGCGTAGGCGTTGACGAGGTTGCCGGCGGAGATCAGGGTGTCGGGGTGGTCCCGGCCGAGGATCCGCGACCGGAGCGGGAGGACGTGCTCCGCGATCGCGACGGCCTCCTCGTGGCGGCCGGTCCTCCGGCACGACACCGAGAGGTCGGCGAGGGCCTTGAGGGTGTCGGGATGCTCGGGGCCCTGGACCCGGTACCGGTCCGCCACGGCCCGCTTCCGCAGGACGAAGGCTTCCTCGTCCTGCCCCGTCGCGGCGTACGAGGAAGCGAGGGAGACCCGGACGGCGATGGTGTCGGGGTGGTCGGGCCCGAGGATGCGCTCGGAGACCTCCAGCACCTTCTCCTCGATCTCCATCGCGTCCCCCAGCCGCCCGGCCTGGGCGTAGCTGGAGGCGAGGCTCGCCAGTGCGATGAGCATGCGGGGGTGGTCGCCCGTGCCGAGCAGGGTCGCGAGTTCCATGACGACCCGTTCCTTCAGGACAAGTGCTTCGTCGTGCCGCCCGTTGATCTCGTAGGCGAGGGCGAGGTTGTTCCGCGCGTTCACGGTGTCGGAGTGGGACAGGCCCAGGACCCGTTCCCTGGCGGCCAGGACGTGTTCCTTGAGCGTGATCGCGTCGCTCTCGTAGCCGAGGTCCGTGTAGGAGCCGGCGACGGAGGCGAGGGCAACGAGGGTCTTGGGGGAGTCGGCGCCGAGGAGGCGCTCGAACTCGACCGCGACCCGCTTCCGGAGGGCGAGGGCCTCCGCGGCCCGTCCGGCCAGCGCGTAGGCGGCGGCCAGGTTGGCCTGTGAGGCGAGGGTGCGCTCGTCCTCGGGACCCAGTTCCGCCGTGTCGGCCTCGGCCTCCTGCGTCCAGTGGTCGACGGCTTCGGCGTGCAGACCGGCGCCGAGGAGACTCAGCCCTGCTCTCTCCCGCAGCGCGAACCCCGGGAAGAGCCGGAGGACCTCCGGCCCGACCGTGTCACGCAGGGTCTCGGTGTTGGCCCGGAGGCAGGCGGCGAGGCGGTGGTCGAGGTGGTCCTCCTCCGGCCAGAGCCGGTACATCGCGAACATCACCGCGGACCGGACGGGAGTCGGGTCCGGGGTGGTGTCCCGGGCCGCGCGGGCGGTCAGGGCGTGGATGGAGACCTCACGGTGGGCGGCCACCGTGCCCCGGTACGGAACGTCGACCCCGGCCGGGTAGTTGCCGATCAGGTTGTAGGTGTGTAGGACGGCGAGGACGGTGAGCGCCTCGTCGGCTGTGACCGGCGGGGGCTCTCCCGCTTCGGCCGGCTCCGCGTCGGAGCCGCCGCCGGGTGCCGCCGGACCGGGCACCGCCGCTCCGGCGGCGCCCCGCTCCGTGGCTCGCTGCTTCGTGAGGTAGTCGGTCACCGCCCTGGTGGTCCAGAGTTCGCGGGGGTGTCCGGCCGGGTCCAGCAGGCCCGCCAGTCGGACGGCCGGGACGGCGAGGCCCTTGGGCTCGGTCTGCTGGGCGGCGTCCAGCGAGATCAGCAGCGCCGCGGCGACGGGCCGGCCGTACAGCTCGGTGTCCGCCTCGGGCGGCAGCACCGAGTCCAGGGTGCGGGTGCGCTCCCGGAAGATCTCCAGGTAGGCCGAGCAGGTGCGCTGCTGGTTGACCATGTAGGCGGCGGCGTGGGCGAGGGCGAGCGGCAGCCGTCCGAGCGCCTCGGCGAGTTCCTCGGCCTGCCGGTCGAGCAGGTAGGGGTAGCCGGCGGTGGTGAGGCGCTCGCGGAGGTAGGCGACGGCCTCGGCCGCGTCGTAGACGTCGACCGGGACGACGGCCCGCCCGCCGCCGGACGCGTGGGCGCCGCGCTGGCGGGTGGTGGCGAGGACCCGGCCGTTGCCACGGCGTGACCGCCCGGGCCACAGCGGCCCGGTGGCGGTGAAGTCGGTGACGTCGTCGAGGACCACGAGCCAGCTGCGCTCGGTGCTGCTGAGCCAGTTCAGGAAGAGCCGGGCGTCCTGTGCGACGCGGTCGCGGGCGTTGGTCGCGCCGGGCAGCTGGACGGCGGCCGCGGCCTCGGCGTACGCGAGCAGGACGGACACCGGGTCGGCTGCGGCCGCCCAGATCACCACGTCGACGCCGTCGTCCAGGGCCTGCCAGGCGTAGTGCGCGGCCAGCTGGCTCTTTCCGACCCCGCCGCCCCCGGCGAGGACCTGGGAGAGCACCACCGTCTCGCTCCCGGCCCGTACCCGGTCGATCGCCTCGCGCACGGCGGTGCGCGGCTGGAAGGCGCTGGCCAGGATCGGGATGACGCCGATGGACAGCGGCCACTCCGGCGGAGCGGGCGACGGCAGCTGGACGGTGACGGTGCCGCCCTGGATCACCGAGCCGTTGACCGTCGAGTTGTGGATCGCGTTGACGACGGTCGTCCGGCTCTCCGCCTCCGCGCCGTCCCCCGACCGCTGCGGCGGCGTCACTTCGTCCATGATCTGATCCTCCGTCAATTGGTGTGACGGACCACATCCTTGCGCGGGACACTGTCGATCGGCACGGGTTCGGCCGAACTCGCCACCCGCACCGCGGCCTGCCGCGCCGACGGGCCGACGGCGCCGGGGGGCGCGGCCGTCGCGTGGGGCCGGCGGGTGGGGCCTGCGCGTGGGGCCGGGCCCGTCCGGCAGTGGATCGGCGGTGCGCTGCTCGCTGCGGTGCAGGTCCACGGCGTGGTCGGCCACGCGACGGCCCGCCCCGGCGACGCACACGGCGGCGGACTCACGTAGCCTTGGCCGGCGACGACAAGATCCATGACGCCTCCGAACGGGGGTGGGTGAGGAACTGCTGTGCCCCTGGTTTCTGTGGTGATGCCGGTACACAACTCGGTTGCCACCGTCGGCGCGTCGGTGCGCTCCGTGCTCGCGCAGACGCACGCCGACGTCGAGCTGTTGATCACCGACGACGCGTCCACGGACGGCTCCATGGACCTGTTGCGGGACCTGGCCCGACAGGACGAACGGGTGCGCCCGGAGGCCGCGCCCGGGCAGGGCGGCGCGGCCAAGGCCCGCAACCTCGCCCTCGCACGGGCGCGCGGCGAGTACGTGGCCTTCCTGGACAGCGACGACATGTGGCTCGCGGAGAAGCTGGAACGGCAGCTCGCGTTCGCCGCCGACGGCGATGCCCCGTTGACGTTCACCTCCTACTACAAGGTCGACGGCGACCACTCCGGCGAGGCCTGCGACTTCACTCCCAACGGACGGGTGATCGAGGCCAGGGATCGCGTGACGTACCGGGACATGCTGGTGCAGGACCACATCGGGGCCCTGACCGCGATGTACGACCGGAGTCGGCTGGGCACCCGGCTGATGCCCGACATGCCGAAGCGGCAGGACTACGCGCTGTGGCTGGCGATCATGAGGGACGGGCACCCCGCCCGGGGCCTGCGGGAACCGCTGGCGATCTACCGGTCCGGCCGGGCGGGGTCACTGTCCTCGAACAAGCTGTCGCTGGTCGAGCACAACTGGAGGCTCTACCGCGATCACGAGCAGCTGTCGCTCCTCCGGTCCACGCGGGCACTGGCCGGGGCGGCCTGGCACTCGGCGCGGAAGGCACGCGTCTAGAGCACGGCGCGGCGCCCGGCACTCACCCCCGGGGACGGATCCGCCGGGCGCACGTCGTGGAGAACATCCTGCGAGGCCCCGGCGACCCGGCCGGACTCCCCGCGAGCTGCGCGGACCTCCGGGACGTCGTGGAGACGTTCACCGACACGGCACGACGGGCCCTGAACACGTAGGACCCGATCCGGCGCCGCCGCGAGGAGGCGGAGGGTCGGCGGCGGTCACCACGCGGTCACCGCTTGCGCGCCAGGGTCACCCCGTCGCGGACCGTCAGCATCACGGCGTCCACCCGGTCGTCCGCCGCGATGAACTCGTTCAGCCGGCGCATCGCCAGGTGGTGCTCCTCCTGGTAGGCCGGGTCCAGGGAACGGCCGCCGAGCAGGACGTTGTCGAGGACGACCACGCCGCCCGGGCGCAGCCGGCGCAGGATCTCCTCGTAGTACGCGGGGTAGCTCTGCTTGTCCGCGTCGATGAAGGCGATGTCGATGTGCGGCTCGTCCGGCAGCGCCCGGAGGGTGTCGAGGGCGGGGGCGATCCGCAGGTCGATCCGGTCGGCCACCCCGGCGCGCTCCCAGTGCTCCCGGCCGATGGCGGTCCACTCGGCGTTGGTGTCGCAGGCGAGCAGGCGGCCGCCCTCGGCCAGGCCGCGGGCGATGCAGAGGGAGGAGTAGCCGGTGAAGACCCCGACCTCCACGGCGTACTTCGCGCCCAGCATCCGCACCAGCATGGTGAGCAGCGCGCCCTCGTCGGCCGAGACCTGCATCCAGGCGGCCCGGCCGGTGGCTTCCCTGGTCCGCTCGGCGAGGTCGTGGAGCACCTGGTCGGCGGGGGTGCAGTGGCGCAGTGCGTAGCCGTCGACCAGGGGGTGGACCGGCTCCAGTTCGGCGCCGTCGACGGGCGTGTTCCACTCGACGGTGAGTTCCTCCTGGGCGGCGAAGCGCACCAGGTGACGGGCGACCAGGTCCTGGACCTGGCTCAGCGCCTCGGCGTCGGCCGCGGCCGCGATCAGTTCCAGCTGTCCCGGACGGGCGGTCATGACGCAGTTCGCGCCGTTGCCGAGGGTGACGATGCCGCGGTCCTGGGCGTCGAGCGTGGTGCCGGTCTTGTGGCCCAGGTGGGAGACGAGCTGCTTGAGGTAGCGCTCGGGGCGGTCGGTGGTGACGTGGGTGATGGACAGCGGCATGGGGTTCCTCTCGCCAGCGTGGTGCGGTGGGGCGTGTGATGCGGGGCGGGCACGTGATGTGAAGCCGGGTCAAGCATCGATGATCATCGACGCTGGCTCAAGGCCCTCGGGCACCCGCTGCGCCACCGCCTGGTCAACTGCAGAAAGGCCGGGGTACGGGCAGCACAGCTGGGCGCGGGCGAAAGTCCGACCGCGGAGGCCTACGGCCTGCTGGTCAGCCTCTTTCCGGCCGACCCGGCCCGGGTGTCAGTCGTCGGCGATGCCCTCCTGGATGGCCAGGACGGCGAGGCGCACCCGGTTGGGAGCGTCGGTCTTGGTCATCAGGTTGGACACGTGCGTCTTCACCGTGGTCAGGCCGATGTGCATGCGGGCGGCGATCTCGCTGTTCGAGAGGCCGGCGGCGATGAGCCGCAGAACCTCCCGTTCCCGCTGCGTGAACGGTGTGCCCGGGCTCGGTCGTCCGGCCGTTCCGCCCCAGGCCAGGGCGGCGCGGGTGACCACCCGGTGCAGCACGGTCGGGCTGTACGGGCTGTCGCCCGCCGCGGCGCGCCGGACGGCGTCGAGCACGGCCGCCGGTTCGACGTCCTTGCCCAGGAAGCCGCAGGCGCCGGCGCTCAGCGCGGGGTAGAGCCGGTCGTCGTCGTCGAAGGTCGTCAACACGACGACGCGGGCGGCCGGGTGGACGCGGAGAGTACGGGCGGTGGCGGCGATGCCGTCCGTCCCGGGCATGTGGAGGTCCATCAGCACCACGTCCGGCCGCAGCCGTTCGGCCAGACGGACCGCCTCCTCGCCGTCGGCGGCCTCCCCAGCGACGACGAGGTCCTGCGCGGACTCGCAGAGCATCCGCACCCCGGCGCGGACCAGTTGCTGGTCGTCGACGATGAGCACGCTGATCACGGGCCCACTCCGGTCGCCGTGGGGGGCAGGGTCGCCGCGATCCGCCAGCCGCCCGGGGCGGGTCCGGCGTCGAGCGTCCCACCGACCAGGGCGACGCGCTCGCGCATGCCCAGCAGGCCGTGACCCCCGGACCGCTCCGGGTGGCCCGGCAACGGCGGGGTCGCGCCCGTCGGCAGGGTGTTCTCCAACGCAAGGGACAACGTCCCGTCCTCCATCTCCATCCGCAGCCGGATCCGGGCCGCGGGGCCGGCGTGCTTGGTGGCGTTGGCCAGCCCCTCCTGGACCAGCCGCAGGACCGTCAGCGACCGCATCGCGTCGAGTCGGGCGATCCCGGGGTCCACCTCGGCGTGGACCGCCATTCCGGACTGGCGGCTGCGTTCCACCACGCCCCGGACGGCGGCGGGCAGATCCGTCGTCTCGGCGAGCAGCGGGGCGAGGTGGTCGGCGGCGGGCTCGCGCAGCGCGGTCAGCAGCCTGCGCAGGTCGGTCAGCGCGGTGTTCGCGCTCGTGTGCACGTCGTCCAGCACCTCGGCGAGGCGCGGGTCGGCCGGTGCCAGCACGTGCCGGGCCACGCCGACCCGCAGCACCGTGGACGCCAGGTGGTGGGCGACCATGTCGTGGAGCTCGCGCGCGATCGCCGCCCGCTCGCCCATCCTCGCGCCCCACTCGGCCAGGTGTCGGCTGCGCTCGGCCTCCAGGGCCCGCTCCCGGGCGATGCCGGCGGCGCGCTCCGCGGAACGGATGTAGGCCGCCAGCAGGACGGGCACGCCGACGATCACCGCGGCCCGGTACAGCGCCGGGAACACCTCGACGGACGGCGGCCAGCCGGTGCGGACCAGCTGGGCCAGGGCCAGGGCAGCGGAGGCGACAGCGGTCGGTCTCCCCCAGCGGCGCACCGCCAGCTCGAACAGGGCCGCGCTCGCCCCGACCTTCGCCTCCACCGTGACCAGCGGGGCACACAGTTCCGCCAGCGCCAGCATGGCGCACTGGCCCATCGCCGTCCCCCACGGCCCGAAGCCGCCGAGCGCGGACAGCGCCAGCACCCCGAGGCCCACCGCCCAGTCGGCCGCCCCCAGCTCGCCGGGGCGGCGCAACAGCAGCAGGTAGCCGAGGCCGAAGGCCACGAGGGCCAGCCGCATCGGGCCGAACCTGCGACCGAAGAGGCGATCCATCCGTCCACGCAGCACGGGACCAGACCCTACGTCCCGTCAGGACGGGATCTCCTCCCCCGAGCGGAGGAGACGCCTCCTCCTTCCGGTCGGCCGGGATCGGGCCGGTCGCCCGAGGCCGGAACCCCGCCCGGACCGCCAACCTCGGGACAGCGCCCGCTGACGCCCCACGGGCCCCGTGTCCCACCCTCCCAAGGAGTCACCCGTGTTCGCCCTGCTCGGAAGATTCGCCGCCCGGCGCCGACGACCGGTCGTCGTCGCCACCCTCCTGTTCACCCTGGTGGCCGGCCTGTGGGGCACCCAGGTGTTCGGCGCGATCACCGGCGGCGCCGGCTTCGACGACCCCGACAGCCCCTCCGTCCGGGCCGACCGGGTGCTGGCCGGCCCGCTCGGCCGCCTGCAGCCCGACACCGTGGTGCTCTACCGCAGCGCCGACCGCCGCATCGACGACCCCGACCTCTCCGCGCGGCTCCGCACCGCCCTGGACGCCGTCCCGCGCGAGGACCTGACGCATCTGGAGTCGTACTGGTCCAGCCACGGCTCCGCGGACTTCGTCAGCCGCGACGGCCACTCCACGTACGTCACCCTGCAGTTCGCGGCGTCCGACGACCAGGAGCGGGTCAGGGCGCTCCAGCGCATCGCGGACCGCTTCCGGGTGCCGGGCCTGGACGTCGCGTTCGGCGGTGTCACCGCGATGACCGAACAGGTCAACACGCTGACCGGCCGCGACATCGGGCGCGCGGAGCTGCTCTCGGTACCGCTGCTCCTCGTCCTGCTCGTCCTGGTCTTCCGCAGCGCGATCGCCGCCCTGCTGCCACTGGCCACCGGCGCCGTCGTGGCGCTCGGCTCGTTCACCGTGCTCCGGATCACCGCCTATGCCGTGCCGATCTCCAGCAGCGTGATCAACGTGATCACCATCCTCGGGCTCGGACTGGCCATCGACTACGCCCTGTTCATGGTCAGCCGCTACCGCGAGGAGCTCGCCGCCGGCACGCCGCCGGACCTCGCCGTCGAACGCACCACCGCCACCGCCGGACGCACCGTCGCCTTCTCCGGGCTGGCCGTCGCCATCTCCTTCGCGAGCCTGATCCTCTTCCCCTCCCGCTTCCTCAGCTCGATGGGCTACGCCGCCGTGTCGGTCACCGCCTTCGCCGTGCTGAGCTCACTCACCGTCCTGCCCGCGCTGCTGCGCATCACCGGGCACCGCGTCGACGCCCTGCGGATCCCGCTGCCGTGGGGCCACCGGGCCGGTGGCTCCCGGCGCCAGGCCGCGCCCGCACCGGGGCAGGGCCACTGGTACCGCGCCGCCCGCCTGGTGATGCGTCGTCCGGTGCCGGCCTGCCTCGCGGCCGTCGTCCTGCTGCTCACCGCCGGTGCGCCCTTCCTCGGCGCGAACTGGGCCCGCCCCGGCGACTGGGTCCTGCCCGCCGACGCCGACGCCCGCGTCGTCGCCCGTCAGTTGGGCACCGGGTTCGACCACGACCCGACCAAGGTGCTCACCGCCGTCGTCCGGCTCGACGGTCCGGCGGGCACCGCCTCCCCCGCGCTGGAGGCCTACGCCCGACGGCTGGACGCGGTACCCGGGGTCACCGGCGCCGCGGTGACAGCCACCCACGGCGACACCGCCCGCATCACCCTGCGGTACGGCGCGGACCCGATGTCGCAGGAGGCCGCCGCGATGGTGCGCGACCTGCGGGCGCAGACACCACCGGACGGCGCCACCGCGCTGCTCACCGGCATGCCGGCCTCCCGCGTGGACATCGTCCGTATGATCGGCTCCCGGGTGCCGTGGATGGCGCTGTTCGTCGCGGCGGTCTCCGGCCTGGTGCTCTTCCTGGCCTTCGGCTCGGTGACGATCCCGTTGAAGTCCGTTCTGCTGAGCGCACTTTCCCTGTTCGCCGCGTTCGGCGTGATCACCTGGATCTTCCAGGACGGCCACCTGCACGGCCTGTTGGGGTTCACCCCGATCGGCGCGATCGACGCCGACTTCCCGGTGCTGATCGTCGCCATCGCCTTCGGCCTGGCCATGGACTACCAGGTGTTCCTGCTCTCCCGGATCAAGGAGCACCACGACCGCGGCGCGGGCACCGAGGAGTCGATCGCCCTCGGGCTCCAGCGCACCGGAGGGGTGATCACCAGCGCCGCACTGCTGCTGATCGTCGTGGTCTGCGGCTTCCTCGCCTCCTCCATCGCCTTCATGCAGATGATCGGCGTCGGACTGGTGGTCGCCGTCGCGGTCGACGCCACCGTGGTCCGGGCGCTCCTCGTCCCCGCGACGATGCGTCTGCTGGGCCGCTGGGCCTGGTGGTCCCCACGTGCCCTGACCGCGCTCCGGCGGCGCGTCGGACTCGGCCGCGCCGAGGCCCCCGCAACGCCCGGCCCGCCGGCCACCGAGGCCGCCCCCGTTCCCCCGGGTGCCCACGTCGCCCGCATCGCCCACGTCGCCCGGGAACGGTGACACCGGCCGACGCCGGCCCGCAGTCGGCCCGAGCCCGTGGCCGGGGCGGCGCCGGCGGTCGAGGCTGCGCCGGCGGCCGGGGGATCGCCGGCTCCGGCTCCGACTCCGGTGCCGGAGCCGGAGCTGACGAGGGCGCGCCCGTTGCCCGTCGGTCCGGCTGGTAGCGTCCGCGGTTCGGGGGCCGCCGCGCGGACCGTGCCGCCCCCTCTCTCCCCCTTCGAGGACAGTGAGGTTCGGCAGGAATGCGCAGGGCGACCCCTTCACGGCCCGGGACGGACCGGTGCTGACCGGCCCGGGCCAACTGCTCGGTGCCGAGCTTGACGGGCGGTCGGTGGTCATCCGGCCGGGCTCGACCCAGGGCCGGGGCTTCTCGGTGTACGACGCCGAAGACGGTTCCCTGGTACGGGAGTTCGCGCTCGGCCCAGGCTTCATCGGCGGCCCGCTCTGCCGGATGCACGTCGACGCCGGCGGCGAATCACCGGTGCTGGTGGTCCTGGATCAGTTCCGGGGGCTGCGCGGGACGCTGTTCCAGGTCGACCTGGTGACGGGCGAGCGGGTCTGTCCCGACACCTGGGGCAAGCGGCGCAAGCCGTGGGGCCGGACGTGGCCGCGGATGTCGGCGGTGGCTTCCCACCTCGGCCCCGGCGGGCAGCGGAGCCTGCTGCTCGGGTGGAGCGACGGGCGGGTGGAGCCGGTCGACGCGGTGACCGGGGCGGCCGCGGGGCCCCGGATGCGCGGTACCGGCCGCAGGGAGGTGTGGTCGCTGGCCGCGTTCACCGCGGCGGACGGCACGCCCCGGCTGGCCGGCGCGGACGCCGACGGGCTGCTCCGGGTCTGGGACCTGGCGACCGGCCGGCCGGTCGGCGGCCCGGTCAAGGCGCACAACGGGCCGATCTCACGCCTCGTCGCGTACCCGGCGGACGGCCGGATCCTGCTGGCCACCGGCGGTACGGACCACTCGGTGCGGATCTGGGACCCGGAGACCCGGACGCCGCTCGGCAGGATGATGGTGCAACCCGAGAACACGCTGGGCCTGTGCGACTATCAGGTGGACGGCCGGGCCGTGCTGGCGGTGGCCTCGGACCGCCTCTACCGGTACGACGCGCTCACCGGGCAGCCGGTGGGCGAGCCGGTCGACGGGTGGGAGGACGACGCCTGCATGGGGGTGTGCGCCGTCCGGGTGGGCGACCGGGTCGCCCTGGTCGCCGCGGACGAGATCGACATGCGGCGCCTCGACGGCGCCACCGGCGAGGAGTGGCCCGCCGGAACCGCGTGAACCCACCACCGGGGCGTGGGACAGCCGCGATCGAGGCTGATCTATCCTCACGGACCAGGAGGGACGGACCTCGGGTGGGGAGCAGACCAGGTGGGAACGTGGGGCGCTCGGTTCGCAGCGCCGGCAGGGGCCCGACCGTGGCCGGCGCGGACCAGGGCGGGAATGAATCCCGTCCTGCCGCCGAGCAGGTGCGCCGGTTCGAGGAACGGTCCTGATCGTCACCGGTCCGGCCGCCGGCCAGGTCTGGGAGGACAACCTGACGTGAACGGCACGCTCCGCCCCGGCCCGAGCTTCGGCGTCTGGTACCCGGCGAGGCTTCCCCGGAAGCCCGGGTGACGGATGGCGACGCCCGAGGTCCGCTCCGCGCTACCGGGCCGCGCGGCCGGGGGCCGGGGTGCGCGGCCGTAGGCGCTCCCCCTGCGGCCCGAACATGACCAAGTATTCGACCGGTCCGTCGGGCCCGGCGTTCGCAACCCCGTGGGCGGTGCGGGTGTCGAACTCGACCACCTCCCCGGCGCTCAGGACGAGGTCCTGCTCGCCGAGCGCCAGCCACAGCCGCCCGTACAGGACGCAGAGCCATTCGTACCCGTCGTGGGAGACCTGCCGCGGCCGCGCCGGCGTCGCGTCGACGGGCGGCAGCACGTGCTTGTGGGCGTGCAGGCCCCCGACGTAGCGGGTCAACGGCAGCACCGCCTTGCCGTCACCGGGACGCTGCGGCATCGGGATGCGCGATCCGGCCGCGGCGGCGGGCGCGGTGCCGGGCGCAGGGCCGGGTACGGTGCCGGGCGCAGTACCGGGCGCAGTACCGGGCGCGGTGCCGGCCAGCTCGTCCAGGGAGATGTCGTACGCCTTCGCGAGCCGCAGCAGCACCTCCAGGGTCGGCTTGCGCCGACCGGTCTCGATCCGCGACAGCGTGCTCAGCGAGATGCCGGTCGCGCGGCTGACGCCGGTGAGCGTGGCGCCGCGCTGCTCGCGCGCGGTCCGCAGCCGCGGGCCCATGGCCGCCAGCGCGTCGGCCACGACGTCGTCCGTCACCATCGCCCGACTCCCTCCAGCCGTGCCGCCTCCACCGCCCTGTCCTGCCAGTTTGCCAGAATGACAAGGGTGCTCGCGTCGGACGGCCGCCACGCCGCAAGATCGGTGGGAAACCGCGGCCGACCGTGAACCGAGGAGAAGTCATGCACCAGCCCGCGCCGTCCACCGACCTGCGCCACCGCACCATCGAGGCGCCCGCCGGCCGCCTGCACCTGGTCGAACAGGGCACCGGACCGCTGGTCCTGCTCGTCCACGGCTTCCCCGAGTCCTGGTACTCCTGGCGCCGCCAGCTCCCGGCCCTCGCGGCAGCGGGATACCGGGCCGTGGCGCTCGACGTGCGCGGCTACGGCCGCTCCTCCAAGCCGGCCGCGACGGACGCCTACCGAATGCTCGACCTCGTGGCGGACAACGTCGCCCTGGTGCACGCCCTGGGCGAGGAGAGCGCGGTGGTCGTCGGGCACGACTGGGGCTCCACCATCGCGGCGACCTCCGCCCTGCTCCACCCCGAGGTCTTCCGGGCCGTCGCGCTGCTGAGCGTCCCCTACGCGCCGCCCGGCGGCCCCCGCCCCACCGACGTCTTCGCGCAGATGGGCGGCGACCAGGAGTTCTACGTCTCGTACTTCCAGGAGCCCGGCCGGGCCGAAGCGGAGATGGAGCCCGACCTCCGGGGCTGGCTCGCGGGCTTCTACGCGGCCCTGTCCGCCGACACCATGCCCACCGAGGGCGAGCCCGACCCGCACTTCGTGACCCGCACCGGCGGCCGGCTGCGCGACCGCTTCCCCAGCGGCAAGCGGCCCGCCTGGCTGACCGAGGACGACCTCGACGTGTACGCCGGGGAGTTCGAGCGCACCGGCATGACCGGGGCCCTCAACCGCTACCGCACCATGGACCGCGACTGGGAGGACCTCGCCCCGTACGCCGGCGCCCCGATCAAGCAGCCGTCCCTGTTCATCGGCGGCGCCCTGGACGCCTCCACGACCTGGATGGCCGACGCGATCGACGCCTACCCGGCCACCCTTCCCGGCCTGGCCTCCGCCCACATCCTGGACGGCTGCGGGCACTGGGTCCAGCAGGAGCGCCCCGAGGAGGTGAACCGCCTGCTGACCTCCTGGCTGGACTCCCTCCAGGACTGAACCGTCGGACGTTCGGGCCGGGCTCCGTCGCAGGAGAACCCGGCCGCGGGCTCAGGCCGGTACCGGCACGACCGCCCGCGCGGCTCGCTCCGCGAACTCCCGGTTGGCGAGCGTCTGTTCGCGGTACCGCTCGGGCAGGTCGGCGAGGGCCAGCAGACGGTCGCAGGCCTCCAGCGAGCCCTTCGGATCGCCGACCCAGTACGACGTGACGGAGTACTCGAAGAGCAGCCCCCAGCGGTACACCCAGGGCTGGGTGAACAACCAGTCGTCGGGCATCGCGCGGTCGAGGCCGGCCCGGGCGAAGGCGTGCGCGCTGTGGTGGCGTCCCATCAGGCGCAGGCGGGAGACCAGTTCGTAACAGGCCTCCAGCCGTTGCGGCCGGCTCTCCCAGGCCCGCAGCAGCGCCTCCATGGCCGACGGCCAGTCGCCCTGCTCGGCGGTCAGCACGCCGACCTGGAGCAGCGCGTAGTAGACCTCCTCCGCCCACGCCCCCATCCCCGCGCGCCGCCGGTACAGCTCGACGGCCTCGGCGGTGCGGCCGAGGTCGCGGAGGGTCTGGGCGAGGTAGAAGACCGTGCGCGGGTTGGCGGGGTCGCGTTCGAGGTCCTCCCGCAGCAGGCGTGCGTCGCGCTCGAACTTGTCGGACCGCGACCCGCCGTCGGCGAAGTGCTCGATGACCAGCGCGTCGAGGTCGGCGGACCGGTCCGCCTGATCCGTCGTCAGATACTCGTGGGTGGAGCCCTCGTAGCGCCAGGCCGTCGAGCCTCGGACCAGCCGCTTGATCCGGTACTCCAGGTCGGCGGCGTGGCGCAGCAGGTAGGAGTCGGCGGTCAGCTCCGGGAGCGGGCCCTCCTGCCGCACCACCATGTCCGCGTCGACGAGCAGCAGGTAGTCGGCCTTGCCGTGGGCGTGCCGGATGTTCAGCGTGCGGTTGTGCCCGAAGTCGACCCAGGGCTCCTCGTGCAGCTCGCCGGGGATTCCCGCGAGCGCGCGGCGGATCAGCTCCTGGGTCCCGTCGGTCGATCCGGTGTCGGAGATGACCCAGGTGTCGACCAGGTCGCGCACGGAGGCGAGGCAGCGTTCGATGACCGCCGCCTCGTCCTTGACGATCATGCACAGGCAGATGGTGGGCCTCGCCCCACGGGGGCGGGGGTTCTCGTGTGGTGCCACAACGGCCTCTCGGGGGTGGGGCTGCGGGGGCGCGGGGGCGTGGGGAGCGGCGGGTGGACGGAGCAGGGCAGGCGGAGTTCCGCCCCTGGTCCCGCGCGATGGGTCCTGACTCTATTTCGGCCGCGCTCGCGTTCCGCGGTCCAACACAGCCTCCCGCTGTCCGGGGGCGCCCCATGAGCACGGCCGGTGTGGGCCAGGTCGGTGATTTCCCGGGACGCCGCCATCCGGACCGCTCAGCTCACCGAATTATCGGAGCGCTGTGGCGGGACGGTCCGCCCTGCCGCTCTCCGAGGGAAATGAGGTGTACCGGGTGTCACCACGCAACACAGGGCCGAGGACGGCGGCGCAGGACCGCCGCGTGCAGCTGGCCGCGGGTGCGGCACTGCTCATCACGACCGTCGTGTCGACCGCCGGCACGGCTTCCGCCGGCGGGTTGTTCGCCTTCCAACCCCACCCCGGCGACCACCGGGTCGACGGCTCGCAGCACTGCCCGCCGGACCACGGGCACGGGCACTGGTTCGGCCAGGGAGACGAGCACGGCGGTGACGGCCACGGGGACGAGTGCAACCCCGCCCCGGCCGGGCCCACGGGGCCGACCGGGCCAACCGGGCTAACCGGGCCAACCGGGCCAACCGGGCCAACCGGGCCAACCGGGGCCACGGGAGCCACCGGCCCAACTGGCGCAGACGGCATCGGCACCACAGGACCGACCGGACCGACAGGTCCGACCGGAGCGACCGGAGCGACCGGGGCCACAGGTCCGACCGGCGCAGACGGCATCGGCGTCACAGGACCGACCGGACCGACAGGACCCACCGGTGCGACGGGAGCCAATGGGGCCACAGGTCCCACTGGCGCGATCGGGGCCACAGGAGCCTCAGGTGCAGCCGGCGCTACCGGACCCACCGGAGCCACCGGGCCCACTGGACCCACGGGAGCCGCGGGAGCCACCGGCGCGACAGGCGTGGGTAGCACAGGTGCCACAGGCCCCACCGGGCCCACGGGAGCCACTGGCGCGGTCGGGGCCACAGGAGCCACCGGGGCTACAGGTGCAACCGGGCCCATCGGGCCCACGGGAGCCACCGGCGCGACGGGTGTGGGCGCCACAGGCGCCACGGGACCCACCGGTGCTGTCGGCCCCACCGGCGCTGCAGGAGCCACCGGCGCCCAGGGCCCGTGCAGTTCGCTGGAGACCGCGGTCCACGGCCAGTTCCTCTACACCGGCGTGGTCAAGAACGGCGCCGTGCAGGTCGGCAGCCAGCCGCTCAACGGCTCGGGGGCCGGGACCACCACCTGGGCGTCCGCCCAGGCCCTGCCTGCGGGTGCCTCCCCCGCGTGCAGCGTCTCCGTGGTCGACCAGGGCGACCACGTCATTCTCCAGGCGATCACCACGAACGGTGTGGTGTACCAGACGAGTTGCACCTTCGCGAGCAACACGACGGCGGTGAGCTGCCCGAACCCGTGGGCGCTGCTCTCCTCGGAGCCCGCCCGGCAGTCGGAGTCGGGCGCTCCGCCGTTCGGCACCGAGCAGCAGCGCGGCCCGGCCCCCGCCGAGGGGGCACGGTCGATCAAGGTGTCCTGGGAGCCGTACGTCCGCCGCCCCTCCTGATCCGCCCTCCCGGACGGACCCGCCCGCCCCTGCCTGCCGTGTCGGGGGCGGGCGGCGTCCGGGAGAACGGGGCTCTCAAGGAGGCAGTCCTGAAGGCAGGGCGAGCCTGTCCCGCCCTGCTCGTCAGGGAGTGTCAGTCGCCGCGTACTCCCCCGTCAGGCCTGCGCGGGCCAACGCCCGGATGATGGCCGGCCCGTCCGACGAATCCCGGTCCGACGAGTCATCGTGGCAGTCGGTCCGGACCAACCGGTCAAGCAGCTTCTGCGGCTCCAGCCGGTAGGCCTCCGCGTCGGCCAGGAGGCTGTCGGCGCTCGCCCCGCCGACAGTGCGGTCCAGGTTGGCCGTCAGTTCGGCCAGTACCTCGCTGCGGTCGATGAAGGAGCTCATGCCGCAGTCCAGGCCGTCGTCGTCGAGGTCGTCCGGGTACGGCGCCCGGGCCCAGGTGCCGTTCTCGTACCAGTAGACGCACCCGATCTCGTACGCTTCGATCCGGTCCCGCAGCTCCTCGTACGGCAGCCAGTCCGGGCCGCCCGCCAGCACGTCGATCGCCGGCTCGTGCCATTTGACGCCGCTGGCCTCGTCCTCGCCGTAGAGCACGAACCGGCCGTCGCCGCCCTTGGACATGACCCACCAGGTGCAGCCGCAGTCGTCCCAGTGCAGGCCCTCGTCGTCGATCCACCGGCCGGTGCGGTGACGGGGCGGGCGCTCCTCGTCCTCGGTGGTCGCCCCGAGGGCTGCGAGCAGTGCCCAGCGCGCCCACAGCTCCTCGGCCGGCGGAAGGTCCTGCGGCAGTCCCGGCCGGTGAACGGTCATGTGTGGTGCCCCCGTGTGCGTTTCGATGGTGATCGCCGCACACGATACGGTCCGACACCGACACGACCGGGCTCCGGGCCCGACGTGAAGAGGCCCCGCCCGGCCGCGAAGGGGAAGCGGCCGGGCGGGGGGACCGGGGAGCAACGGGGTCCTGGCGTCCGGGGTGGGGACGCTCGGGGTCGGGACGCTCGGGGTGGGACCCCGGGGGCAGCGTTCCTCGGTCAGCAGGTCACGGCCGCGCTCTCGCGCATGACCAGATCGGTGCGGCCGGGCGTGGCGTCGGCCCAGAGCACCCGGGTGCCGCGGTCGGCCGCCGGCATGTACTGGCCGCCCCGGTTGCAGGAGAACCGCTGCGGGGTACCGCCCTCGATCGGGAGCTGCCACAGCTTCGGCAGGTCGGCGTTGGCGACGCGCCGGCCCTTCGGCCAGGTGAAGGCGTAGGCGAAGGTGACGGCCTTCTCGGAGGCGGTCAGTTCGTCGATCTGGCGCGGCTGCGTGGTGCTGCCGGTCAGCAGGTCGCTCACACCGGAGCCGTCGAGGGCGCCTGAGCGGATCGAGGTGCCGCGGCTCCTATCGGACGGCGTCTCCAGCCAGAGCAGCCGCTTCTCGGTCAGCAGCGTGCGGACCGCCAGGGTTTCCACGGTGTTGCCCGCACCGCCCGCGACGTACTGGGCGACGACCTTGCCCGCGGAGAGCGAGTAGACGGTCGGCGCGTAGACGGTGCGTTCGCCCTCCTGCCAGCGCTCGGTCCAGGCGAGCAGGTCGCCGCGCAGCGAGAGGGCCTGCCCGTGGTGGCCGTCGGGCAGCGCGATCGGTGCGGCGGGCGCGCCGTTCACGGAGAGCCACGGCAGGGTGCGGCCGGTGCTGAAGTCCATCGCCTCGAAGGCGACGGTCCCGCCGGCGACCCGGACGCCCGAGAGCATCTGGCCGGTGGTGCTGTGGACGGTGCGCGTGGCACCGCCGTCGAGCGGGCGGACCAGCACGGACCAGTCCGGCCGGCCCGGGGTGGTCTCGCCCTGGGAGACCCAGGCCGCGACGGTGCCGTCGGTGGCGGGCGCGCTGTGCGAGCGCTTGTCCCCGACCGGGCTGAGCCGGACCGGCTCGGCGGAGCTGCCGACGGTCCCGGTGAGGATGCCGAGGAATCCCGCCTCGCCGTTGGCCATCACCCAGCGGCCGTTGACGACGTCGGGCCGGTTCTGGGTGCCCACGGTGAGCGAGCGCACCAGGGTGCGGCTGTCCATGCCGATCCGCCGCTCCCAGCCCTCCTTGATCCCGTGCGCGTCGAACGCGGCGGTCACCGTGCGGAGTTGGGCACGGGTGAGGCCGAGCGAGCGACCGGCGGCGAGCACCGCGTTGCGGGCGTCGACGAAGGTGTCCAGCGGGGTGAGGTACTCGGCGAGCGCCCGGTAGACCAGCCGGTCGGCGAGCAGCGGGTCCAGGGTGCGCCGGATGTCCCACAGCGCGCCGCTCATGATCGCCGAGTTGTCGTGCGAGGCGTCCTCGCTGAAGTGGACCGGGAACCCGATGTAGTCGTTCACGGTGCTGCGGCCGGTGTCGAGGCGGCGCGCCGCGCAGTCCTGCGGGGTGCCGGTGCGGCAGAGGCTCTCGCCGAGCAGGGCGGCCCGCGGGTCGGTCATCGGGATGCCGAGGGTGGTGGCCTCGACCGCGTTGCCGAAGTAGTCGGCGAGGGCCTCGTCGAGGGCGCCGGACTGGTCCCGCATGACGAGCTTGGCGGTGTTCTCGACGACGCCGTGCGTCATCTCGTGGCCGGAGACGTCGAGCGCGGCGGCGAACGGGTAGTACTTGGCGTTGCCGCTCCCGTAGGTCATCCGCCCGCTGCCCCAGTAGGCGTTCGCCAGGCTCTCGCCCCCGCTGGTCACGTTCACGACGGCGTTGACCGGGCCGCCGACGCCGTCGATCCCGTCCCGGCCGAGCCGGTCGCGGAAGAAGTCGTAGACGGCGCCGGCGTTGCGCTGGGCCTCGGCGGCGCCGATGGCGGCGAGCGAGGCCGGGAAGTCCGGGGTCGGCGAGCTCACCGGGCGGACCCCGTCGGGCAACGGGCCGCCCACCTCGTACTCGTCCCGGCCGCCGGCGTCGTAGACGGTCAGCGCGGTGGGCCGGGTGAGGTCGATCAGCTGGTAGGTGCCGTCCGGCAGGCGGGCGATGTTGACGCGGGTAGGACGGCCTTGGACGTCCGGCGCGGTTCCGACGGCGGGTTCGAGGCCGGCCGCCGGCGTAGCCGCGGCCGCGACGGCGGGCGCCCCGGCGGCGCGGGCCCGGACGGTGTGGGCGAGGGCGACCGCGCCGGTGGTGGCGTCCACGTAGATCTCGCGGGCCCTGCCCTCCCAGACCGTCCGGTCGGTGCCGCGCACGGTGTAGTGCCGGGCCAGTCGGCCGGTGCCGCCGGGCAGCACCACCGGACCGCCGTCCTCGGCGGTGACGCCGGTGCGGGCCGGACCGTCCTCGACGGAGGCGAGCGCGAGGCCGCGCAGCACCTCGTCCGGCAGGGCCTGGACGGTCGGGGCGGTCAGGCCGGTGAAGTACTTGCCGCCGACCGACTCGACGTGCTGCGCCTTGCCCTCCCCGGCCAGGTGGACCAGGTAGGCGGCGCCGAAGACCGGCAGGCCGCCGTACCGCTGTTCGAACCGGACGGTGCGCCGGCCGTCCGCCGAGCGCTCCACGCCGCTCACGACGAGCTGCGCCGGGTCGACCCGGTAGCGCTCCCGGTGGGCGGCGAGGTGGGCGCGGGCCGCCTCCGCGGCGTCCCCCGGGGCCGGCTCGTTCACGCCGGTGACCAGCTGCGGGGCGGTGGTGTCCGTGCCGGCGACCAGACCGGGCACGGGGTCGGTGTCGGCGGCCGGATCCCCGGCCGGTCCGGCGAGCGCCGGCGGCACGCCGACGCCGAGGCCCAGAACGACGGCCACTGCGGCACCGAGCAGCCTGGGCGTACGGGAACGGTGGTGCACTGCGGGTCCTCCCTCGGGAAAGCGGGGGTCCGGTCGCATGCCGGACCACGCGTGCGCAGCGGGCGCCCACCCCACGACTCGTCCGTTCTCCGGAGTCGGCCGCCCGCCATGTGACGAACATAGGTCATCATCCTTCATATGTCGATCAACTGCTTATGATGCCCGGCCCGTCGAGGTCCCACCGGGAGGGTGTGACAGCACGCCGCGCGGCGGCGCTGTACAGGTACGACCACCGCGCCGGACGCCCACCAACGATCAATGGGGGGCATCCGTGGTCATTCCTGCACCGACAACGCTTGGACTCGATACCGTGCCCGTCACGTCGTACGGCCCGTGGCCGACCACCGAGGAGCAGTCGCACCCTCCACTGGTCCCGAGGTACTTCCCCGGCGTTCCCCCCGTCGGAGCCGGCGCGGCCCCGACCGGGCACTTCGCCCCCGTGGACGGTCCGGCCGACGACCTCTCGTGGTCCGACGACGCGCACGGCCCGTCCACCGTCGAACTGCCCGCCGTCACCGGCGCCGTGGACCAGCAGGCCGCCACCGATGTCGCGGACCGGCAGGCCCCGCCCGCGCCCCCGCCCGTGTTCGTCGACGCCTCCGGCCGACGTCAGCGCCGAATCCGCCGGCTCGGGGCGGTGCTGGCCGTACCGGCGGGCGGGTACCTCGTGCTGCTGGGCAGCACGCTGCTCGGCGGCCCCACCGTGAACGCGCCGTTCCTCCCGCTTCCCCAGCCGCCGGCACCGACTGCTCCCGCGTCGGCGGCCACTCCGTCCGAGGCGCCGTCCGACCCGCCGGAGGCAGCGGACCGGCCCAGCGCACCGCCCGCGGTGGCGCCCGCCGCCCGCCGGACCGACACCGGGTCGGCCGGAGACCACCGCCCCCAGGCGAACGGCGCGCCCTCGCCCGGCGGGTCCGGCACGGGCACACCCGGCGCCGCCGACACCGGCTCCCCCGATCCCGTCACCGTCCCCACGTCGGCGCCCAAACCGACACCCGCCGCCCCGTCCGGGCGCGGCCGCCCGACCACCCCGCCGGGCAACTCGGGCAACAAGCCCGTCAAGCCCTGACGCCCCCACGCCCCCACGCCCCCGCGCCCCCGCGCCCCCACGCCCCCACGCCCCCACGCCCCCGCGACACTCCCCCGCCCCGGACCCGAAAGCAGCACCATGAGCACAACACACCGACGACGACGAGCCCCCGCACGCACCCGCGGGGGCCGACGAGGAGTCGTGCGGCAGGGCCCGCTGCGCACCCACTGGCTGCTGCTCACCGCCCTGCTGCTCACCCTCTCCGGTGCCCTGCTGCTCCAGGGGTACACCCAACACAGCTTCGACGACCGCCCCGACCAGTCGGCCGCACACACGAGCGCGACCACCGTGCCGGAGGCGATCCGCGACGGCGGTCCGGTGATCGACGCCGCCGGACCCGAGCCGCGCAGCGCCACCCCGAAGCCGGGAACCGTCGCCCTCACCTTCGACGACGGCCCCGACCCGACGTGGACGCCGCAGATCCTCGACGTCCTGCGCCGGGAGGGGGTGCACGCCACGTTCTTCGTCGTCGGCACCCAGGCCGCCGCCCATCCGGACCTGATCCGCCGGATCGTGGCCGAGGGCCACCAGATCGGCGTGCACACCTTCACCCACACCGACCTCGGCGCCGCGCCCGACTGGCGCCGCTCGCTGGAGCTGCGCGAGACCCAGCTCACCCTGGCGGGTTCGGCCGGGGTGACCAGCTCCCTGCTGCGGCCGCCGTACTCCTCCCAGCCGGACGCCCTGGACGACCGCGGGTGGGACGCCGTACGGCAGGCCGGGCGAGCGGGATACCTGACCGTGCTCACGACCCAGGACAGCGAGGACTGGCGCCGGCCCGGAACCGCGCAGATCGTGCAGACCCTCGACGACGCCCCGGGCGGTCCGGGCCGGATCGTGCTCATGCACGACGCCGGCGGCGACCGCTCGCAGACCGTGGCCGCGCTCGCCGACCTGCTGCCCCGGTTGAAGGCCCGCGGCCTGCACCTCGCCACCGTCAGCGAGGCGGTCGGCCTCGCCGACCCCGTGCACGCGGCCGGGACCGCCGACCGGCTCCAGGGGACCGCGTTCATCTGGCTCCTCCGGGGCGGCGACTGGACGCTCACCGCCCTGGGCTGGCTGCTGTGGGCGGCGGGCGCGATCAGCGTGCTGCGGGCCGTCGCCGTCCTGGCGGCCGCCCGCCGGCACGAGCGCCTTCGGCGTCGGCCCTGGGGCCCGCCGGTCACCGAGCCCGTCAGCGTGATCGTGCCCGCGTACAACGAGTCCGCCGGGATCGAGGCCGCGCTGCGCTCGCTGCTCGCCTCCGACCACCCGCTGGAGGTGATCGTGGTCGACGACGGATCCACCGACGGCACCGCCGACCTCGTCGAGTCGCTGAACCTGCCGTACACCCGGGTCATCCGGCAGGAGAACGCGGGCAAGCCGGCCGCCCTCAACACCGGCATCGCAGCCGCCCGCGCGGAGCTGCTGGTGATGGTCGACGGTGACACCGTGTTCGAGCCGGACGCCGTCCGCCACCTCGTCCAGCCCTTCGCCGACCCCTCGGTCGGAGCGGTCTCCGGCAACGCCAAGGTGATCAACCGCGGCGGCCTGCTCGGCCGTTGGCAGCACATCGAGTACGTGGTCGGCTTCAACCTGGACCGCCGGCTCTTCGACCTCGCCGAGTGCATGCCCACCGTGCCGGGAGCGGTCGGCGCCTTCCGCCGCTCCGCGCTGCTGGCGGTCGGCGGCGTGGGTGAGGAGACGCTCGCCGAGGACACCGACCTCACCATGGCGCTGTGCCGGGCCGGCTGGCGAGTGGTCTACGAGGAGCGGGCCAAGGCCTGGACCGAGGCCCCCGCCTCGCTGGACGCCCTGTGGCGCCAGCGCTACCGCTGGTGCTACGGCACCCTGCAGGCGATGTGGAAGCACCGCGGCGCCCTCGTCCAGGGCGGCCAGGCCGGCAAGCTGGGCCGACGCGGGCTGCTCTACCTGTTGATGTTCCAGGTCCTCCTGCCCCTGCTCGCACCGGTGGTCGACGTGTTCGCGCTGTACGGGCTGGTCTTCCTGGACCCGGCGCGGATCATCGGCCTGTGGGCGGCGTTCCTCCTGGTCCAGATGCTGATGGGCGCCTACGCGTTCCGCCTGGACAAGGAGCGGCTCGGGCCGCTGTGGAGCCTGCCGTTGCAGCAGTTCGTCTACCGCCAGCTGATGTACCTGGTGGTGATCCAGTCGGTCTTCACCGCGCTCGCGGGATCCCGTCTGCGCTGGCAGCGGATGCAGCGCTACGGCACCCTCCGGGTCCCGACGGGCGGCTGAACCGGGCACGAGTGACCTGAAGCGGCGACGGGCAGCAGGGAACCGTGTTCCGGGGAGCGGACGTCCGGAACAGCAGATGATCAACTTCGGGGGAAACGTGAACACGCACCACCTGCCGTCACCGGGCGCGACGAGGGCCGACCGGACTGCTCTCTGCCTGGTCAGCTGGATCCTGACGGCCATCGCCACGTTCGTCTGGCTGCTGCTGGGCACACTGATCGCACTGGCGACCATCGGCCGTCACCCGGACCACTCGATCGACTGGGCCGCGGCCTTCGTGCTCCTGCCACTGGCCTGGACCGCCGGCGTGGCGGGGCTCACCTGGTTCGGCTACGGGCTGACGCGACCCGGGTCGGCCCCGAGATCCCGGTGGGCCTTGACCGGCTGCGGCGCATTGGCGGGGACCCTGTTGGGGGCGCTCGTGCCGACCGTGGGCCGGTCACCGCTGGACGCCGTCCTCACCCTGCTCACCGGGGCCGGGTGACCGCTGCAGACCGACCCGGAAAGCGACCGGGCACGGCCGGGCATGTGCTCGCTCCGACGCATCGCGGACGGACCGGGGGCTGACGGCGACGCGGGCGGGCCCCGGCTCCCGGCCGCGACGGTCCGCCGGGTCGGCGCCGGCGGACCTCGGTCCCCTTCCTGAGCCCTGAGCCCTGAGTCCTCAGTCCTCGCCCCAGTGGTCGAGGACGAGTCGACGGATCCGGGCCGGGTAGGCCTCGGCGAACGAGCTGTGCGGCATACGTCCTTGGCCGGGGGCGGGCTGGAGTCCGTCGTGGAGGACGACCGGGCCGGTCATGGCGGCCCGCTCGCTGTGGTGGTAGCAGTTCATCAGGGGGTGGATCAGGCCGTTCCACGCCTCCGCACGGTCGGTGGGGTGGATGCGGGTGGCCAGGGCCCACAGCAGGTCGGTGTCGTCGGCGGGGTCGATGTCGTCGTCGAGGACGAAGACCCGGGCGTGCAGTCTCCCGGTCCGGGTCACCGTGTCCATGACTTCGCCGATGCGGTGGACGAACTCCCGGGAGTCGGTGTCCGGCAGCAGTTCGCGCCAGTTCGCAGGGACGGTGAGCACCAGCCAGTGGGAGGCCGCGCGCAGGGGTGACCAGGCCGTGGTGATCGGCAGGCCGGCGGCGCGCAGGTCGTGCAGGACGTCGGCGGCGATGCCGATTCCGGTGACGGTGTGGAACTCGTCCACCGGGCGCCCTTCGGCGACGATCGGCCAGATCGGGTCATCGCGGTGGGTGATGCACTCGACGGTGTAGACGGGCTGGTGGGAGACCTCGTCGGGGACGTATCCGGCGAACTCCCCGAACGGGCCCTCGACGGCGGAGCGTTCCACGGACAGGTGGCCCTCGATGACGATCTCCGCACCGGCCGGTACTTCGAGGTCCGACAGCTCGCACCTCACCACCTCGACGGGCTCGCCGCGCAGCGCGCCGATGAAACCGGCTTCGTCGACACCGTCGGGGAGCGGGATGCCGCCGACGAAGGGGATCGCCGGATCGCCGCCCTGGACGAGTGCGTAGGGCATGGGCTTGCCGATCTTCACCCATTCCTGCCAGATGAGACCGATGTGCTGGGGCGGTATGACCAGGCCGGTCATGTGGGTGCCGTCGATCATCATGATGCGGGCGATCGACCAGTTGGTCCACGAGCCGTCCGGGGTGCGCGCGACGATGATGCCCCAGGTGTTGAGGTACCGGCCTCCGTCCTGCTCGTGGACGCGGGGCACCGGGAAGCGGTCCAGCGTCGCGTCCTCGCCGAGGAGGACGTTCTGCTTGCAGGGGGCCTCGGCGCGGGGCACGCGCCGGGTCGGCACCGGAGGCATGTCGCGGGTCGCCGCCAGCGTGTCCACGAGCTGCGCGGCAGTCAGGTCCGTGGGGAGCCCCAGGGAGAGCGCGACACGGGCGAGCGGTTTGCCGGGGACGGAGCTCAGCGAAGCGGGTGCGCCCATCAGGCGGAAGCCGGGCTCCGCCCCGCCGACGTTCTCGAAGAACGGCGCGGGAGCGGTGCGCTCGTAGGAGAGGCGGGTGATCGCCGCGGCTTCCAGGTCCCAACTCACCTCGCGCTTCACGCGTTTGAGGTCGCCGAGGGCTTCGAGTGCGGCGATGTGCTCACGGAGGTCCTTGCGGTGGTTCACGGGTTCGGTTCCTTCACTGGTTGATCCGGAGGGCCGTCGGGCGCGTGGTGGCAGCGGCACGCATGCCTTCCCAGCGCCGGGCCCGTGTGGAGTCGATGCCGAACTGGTCGCAGATCCTCGCCACGATGTGGTCGACGACGTCGTCCACGGTGGCGGGATGGTTGTAGAACGCGGGCATGGGCGGCACGATTGCGGCGCCCATGCGGGCGAGGGTGAGCATGTTGTCGAGGTGGATCTCGCTCAACGGGGTCTCGCGGGGGACGAGCACCAACTTCCGGCGCTCCTTGAGCGTGACGTCCGCGGCACGGGCCACCAGACCGTCGGCGTACCCGGTGCGTATCCCGGCGAGCGTCTTCATGCTGCACGGGACGATCACCATCCCGTCGGCGGGGAACGAGCCGGAGGCGATGGGCGCCCCCTGGTCGTCGGGAGAATGGACGGTGTCGGCCAGAGCCGAGACGTCGCGGGTGCTCATCCCGGTCTCCAGTTCGACGGTGGCCCGCGCCCAGCGCGTCAGCACCAGGTGTGTCTCCACATCGGGATGCCGGCGCAGTTCCTGGAGGAGCCGGACCCCCAGGACGGCTCCGGTCGCTCCTGTCATTCCGACGATCAGGCGCACTGTGTCTCCCTGTGCTCTCACGGTCGCTGTGCTCTCACGGTCGACGGACGGCCCGCGGGCAGGGCCCCGTCGCTCTGCCGGGTCGTCCGGTCATCGGGTCGTCCGGCCGTCGGGTCGTCCGGTCATCGGCTCTTCGGGGCTTCGGCCATTCCGGGCGTCGGCCCCTCGGAGCTTCCGGGCGTCGGCTCGTCAGGCGTTGGTGTTGAGGGTGTCGTCGAGCCAGTCGTAGATGCGGGCCTGGGTCAGGCGCATGGCGCCGGGGTGGCAGTGGGCGCCGGCGCCTTCCTCGGCGGTGAACACCATCAGGTCCTTGGGGCAGGTGAGGTGGTCGTAGAGCTGCTCGGGCTGGCCCTTGAAGAACATGTCGTCCTCGGCATCGCAGACCAGGGTGGGGCAGCGGATCTGTTCGGCGATGCCGCCGGCGAGGCTGTAGTCGAGGTAGGAGGCGTTGAAGGCCCGCGGGGTGTCGACGCCCATGACGTACATGCCGTGGTTGATCGCCCAGCGGGCGATCGGGTCCGTGGTCATGATCTGGTCGAGGGCGGCGTCGAGTTCGGGGGCGGACGGGGCGCGCAGGAGCTGCTCGGCGTCCTCGCGGGTGCCGGGGATGTTGCGTACGGAGGTCTGGCCGAGGTCGTAGAGGCCGTCGACGGCGACCAGCGCGGCCAGGCGGTGTTCGAACGCCGCGGCCCTGGGGGCGAGGACGCCGCCCATGCTGATCCCCAGCAGCGCGATGCGGCTGTCGTCGACCTCGGGGAGGGTCCGGGCGAAGTCCACGACGGGGGTGATGACGTTCTCCCAGTCGGGGCGGAAGACCAGGCCCTCGCGGTGGCGCGGCCCGGGCATTCCGGGGCCGTCGAAGACCAGCACGGTGTAGCCGCGCTCGACGCCGGCCAGCGCGCCGAAGAAGTGCAGTTCCTCGGCGGTGCCGTCGAAGCCGTTGTGCATGATGAGCGTGGGGCGCGGTGTGCCGGAGTCGTCGGCGCGGTAGAGGTAGCCGGGCAGGGTGGTGTCCTCGTACGGGATCTCGACCGGCTCGATGACCGGGGTGAACAGTGCGGCCGCCGACCGGAAGCAGGCCACGCTGCGCTCGTAGGCGTGGTCGTGGCGGGGGTCGCAGGGGTGGCCGTGGAGGAAGAACTCGGCGGAGCGGTAGTAGTTCGAGGCCCGCAGGAAGGCGTCCCGGGCGCTGACCGTGTGCCCGGCCGCCAGTGCCTTCCCGGCGTCGCGGGAGACCCGGTCGGCGGTGGCCAGCCACTCGGTGTACCAGCTTCCGTAGTCGCCCTCGGTGATCCGCTCGGCGGTGGAGACGACCTCGCCGAAGTCCGCGCCGCCGTAGGCGATGTGGCTCATCGAGCGCAGGGTCTCGTACCAGAACTGGATGTTGTTCGGGAACAGCAGCTGCTTCATCACACACTCCCCTTCACTCACAAGCACAGATCTGTGCTTGTGAAGAGGACTGTAGACCCCTGCCGCCCCGGAAGCAAATATCTGTGCTTAGGCAGGTTCGGGGTGGTGGGCCGGCGAGAGACGCCGGGGCGGGGACCGCCCGCCGGAGGCAAAGCGCAGGCAAAGTACGATCGGTGCGCTCGCGTCCCCGACCCTGTCAGGAGTACCCCGGATGGTGTTCAAGCGGCTTCTCGGCGCCCTCGGCGTCGGTGGACCCACCGTCGACACAGTGCTGTCCACGCCGACCGTCCGGCCCGGCGGCACCGTGCACGGTCAGGTCGACCTGGTCGGCGGCGACCGCGACGCCGAGATCAACGGCATCACGCTGTGCCTGGCCGCCCGGGTCGAGGTCGAGCACGAGGACGGCGAGAGCCACACCGTCAGGGAGTTCGCCCGGGTGCACGTCTGCGGCCCGATGCGGCTGGCCGCCGGGGAGCGGCGCGCCGTCCCGTTCGCCTTCCCCGTGCCGTGGGAGACGCCGCTGACGGCGATCGGGGGCCACCACCTGGCGGGCATGGTGCTCGGGGTCCGCACCGACGTGGACATCGCGGGCCAGCTGGACCGGGGGGACACCGACCCGCTCGCCGTGGAGCCACTGCCGGTGCAGCAACGGGTACTTGAGGCGCTGGCGGCGCTCGGCTTCCACTTCCACCGGGCCGATCTGGAGGCCGGGCGGATCCACGGCACGGGCCAGACGCTGCCGTTCTACCAGGAGATCGAGTACAAGGCGGCGGCGCAGTTCGCCCGGCGCTGCAACGAGATCGAGCTGTCCTTCGTCACCGACCCGCACCGGGTCGAGGTGGTGCTGGAGTTCGACAAGCGCGGCATGTTCCACAGCGGCGACTCGGTGCGCACGTTCCTGTTGGACCACGCAGCCGGCCAACACGACCTGACCGGCACGGTGGACGGCTGGATCCGCGGCGTGCTGGGCCACTGACCGCACGCCGGACCGTCGACCCGGCAGCTCCGGCGCCCCGGCGCCGGCGTCCGCGCCGCCATGACGGGGTGAACGGTGAAGGCTCCCCCGGTACGACCGGAGGAGCCTTCAGCGGTTCTCAGTGCCCTTGGTCCTGCCTGTCCACCACCGGGTGCACGGGCACGGCGGTGTCCGCGCGGCGGGCGGCCGCACCCCCGTCGCGGCCGCCCGCTGCCCTCGGGCCGGTCGGAAACGACCGGGCCGAGGGCCGTCACGCGCGTCTCCCCGTGCGCACTACCGCTCGTAGACCATTTCGGGGAAGCGCGGCGACGGGCCGTCCAGGAGGTGGTCGTCCTGGCCGCGCAGCCAGCGGTCGAAGAACGACGCGACGTACGAGCGGGTGGCGAGCACCGCGCGGTCCGGGCGGACGTCGCCGACGTCCTCGGTCAGCTTCTCCCCGCTGATCGCGCCCTGGCGGGCGAGCTGGGGCAGCAGGGACTGCGCGTCGGTGTAGGAGCTGTGGCGGGAGCCGGTGAGGGTGACATCGGCGTGCCAGCCGGTGCTGTGCTGCCACAGGGCGTCCCAGCCGGGCTGCTGGTGGTAGCTGCCGGAGTCGGGGTTCTGGGTGCCCATGAGCAGGAAGGGACGGGTCAGGCCGTCCTCGGCGACGGTGGGCAGGTGGACTCCGGTGCCGTCCGGGCCGGGGAAGTGCAGCTGGCCGTCGAGGTTGACGCCGACCTTGAGGCGCGGATCGTCGTGCATGGTCTGGAGGGCCGTGGAGCCGCCTCCGGAGTGGCCGACCATGCCGATCCGGTCGAGGTCGAGGCTTGCGGCGAGGCCGGCCGGCAGCTGCTTGTCGTGGCGCAGCCCGGCGAGCCGGTCCAGGACGAAGCGGGTGTCGTCGACCCTGGTCTGCAGCGTCTTGCGCAGGAGGGCGCCGATGTCGAGGCCGGGTTGGGCCATCAGCGCGGGGAAGACGGAGGTGGCGAGGTCCCCGTCGGGGAAGGCGACCTCGGAGGCGTCGTAGGTGTGGTCGACGGTGACGACGACGTAGCCGCGCGAGGCGAGGTCCTCCACCAGGCCGGTGCCCCAGGTGCGCGGGTCGCCGAAGCCCGCCGAGTAGAGCACGACGGGTCGTTTGCCGCCGGGGAGGGCGGGCGCGTCGGCGCGGGCGTGGGTGCGGATGCCCGCCCAGTCGGTGCGGCCGGGTTCGAAGCCGTAGTCGCTCTGGGCGACGCTCCCCGCGCTGCCGAAGTGGTCGGCGGCTGCGGGGGCCATGTACGGCGCGCGGTCGTCGCCGGTGGCGGGCCGGGTGGTCGGGTACCAGAAGCTGATCATCAGTGTGCGGTGCTGCCCGGGCTTCCAGGGATCGTCCCGGGTGTTGTCCGTGAGCTGGAGGGACGTCGTGCCGACCGGGTACGGCCCGGTCGGCTGCGGCAGCCGGGCCCCGGCCTGCTGCTCGGTGCCCCGGCCCGATGTCGCCACCGCGCCCGGTGCGCCGGCCGCGCCCAGTGTCACCGTCGCCGCCAGCAGCACCGCCGCCACGACCCGTCCTCGCCTGTTCATCGCCGTTCCTCCTCGTGGGGTTCCGCCTTCGCTTTCACCACGGGCGACGGTACGGGCGAGGAGGAACGGAAACCGTCATACCGGAGTGCCAAGTCCTCCTGTAGCACTGCGGTATGACGGCGGAGTCCGGGCCCCGCCCAGCAGCTGATTCCTGCCTCTCGCCTGCTGCGGGGCCCGCGCGTCAGCGCGGGCATTCGGCGTCGGGCCTGGATCTGACGCTCCCTCAGGCAGCCTGAAGGGGCACGCGGGCGCCCTGGGCGGGGTTGTCCCCGGGCGGGTTGCCCCCGGCCGGGATTGCCCCTGGGCGGGCCCGCGGCCCCTCGGGTCGGCTACCGTGCGGCCGACGTGGCGGTGCCCAGGGCTGCGTCGACCGCGGCGAGTTGGACGCGGACGAGGGCGACGAGGCGGGCGGTGTTGGCCGGTGTGGCGTCGAAGCCGGCGATGGTCGCCCCGACGAGGTGGTTCCCGTCCAGGACGCCGATGCCGATGTGCGTCTCGCCTCCCATGGTGACCGTGCCGCCGGTGGTCGCCGTGCCGAGGCGTGGCGTGGTCAGCGGGGTGAAGCCTGGGACGGCGCGGCTTGCCCGGGCGGCCTGCCGGAAGGCGGCCGCTGCGGCGGAGGAGCTGTCGTAGACGTCGACGGAGAGCGTGACCTTCTTGGTTCCGGTCGGGTCGGCGAGCACGACGGCGATGGTGGCCGTGGGCCGACCGACGGCGGTGCTGTCCGGACCGATGCTGACGACCCGGGTGACCTCCGGGAACAGTCGTTGGACGGCCTTGAGCGCCAGTGCCGCGTTCACCGACGGTGACGTGCCCGGGCTCTGCACGCTGACGACCGGTGGCGGTGTCTGCGCCTGTGCCGGCGCCGCGCACACCCCGGCCGCCAGCGCACCGGCCGCCGCGAGCGACAGCACGGCGAGTGAACTCTTTCGCATGACCATCTCCCGTCCTTGCGGGTACTTCCCTGGCATCCCCCTCCGGCCAGTCTCCCCGCCCGACGCGCCCGTGGCGATGCGAGCGGCCACCGCTCCGCCCGTCGACCGGAAGCCCGGCCGTCCTGCGCGCCGGTGAGTCGTGACGTTCTGTGAAATCACCTTCGTCGGCTGCATGGTTGCGTGTCGAACCGTCAGGCGGGGGAGCGACTTTGCGGGCGAATGCGACTAGAATCGAGTCGGCCTCGGGTCCCTGTGTGCACCCGGGCCTCCAGGAACGGGACGGGTGGAGCCCGCGCCACGGCCGGTCGTCCGCTCTCACGCGGTAGCCGGCTGACGGGTTCCGCGCCGGTCGGCACTGCGGTTGCGACCGATCGCCGTTGCGGCCGATCCGCGCATCCCGCCGAATCACTCCTTGCAATCGAGTTGTTGATCATGCATCTCGGATTCGATCGATCCGACTACCCGGGCGACGCCGTCATGCAGTCCCTCTGGGACAACACCCCGCTGGCCTTCGCCGCCGCCTACCTCGCCCCGGCCCCGAGTCACCCCAACACCTCGTGGATGTCGGCCGTACCCACCCTGACCGGCATGGGCTGGGGCCTGGCCCCCGTCTTCGTCGGCCAGCAGGCCCCGGGCGGCCCGGGATCCCACGTGCTCACGGCGGCCCAGGGCACAGTGGACGCGCAGACCACCGAAAGCCTCGGCCAGACTGCCGGCCTGGCTCCCGGCGCGGTCGTCTACCTCGACGTCGAGATCGGGGGACGGCTCACCCCGGACCACCTCGCCTATGTCGCCGCCTGGGCCAACTCCGTTACTGCAGACACCAGTTACAACCCCGGCGTGTACTGCTCGTTCTCCCAGACCGCCGCTCAGATCACCGCCGAGGTGGGCACCATCCCGGTCTGGGTCTTCCACCCCGTCGACGCCGGGCCGAGCCAGATCGACCTCGCCACCGAGAACCCTCCCGACCCGGCCAACTCCGGCTTCGCCGGCGCACTCGTCTGGCAGTACCGGATGAGTCTCAGCGGATCCGTCAACCTCAACTGGACCGACTCCGCAACGCCCAAGCATCTCCAGCAGGTCGACCTCGACTCGGCCACCTGCCTGGACCCGTCCCACCCCGACCACACGGACCGGAAGGCCAGCCGCCGCCGCAAGCGGCAGCTCGAACACAGCGGACCGCGCCACGGCGCCCACTGAACCGGGGCCCGTCCTCCCGTCGGGACCGACGGTTCCGTGCCCGCCCGGACCGTACAGGTGCCCCGGGCCGTACAGGTGCCCCGGGCCGTACAGGTGCCCCGGGCCGTACAGGTGCCCCGGGCCGTACAGGCGAGAGGAACAGTTCCATGCCCGCGTTCGACATCGACATGTCCAATCCGTTCCCCTCGGGCTGCACCGGCGGCCTCGGTGGCCCCAACACGGGCGACCACCAACCGCCGCACTGGTACATCCAGTTCGGCATGGACCTGGCGGCGCCCGGCGGAACGGACGTCTACGCCGCCTTCGACGCTCACATCACCAAGTACAAGCCGCACGACCCTGCCCAGGACACGCCGAAGGTGTACGGTGCCGAGCTGTTCATGCGGGCACCGAACGATCTGATGGGCGGCTTCTACACCCACCTCACCGCTGTTCCGTCCGATCTGGCGGTCGGATCCTCGATCAGCAGAGGCGACTACCTGGGCACGGTCTACGAGGTCACCTCGACCGCGGCGCACCTCCACCTGGCGCTCGTCGAGATCATCAACGGCACCTACCAGGGCGTGGACCTGTACCAGCTCTTCCTGGACACCAGGAACACCGACGAGGTCACCACCGTGACCTTCATGCAGGACGGCACGCCCCCGACGCACAAGTGAACGTCCCGACGTCCTCGCCCGGCCCGACCCCAGCGGCGGCGGCAGCAGCACGGCAGCAGCAGCGGCGGCAGCAGTGGCCGACTACATCATCGACGGCTGCAGACCGGGCAGCAGCCAGTCCTGGAAGGGCGCCAGCACAGCCATCCCCAGGAAGACGACGCCGGCCACCCGGGCGAGCTGCGGCCCCCGGTACCAGAGCTTCTCCAGGAAGATCAGCACCGCCAGTCCCGCCATCGCCGCGATGTTCATGACGCCCAGCGGGATCAGCGCGATCATCAGCGCCCAGCAGCAGCCGACGCAGTACGCGCCGTGGTGCAGCCCCACCCGCAGGTCGCGCATCCGCGGCCGGTACGAGGCGTAGTGCAACAGCTGGCCGATCGGACTGCGGCAGTGCCGCAGGCAGACGTTCTTGAGCGGACCCAGCTGGTACAGGCCGGCCAGGGCGAAGGCGGCCGCGCCGATCCACTTCCCCGCGTCCGGATCCCGGTCGACCAGGTCGCCGGTGACGGCGAGCGCACCGTAGGCGACCAGGCCGAACACCGTCCAGGCGATCAGATAGCCGGCGATGAACTCGGTGGTGCGGAGCGCCCTGGTGGCGCCGCTGGACTGCCGGGCGATCCCCTTGGCCCAGGTCACCGCGACGGGTGCGACGGAGGGCAGCATCATCGCGGCCATCATCGCCAGCCACAGCACCAGGAACAGCGGCAGCGCCATCCCCATCGTGCCGGGCCCGATGCCCATGTCCAGGGCCTGGCCCACGGTGAGCACCCAGGCCAGGACGGCGATGAGGACGATGAGTGACCAGGCGACGGCGAGCTCCCGGGCCGGCAGCAGCACCCCCGGCCGCAACGGATGGTCGTTGGTGATCGGCCGCTGAATCGTACGCATGACGCACTCCCTCGGACCCTTCCAGCACAGCACGGATCCCGCCCCCGCGACACTCCCGCCGCCGGCCACCGCGGCCGGCGGCCGGGCCGCCCACGGACTCCGGCCGCCCGAGGGCCTCACCATCCGGCGCCCGGCGCCCCGGCGGGCGCCGGGCGAGCTGCGGTCGGCTAGCCGTCCGTGACCTCGATGACGACCTTGCCGCGCCGGTGTTCCTTCTCCAGCGCCTCGTACGCGGCGCGGGTCTGCGCGAGGGGAACGACCCGGTCGACCTGGGGGCGCAGCCGTCCGCTCGTGATCAACTCGCTGATGGAGTCGAGCCCGTCGCGGTCCGGCTCGACGACGAAGAAAACGCCGTGCGTGGCAGGGTCCCGGGCCGCGCCGGGGTCGGGCGGTTCGACGATGCCGACCAGGACACCGCCGGGGCGCAGCACGGCCCAGGACCGGGTCTGGGTGTCGCCGCCCACCGTGTCGAGGACGACGTCCACGTCGGCCACATGGTCCTCGAACCGGCCGTCCCGGTAGTCGATGACGTTGCGGGCGCCGAGGCCGGCCACGAAGTCGGCGTCGCGGGCCGAGGCGGTCGCGGTGACCCGGGCGCCCAGGGCGGCCGCGATCTGGACGGCGAAGGAGCCGACGCCTCCGGCGCCGCCGTGGACGAGGACGTGCCGGCCCGGCTCAAGGTGGGCGTGGTCGACCAGCGCCTGCCAGGCCGTGAGCGCCGCCAGGGGGACGGCTGCCGCGCTGCGGTGGTCCAGGCGGGCCGGTTTGGCGGCGAGGATCCGGGCCGGCACGGCGACGAACTCGGCGGCGGCCCCGTCCTGCAGGAACGGGATGAGTCCGTACACCTCGGCGCCCAGGGCCGGGGCCGTGACACCGGTTCCGTGCCCGACCACGACACCGGACACCTCGTGCGCGGGGATGATGGGCGTCCGGTCCCGCCCGGAACCGTCGAAGCTGTCGGTCCAGGTGGCGTCCCAGGTGAGCTCGCCCGCGGTGACCGAGGCGGCTCGGACCGCGACGACGACCTCACCGGGCCCCGGTTCGGGACGCGGCGCGCTCTCGTGGACCAGCTGCTCGGGGCCGCCGCGCCGGTGGGCGCGTACCGCGCGCATCGTGCTCATCGTGCTCATCGTGCTCATCGGGCCATCGCCCTCGCTTCCGTGGCACGGGCGGGGCCGTTCCGAAGGCCCGCGCCGCCAGGACCAGCATCACAGGCAGCACCGCCGCCCGGCATCGGCCGTTCCAGGGATCTTCGGCGAACCTGCCACCGCGGATCGCCCGGCGGGCCGGCCCGGACCTCCTGCCAGGACCGCACTACCCCGGGCTGCCCGGTGGCAGGCGCTGCGTGATCCGGTCGAGCAGGTCCGTCAGCGGCACGCTGACGTCCCGGCCGAACTCGGACAGCCCGTAAGTGACCTGGGGCGGCGTGGTCGGCTCCACCTCCCGCCGGAGCAGGCCGTCCTGGACCAGCGCGCGCAGGGTCTGGGTGAGCATCTTCTCGCTGATGCCCCGGATGCCGTCGCGCAGTTCGTGGAACCGAAGGTCGTTGCTCCGCAGGGAGATCAGCACCCACACCCCCCACTTGCTGGTCACGTGGTCGACCATGCCGCGCGCGGGGCAGTCGGTGTGAAACACCTCATACCGCTCGCCCGCCCCGGCCTGCTTCAGCTGCGCACCTTCCCTCATGTTCGGAGCTTACCTTTCGGTACGTTCTTACGAAAAGTAAGCCCGACCCCTAGCGTCAGCTGCCTCAGCACACAACCGACGAGGAGCTGAACATGATCGTGGTGACCGGGGCTACCGGAAACGTGGGCCGGCCTCTGACGCAGGCCCTGGCCGAGGCCGGCGAGCAGGTGACGGCGGTGTCGCGGCACGCGGTGCCGATGCCGGACGGCGTCCGGCACGTGGCGGCCGACCTGGCCGACCCGACGAGCCTGACACCCGCGCTGGACGGGGCGCGGGCGCTGTTCCTGCTGCTGTCCGGCGACCTGCACGCCCCCGGAGCCAGGCCGGCCGACATCGTCGCCCTGGCCGCGGCCCGCGGGGTCCGCCGGATCGTCCTGCTGTCCTCACAGGGCGTGGCGACCAGGCCGCTCGGCCCGTCGCGGGTCGCGATGCGCACGGTGGAGGACGCGTTGCGGGACTCCGGCCCGGACTGGACCGTCCTGCGACCGGGCGGCTTCGCCTCCAACGCCCTGGCCTGGGCCGAGTCCGTCCGCACGCACGGGACGGTCGCCGCGCCCTTCGGCGACGTCGGGGTGCCGGTCATCGACCCGGCGGACATCGCCGCGGTCGCGGCGGCCAGCCTGCTGGACGAGCGGCACACCGGCGGGGTGTACGAGCTGACCGGGCCGAAGGTGATCACGCCGCGTCAGCAGGCGGAGGCGATCGCCGCCGCACTCGGCTCCCCCGTACGGTTCCACGAACTCACCCGCGGCGAGGCCAAGGCCATGATGACCCGGCACGTACCGGCGGAACTCGCCGACGACACCCTGGACATCATCTCCGCCCCGAACCCGGCCGAACTGCGGATCAGCCCGGACGCGGAACGAGTCCTCGGCCGCGCCCCGCGCCCCTTCGACGACTGGGTCGCCCGCAACATCGCCGCGTTCCGCTGAGGCGCAGCACCACCGCACCACCCCGGCAGCCTCGTGCGACTGCGGCCGCACGAGGCTGCCGGCCGGGTGCGCCCGCGTGGGAGGCCACTACTCGACGTCCGCCGGCACCGCCTCCGAACCCGGGCAGCAGACGGTGTCCTCATCGGCGATCGCCTCAAGGCAGCCCCCGCAGAGCCACGCCGTCTCGGGTTCCACGGGCCCGGACACGGTCACCTCGTTGTCACGCACCATCAGCTGCCAGGTGTCCCAGGGCTCCTCGCCCTGCGCGTCGATCACCCCGTCGAGCACGTGGTCGAAGGTGAACTCCTCGAACCCGGACTCGCCTTGGGCATGGGCGCCGGGCTTCAGGAAGTGGTCGACCAGGTAGCGCATCCACTCGGCGGAGGCGTAGAACTTCTCCTGCCGGTTCCATTCGATCGCGGCCCCGTCATCGGTGGGTTCCCAACTGCACCACAGGCCGGGCTGGCCCGCCGGGGGCGTGTTGAACTCGCGGATGTCCGCATCATGGCCCTGTCCCGCGTAGCCGGTGCCGTCGACGAAGTAGGGACCGTTGTCACGGTCCATGCGCCTGGTGCCGGCGAACCTCCGCAGGTAGCCGATCTCCTGTTCGTTGAGCGGCGGTTCCACCGCGATCCGACCGGTGAACTCCGTGGTGTATCCCATGCCCGGCAGGGTATCCACGCCGTCCGACACCGCAGGCCCCACGCCGGAGCGGCGGGAGCGGCTTGCCCGGGACTTCGACGTCGAGTCCCCGGACTTCGTGTCCTGGATCGAATCGCTCCGTCCTGACACGATCCGCTGACGAACGGGCCCGTCCCTGCTGCTCGGTGCGTTTCACGGCGTCGGAGTGCGGCGCCCGTCAGAACGGGGCCTTCTGGGTGGGCTCGCCCACCTCGGCCCAGGGGTCCTCCTGCTCGCGCTGCTCGGCCGCCTCCCGTTTCCGCCGCTCGGCCGCTTCCCGGTCTTCGGCGATCGTGGGTATGGAGGCCAGGGCCTCGGCGGGGCGGCCCTGTCTGATCAGCATCTCGGCCAGGTCGAGGTCGGCCAGGTAGTGGGTGGAGGAGCGGAGGAGCGCGAGGGCTTCCTCCGGCCGGCCGTCCCGCTCCAGCAGCCGCGCCAGCTCGGTGTCCCACTCGCCGGGCTCCCGCTCGTTGAGGGCGGCGGCCTCCGCGATGCCCTCCGCGCAACGGCCCGCCTCGCCCAGCAGCCACAGCCGCAGGCCGAGCACCTGGTCCGGGTGTCCCTCGGCCCACGCACCGGTGAGCCCGTCCAGGAGGTCGAGCGCCCGGCCGGGGCGGCCGTCGTCGACCAGCAGGTCCAGCGCCCAGTGGAGGAGGTTCCCGCAGTCGTAGTAGTCGTACGTGGACCGGCCGGTCTCGACGGCTTCGTCGATCCTTCCGCGGCGGACGAGGAGGCCCATCAGCGCGGCGCGGTCCTTCGAGTGGTCGTGGGCCTCGATGCGTCCGCGCAGCAGGGCCTCGGCCTCGGGTGCCCTCCCCGCGTCCTCCAGGGCCTTCGCGTACACGGCGAAGGCGGCGTAGGGCTCGGTGGCGGCGAGGGATCCCAGCTCCTCGATCAGGCCCTGCCGGGCGAGGAGTTTCGCGTAGTACTCGGGGAAGTTGACGGGGTGGCGTCGGCCCGAGGCCGTCTCGGTGCGCAGGACTTCGACGGCCTCCTCCGCTCGACCCGAGCGTTCCAGGACCCGGGCGATCATGATCAGCACGTGCCACCGGTCCGTCCCGTCGGCCGGGCACGACCGACCGCAGTCCTCACACGCCGCGTCCACCGAACGCTCCATGTGCTCCGCCACCTGCGTGAGGACCTCCAGGACCCGGCCGTCACGGCCCTGTTCCTCGGTCAGGTCGACCAGGCGCGTCCGGAGCCAGTACTCCCCGAGATGCGGCGTGATCACGTCGATGGCCTCGTCGGCCCGCCCGGCCTTGACCAGCAACTCCGCGTAGCGCGCGCAGACGTGGCCGTCTCCCGGCTCGGCCACATCCGGGCGCACCATCGCGAGCGCCTCGTCGCCCCGGCCCTGCCGGATCATGATCTCGGCAGTGGCCCACTCGGCGGCCCGCCAGCCGACGTCCGTGAACGGCTCCAACAGTGCCAGCGCGCGCTCGAACTCCGCGGCCGCGCACAGCTCCCGCGCCGCCGCCTGCGCGCAGTTCCAGTCACCACGCTCCTGCGCCGCCCGGATCAGCAGGTCCGACTGCCCCAGGTCGAGGAAGGTCTGCACCATCCGCGGCGAGACGCCGCCGTGGTTGCGCGCCTGCCACACAAGATCGTCGACGTTCATGCGGGCATCCTACGAACCGCCACCGACAAGTCACCCCGGGCCGTCCCGGGCCGCCGGCCGCCGGCCGAGCCGGGGCCGGGCGGTCAGTCCCCCTGGGACCAGGCGGCGGTCGGCATCGACAGGTAGACGCCGAAGTCGACGAGTCCGGTCGCGGCGCGCAGTTGCGCGTGGAGCGTGTCCACGCGCTCCTGGCGGTCGGCTTCCCTGTCCGCGGTCCACTTCGACTTGATCTCGATCACCACCGGCAGGCCGCTGCGGTCCAGCGGGCTCAGCGCCCGGAAGCGGATCTCGACGTCCCCGGGCTGCAGATCGCCGTCGTACGGCTCCTCGGGGCACTCCACGGCCAGGGAGACCAGGTGCGGCAGCACGGAGCCCAGCTCGCGCAGGAGGGTCTCGGGCACCGTGGGCGCGTAGGTCACTTCGACGAGCGGCATGCTCCGCACCCTAACCTCCGCGTCGGGCTGCTGTCAGGGGCGGCTGCGGTGCTGTCAGGGGCGGCGGTGCTGTCAGGGGCGGTAGCGGTCAACGCCGAGGACGGCCTTCAGCGTTCGCGCGGTGGCCCGCGGGAAGGCGGTGTTCCCGTTGTGGCCGCCGGGGAGGACCACCGGCTCCGTGCCCAGCAGCTCGGCCAGCGCCAGCGCGCAGCGGTAGGTGTGCACCGTCGGCCGGGTCGTCTCGCCGGTCGCCGGGACGATCCGGGTGGCGCCGGCGGTCGCCGCGGTGCGGGCGATCTCCGCCGGTCCGAAGCCGTCCGTGGTGACGGCGGTGAACTCCGTGGCGATGAAGAACCCGAAGTTGGCCAGCCGGCGGGGCGTCATGGGCTGCGGGGTGAGGCCGTCCTCGGCCGGGTCGTGCGCCGGGTCGATCCCGAGGTGGCGGGCGATCGCCGGGAAGGCGGCCGCCATGCCGCCCTCGGCGTGGACCTTCTGGATGTGCAGCAGTTCTCCGGTGTGTTCGGCCCGTTCGCCGGCCGGCAGCAGGTTCGGTGCGACGGGCTCGTGGGCGATGAGGGTGTCCAGTGCGCCCGGGTGGCGGGCGGCGACCTGGAGGCCGATCGCCGCGCCCATGCTGAACCCGGCCATCAGGGCCGGCTCGTCGGTGACCTCGGCGAGCAGCCGGGCGACGTCGTCGGCGTGGTCGGCCATGGTGACGGGGGCGGCCGGGTCGTCGAGGACGCTGCGGGACAGGCCCCTGCGGTCGTAGGTGACCACGGTGAAGGTGTCGGCCAGATGCGGGACGAGGTCGACGGTGCGGTCCGCGTCGCCCTCTCCGCTCTGCGCGAGCAGCAGCACCGGCCCGCGGCCCTCGACCTGGTAGTGGAGCGTGGCACCCGGGACGGCGAGCGTGCGGGCGGCGGCAGGTGCGGTCGGCTCGGTGGTCATGGCGTGTTCCCCCTCGGTCGGTTTGCCGGCGGCGTTTCCCGCCCGGCACTGCGACCGTATCGCATCGAAACAGATGCATCAAGATAGATACATCTCACTCAATACATCTGCTTCGATACGTCGATGTACTCTTGCGGGCATGAACGGAGTAGAGCTGTTCCTGCTGGGCCGCACCCTCATGAAGATCGGCGAACAGGCGATACCCCGACCGGACCGGTCGGAGCAGCCGGATCAGTCAGACCCGTCGGAGACGGGCGCGCGCGGCTCGGTCCGCTCGGTCCTGGTCACCCTGGGCGACGTCGTCGCGCATCCCGGGACGACCGTCGGGGAGATCACCGCCCGCACCGGCCTGCCGCAGAGTCAGGTCTCCACCGCCGTCGCCCGCCTGGTCGAGACGGGCTCCGTCACCACCGAACCCGACCCGGCCGACCGCCGCCGCCGGCTCGTCCACCCGGCCGCGCACCCGTCCGCCCGAGTCGCGGAGGTCCGCGCCACCACCATCGACGACGCCCTCACCGCGGCCCTCACCACCCCCGACGGCACCGCCCCCGACCCCAAGCTGTTCCACGAGGTGGCGACCGCCCTCGACACCCTGGCCCGCCACCTCACCCCCGCCGCCGCCCGCTCCCGCTGACCCGGACGGCCGGGCCGGGACGACGGCCGGGCCGGGGACGGGGTCCGGGCCGGGGTCCGGCAGGACCATGGGGTGCGGTGATTCCGCCGGCGCTGCCGATGGCCACTCGACCCGTGCGCCTGGTCGGTGAGATCGCCGCCCGGCTGCGCCCCGGCTGCTCGTCCTGGCCGGTGCTGTCGCGGGCCCCGGGATCTACCGCCGTGATGAATCCCCGGCGTCCGGTCCTGCCCCGCTCGGCGGCTTGTCCGGGCTCGTTCCGGCCGCCTCCGGCCCGACCAACCCGCGCCCTGGCCACCGCCTGGACGACGCTGCGCCGCTCGGCACGTGCGTGCGTCTCTCGTCCTTGATCACGTGCTGTGCCCGTGCGCGCCGGCGTCGGCCTGTGGCTCGTCTTTGGAACCGGCGTGGCACGGGAAGAGTCCCCATGGGTAGCGGATGTTTGTCTGACGCCAAGTCAAGGAGTCCTGGATGTCCGGTAGTTCAAGATCCGGCGGGCTGATCGATACGACACTCGCGGTCGGCGGCGCGGCGGCCACTGCAGTGATCGAAACAACGATCCTGGCCGTTGTCGGGCTCGCACGGCTCCTGATAGAGATCGGGCAGCTGATCGCAAAACTGGTGGAGTGGCGGAGGAACAGGTAGGCCAGGACATCCGAGTCGGAGCCACGCCGGGTCTGGCGGCGAATCCCCCAGGCGCTCGCGCGGTGGTGACCGACCAGGCCACCTGGCCGGCGAATGGACACCCTGGTGACCAGGTGACCTTGGCGGCGTAGCCGGTGAACAGCGGGTCGGTGCCGACGAAGTCGAAGCCCGCGAGCGCGCGCACCGCGCTGCGCCCGCCGTCGCAGCCCACCAGCCAGCGCCCGCGGTACTCCTGTCCGCCGGCAGTGGCGGTCGCACCGTCGTCGTCCTGCGTCACGGCGGTGACGGGAACACCCCGGACGATCTCCACGCCGAGCGAGGCGGCCCGCCGGGCGAGCACCGTCGAGACGGCTTCCAGGCTCGTCATGAACCCTTCCGTCGCCGGGCCGGGCAGCCGGAAGGGCAGAGCGGACGCGTCGATGCCACCCGCGTCCAGGCCCATGCCCGCGAAGTGGGACACGCTGCGGGGAGCGGGCGGTCCACTCGCGTCGGGGTCCGCACCGACCGCCTTCCCGTCGACGCCGGAGGCCTCCGTCATCGCTTCGAGCAGGCCGCGGCGGTGGAGCGTCTCGGCCGAGCCGGCGTTCAGGCCGCGCAGGCCGAGCGGGAGTGCCTTCAGCGGCGAGGTGGGTTCCCGGTCCCGTTCGATGATCAGGACCGAGCAGCCGGACAGGGCCAGTTCGCCGGCCAGGAACAGGCCGACCGGGCCGGCGCCCGCGATCACTGTGTCGTGCATGAGCAATCTCCCTTCGGAGAAGTCCAGTTGGCCGCCCGACCCAACCCAGCCAGCCCGGTTCGACCCAGCCCGACTCGACCCCGCCCGGCCCGGCCTGGCCCTGTGGAGCGGGGTCAGCGCAGACGGGTGAGGCCGTCGAGGACGACGGCGATGCCGGTGAGGAACTGCTCGCGGTCGTCGCGCTCCCTCATCTGGCCCGCGATGGCGTGCATGAACGGGTGGGACTCGGCGTCGAGGCCCTGCCACGCCTGCGAGGCGGCGTCGAAGAACTCCTCGCGGTCTACCCCCGGGTCGATGCCCGAAGTGTCCCCTTCGACGCGGGCGTTCTGGCTGATCGCGCCGAGGATGTAGTGCACGAGCGTCGAGGCGGCGTAGAGCACCGAGCCAACTTGGAGCAACGTTCCACTCTGGGAGCGGCGCACCTTGGGGCCACAAGCTCACACGGGTGGCCACGGCTTCAACGGGTGGCCACCCGTGGAGCCGAAACCTCACGCCTCGGGCGGCGCCTCGTCCTCCCGGCGCTGCCGCCGGCGGTAGTTGCGCATGGATACCTGGGAGCCGCAGCCGGTACTGCAGTAGAGCCCTGCCCCGTTGCGGGTGCGGTCGAAGAAACCGAAATGGCACGGGGGGTTGCGGCACGCCTTGATGCGCCCCCAGTCGCCGGTCTGCGCGAACGTCGTCACCGCGGCCAGTACGGTCCCGAACACCCTCGGCACCCCCGCCTGCGGCGATGCCAGCTCGACACCGCCGGCCGTGACCAACGTCGCCAGCGGGTAGAGCGCACCGGCGCGGCGCAGGTGTTGCTCGGCGTGCCGGAGCGGCTCGCCCTGGCTCTCCTCATCGCCGGAGTGCGCGAGCAGCAGGGTCACCAGGGCGTCACGCAGCTCGCGTGCGGCCGCGGCATCGGCGTCGGTCGCCACGGTCTCGCCGCCGAACTCGTCGCGCTCCGCGAGCCACGCCGCGAACGAGCGCCCGTCGCCGAACAGTTCTCGCCGTCCGCCTCCGTCCGCGCGCGTGTTCACGAACGCGAGCACGGTCTCCACTTCCGGCATGACGGTGCGCGGGCTGGGTTTCGCAGATCCGGCTGCAGCACTGCTCATCACGCCATCGTACCTCAGCAAGGCGAGGCACTAAGCCGCCTAACAGGCAACGCAGAGCGCCACCCCGGTTGACTCGTTATGAGCTAACCGCTTACGGTCGCAACATGAACGGAACACCGAACCAGCAGAACAGCCCCCGCACCTGGCTCATCACCGGCGCGACGTCCGGTATCGGCCGCGAACTGACCCTCCTGGCGCTGGAGAACGGCGACGTCGTCTCGGCACTCGCCCGCGACACCGCTCCCCTGGACGAACTGACCGAGGCGCACGGCGACCGCCTGCTCCTCATCCCTGCGGACGTGCGGGACGAGCAGGCCGTCCGGGAAGCGGTGGAGCGCACGCTCTCGCACTTCGGCCGCATCGACGTGGTCGCCAACAACGCCGGCTACGGACTCTTCGGAGCCGTCGAGGAAGCCTCCGACACGCAGGCCCGCGCCGTGTTCGACACCAACGTCTTTGGCGTGCTCAACGTGCTCCGCGCGACCCTTCCGGTCCTCCGCGCCCAGCGATCCGGACACATCCTCCAGGGCTCGTCCGTCTACGGGCAGTCCGCCCACCCCGGCGTAGGACTGCTGGCCGCGACCAAGTACGCGGTCGAGGGACTGTCGGACGCCCTGGTGGCCGAGGTCGCACCGCTCGGCATCAAGGTCACGATCATCCAGCCCGGAATGACCGCCACCCCCTTCCTGGCCAACCTCGACGTCGCCGCCGGCCTCGACGACTACGACCGGACCGTCCGCGAGGTCCAGAAGGGCATCGGAGAACTGCCCGCAGACGCGTTCTCCTCCGCCGCCCGGATCGCCGAAGGCATCCGAGCCGCGGTCGACAGCCCCAACCCCCCGCTGCGCCTGGCCCTCGGCACCTCCAGCGCCACCGGCATGCGCACCGCGCTGGAGGCCCGCACCGCGGACCTGGACGACTGGAACGGCGTGACCGTCGCCGTCGACAGGTAGCCGCAGGTCCCGCAGGGGGCCTCGGCGCCGACGGCCGAGGCCCCCGCGGCGCCACGGCGACGCGGTCCGCCCACCCGGGGGGGTGAAGGTCGGCCCCGACGGCCGACGTCGTGCCGCGACGGATGCCATCCGGACGCCTGCTCCGGTGCGCCGGCGGGTGGCCCTGTGGAACGATGCCGGGATGCCGACCACCGATGAATGGGACTGCATCCGCCGGGGCCTCCGCTTCGGGCAGCGCTTCCAGGGGACGGTGACCCTCGTTCCGAACCCGGGCGCCATCGGCGTCTTCGTCGACATCGGCCTCCCGGTCGGCGGCTTCGTGGACTGCCGGCTGCTGCCGGCGGAAGCCGACCGCTGGCCGGCCGTGGGGACGGTCACGGAGTTCGAGCTGTGGTGGGCGGACGAGCGGCAGCAGGTCCGCCTCAAGGCGGTGGATCCGCAGTTCGTGACCGGTGACTTCGACGAGTACCTGGCGAAGTGGCGGCCGGGCTGGCCCGACGAACGCGGCCGGGCGGTCCCGTAGCGAGCGTTCCGGAGCCCGGCCGTGACCGTGACCGTGACCGTACGGACGCGGCCTGAGCGGAAGGACGAACATGACGAGCACACGTGGCCGCGTCGCCGCCCTGCTGGGAGCCGTCGCGGTGGTCGCCGGCACCACTCTGGCCACTCCCGCCCTCCCGGCGGCCGCCGAACCGGCCCTCGTCGGCGGCGGGATCACCGGGCAGGCGCCGTGCCCGGACGCGCCCGAGTTCACCTGCGGGACCCTCACCGTCCCGCTCGACCACAGCGGTGCCACCCCCGGCACCCTCGACCTCGTGGTTGCCGTCACCGGCAACGCCAAGGCGCCCAAGGGCGACCTGCTGTTCCTCACCGGCGGCCCCGGCCAGCCCGGCGTCCCGTCGATGAAGCGGATCGCGAGCAAGCTCGAACCCGTCCTCAAGGACTACCGCCTGGTCATGTACGACCAGCGCGGCACCGGCCGCGGCGCGCTCCAGTGCCCGGGGCTCCAGGAGGACATGGGCTCCTCCGACCTCGCCGTGCCGCGCCGGCAGTCGATCGCCGACTGCGCCGCCGCCCTCGGCCCCAACGCCCGCTACTACAGCACCGCGGACACCGTCGCCGACATCGACCTGCTACGCCAGGCCCTCGGCGACCGGCGCCTCACCCTCGACGGCGTCTCCTACGGCACCGTCGTCGCCAAGCGCTACGCCCTCGCCCACCCGGCCCACGTGGCCCGCCTGGTGCTCGACTCGGTGGCCCCGCCACAGGGCTTCGACCCGCTCGACCTGGCCGCACTGCCCGCCACCGCCCGCGTCCTTCGGGCCGCCTGCCGGGCCACCGGCTGCACCACCGACCCGGCCGCCGACCTCGCCGCCACCGTCCGGCGGTACGGGAACGGGGCGCAGATCCTGAGCGCGCTCACCGGCTACGAGTTCATCGACCCGGACTACGGCGGTGTCCCGGAGATCCTGCACGAGGCCGCCGCCGGGCAGCCCGCGAAGCTCCAGGAGTTCTTCGCGGTCATCCACCGGGAGGTCGACTCCGCCTCGGCCGAGGAACTCAGCCAGGGGCTGCACTCCGCCGCCCTGTGTGCCGACTCGCACTTCCCGTGGGGCACCACCGACACCCCCGTCGCGGGGCGCGCGGCGGCGCTGGAGCGCACCCGGCAGCGGCTGACCGCCGAGCAGACCTGGCCGTACGACGCCGCGACCGCCACCGGGCTCGGCAGCCTACTGGTCTGCCTGGACTGGCCCCGCGAGCCGGTACCGCCCATCCCGCCGGCACACCGCAAGCTGCCCGACGTGCCGGTCCTGCTGCTCGGTGGGGACCGCGATCTGGCCACGCCGTACGAATGGCTGTACCAGCAGGCCGAGTTGGCACACGACCCGACGATCGTGATCGTGCCCGGGGCGGCGCACTCGGTGCAGAACCGGGCGGCGAACCCGGCCGGACGGCAGGCGGTCTACGACTTCCTGCTCAAGTAGGCGGGCGCAGCGATCACCGCCGAGGCCGACTCCCTCGTCCTGCCCCTGCTCTCCGGCCGGCGACGACGCCCGGGCCTTGACGGCTTCTCGCTCGCCCGAACCCTCTGCACCTGGGCTCACCAGGTGCTCAGCTCAGTGCCGGCCGATGCCTTGGCCGTCGAGGTAGTCGATCAGCGCGGCCTCCTTGCGCAGCAAGCGTTCGCGGTCATCGGCCGACAGCGACGCAAGCGCGTCGACCAAGACCCGCTTGCGGTGAATGTGGACCATGTTGCCCGCGTAGATCCGGCACCCCGAGCACCAGCCGAACGCGATACACCGCTCGAAGCCGGAGGACTCGGGCGGGTACACGCGGTACTGGTTCGAACGGACCGGCTCCCGGCACACCGTGCAGACCGCGCGTTCACCGTCGCGGACGCACCAGCCGGTTGCGCCCCTTCGCCAGGACTTGCGTCCGGCCGGTGCTCTTCAAGTCGTCATGGCGATCATTCTGCCTCCTCGTGCTCTCGGGAGACAGGGTGATCAGTCGTGACGCCTCTCGCGCTCGGCAGCTGCAGGACAGCGTCGAAGGTGCGGTTGGTCCCCGCCCAGCCTTCCGGATGGCGCCCGGTCTTCGTAATCCGATCACATTCGAACCGGTGTCGGTCTAGGATCCAGTCGATCTCGGGCAGCCACGCGCCGGACCGGACCGGGCCGGCGCCGGCTGTCCGCCGACAACCATTCCACGGGGGAACACATGTCGATACGCAAGCGTGCCCGTTCGATCAGTACGGTGGCCGCGGTCTCCGCCGCAGTCCTGGCGGTCACCGCCGGTACGGCCAGCGCCAAGCCGGGAGTGTCGTACGTCCGCTACGGCGCGAGCGGGCTGTCGGCCTACTGCGTGCAGGCAGCCATCAACCACGCGCACATCGAGCGGCGGACCAGCGCCGACATCATCTCGCAGGACGGCGAGTTCGGCCCGGCCACGCTGGGGGCACTCCAGCAGCTGCAGCACGACTTCAGCCTGGACCCCGACGGCGTGGTCGGCCCGGACACCGGCACGGTGCTGTGGCAGCAGATCAACGAGGAGATCCAGCAGAGCTACGACTGGAACACCGGCTTCGGGGCGTACGCCAGCTACTGCTACCACGTGCTGCCCACCCACAGCTGACACGCGGCTGGCGCCAGCATCGACGGCGCCGGCATCTCCAGCGCCGGGCCGGGACCGCCCCACCACGGGACCGGACTCACCGGACGCAGACAGACCGGTCCCGGGAGCGCACGTGTGGCCCCGGGACCGGCCGGTGGGACCGGCCGGTGGGAGGTCCCAGGGCCGAACCACCGTGGCGGCCGGGCCGAGGATCAGCCCGGCCGAGAGTCAGCCCGGCCGAGAGTCAGTCCGGCCGAAGGTCAGCCGAACCGCCGGATCTTCCCGGCGTAGACCGCCTGGCTCCGCCGGGACATGACCGTCAGTCGGTGGGACGTCCCGAGGACGCGCGCCCGATCGGCCGCCACCCCCTCCAGCAGTCCGGCCGCCTCCGTGTACCGCCCGGCCTCGCCCAGGTTGTACGCGTGGTTGTGCCGGGCGGTCAGCGTGTGCGGATGATCGCGGCCCAGCACGCGCGCCCGATCGGCGGCCACCCCTCCCAGCAGCACCGCCGCGTCGGAGCGCCGCCCCGCCTCGCCCATGGCCTGCTCGGGAGCCATGTAGGCGGCGGTGCCGATCATGTGACCGTCGGCGGTCAGCTGGGTGTGGTCCCCCTGCAGGTAGGCGGCGATGCCGAAGTCGAGGACGACGACGGCCTCCGTGCCGTCGGCACGTCGGGTCAGGAAGAGGTTGGCCGGCTTGATGTCGCGGTGCACGACACCCTCGTGGTGCGCCGCGGCCAGCGCCCGGCAGACCTGCACGCCCCAGTCCACGACCTGCCCGACGCCCGGGCGCTGACCGGACTTCAGCACCGCGTCGAGCGACCGCCCGGGCAGGAGGTCCATGACCACGAACGGCACGGACCGCCCGGCGTCCCGGTGGGTCCCGCAGTCGTGAACACCCACGATGTTCGGATGGCGGAGCCGCGCGGTGATCCGCACCTCCCGCTCGAAGCGCGCCTGCGCCGCGGCGCCGTCCTCACCGTCGAAGCGCGGCAGGACGAGCTTGACGGCAACGTCCCGCTCCAGCCGGACGTCATGGGCACTCCACACCGCACCCATGCCGCCCGCGCCGAGAAGCTCGGCCATCCGGTAGCGCTCGCCGACCAGCACGCCCTGCATCGGACCCCCCGCCCCTTGTGAGATCGGGTAAACAGTAGGGCATCGGCGCAGCTTTCGAGACCACATGACTCTGCTCGCGGACACCGGACGCGCCCCGGCCGGGGCACCTCTCGACCTGCCATCGGGTGGGAGACCCCGCCCGAGAAGCCCGCGCGTCCGATGGCGTTCCCCTGGCGATGGGCCGGCGTCAGCCGGTCACCACGGGCACGCCGTCCGGGCGGCCGTCGAGCAGCGACGCGATGTGGTCCGCGCACCGGATCGCCGCCGTCGCCATGGCGCCCCTGGTCATCCCGGCGACATGCGGGGTCAGCAGGGCGTTCGGCAGACCGAGGAGCGGCGAGGCGAAGGCGGCGTGCTCGTGCTCGAAGGTGTCGACGGCTGCCGCCAGGAGCGGGTGTGCCGGGTCGCGCAAGGCGTCGGCCAGTGCCTGTTCGTCGACGATCCCGCCCCGGGCGGTGTTCAGCAGGATCGACCCTGGCCGCATGACTGCCAGCTCCTCCCGACCGATCATCGCCCGGGTCTGCGGGGTGAGCGGAAGGTGCAGGGAGACCACGTCGCTGGTGGCGAGCAGCGCGTCGAGGGACTCGGCACGGGGGACGGAGCTCCCGGTCGGGCGCCGTGAGAGGCCCTGGACCGCCATGCCCAGGGCGGCGGCTCGTTCGACCAGCGCCAGGCCGATCCGGCCCAACCCGACGACGCCCAGGGTCAGTTCCGACAGCTCCACTGCGGGGGCGGCCGGTGTGCTCCAACGGCTCCGGTGCGCGGCCTCGTTGTGTGCCGGAAGGTTCCGGGTGAGGGCGAGCAGCTGAGCCAGGGCGAACTCGGCGACGGCGTTCGCGTTGGAGCCCGGGGTGTGGGTGACAACGACGCCGTGGCGGACGGCGGCGGCCAGCTCGACATGATCGGTGCCCGCCCCGGCCCGGCCGACCACCCGAAGCCGGTTGGCCAGCGTGGGGTCGGTGGCTGCCGTGAGGAATGCTGCGCGCAGCGGAACGCCTCCGCGGGACTTGACCGCGTGGTAGCCGACCCCGTCCCGGACGGTCTCGGCGATCAACGTCGGCTCGTCGAAGGCGTCGAAATCGGCAAAGTCCACGCGGCCGTCCCAGGTGGCCCGGGCCTCGGCTCTGTCGGTCACCCGCCGGAGGTTCAACGTGACGGCCAGGCCATGGCCCAGCAGACGTTGCAACTCCCGGTCGAGCAGCTCGCCGGGAGCCGCGTCCAGCAGGAGGACCCGCATTCGTTCCATGTGATGACCCCCTTCACCGGAACCGAACCCTACTGCGCTTCAGCAGCTGATCTTCGAAACACCTGTGAATCGGACCCGCCTCGGTGGTGCCGGCCTGGTCGATCCCGCGCCTACCGGCCACGCCTCGGAGCGCCGGTTCCATTGAGATGTTCCCCTGCCCCCTTTCCTGCGGCGGGCCTGACCGGCCGCCCCGGGGTGGCGGTGTGCCGGGTGCCGCCGGGACGGGACTCCGGGGCGTGCGGTCCCCAGCAGGGGTGTCAGGAAGCGTGCGACTTCTGAAGGAATCATCGTGAAACACCCCCCTCGCCTGTCCCGAGCCACGATCCTTGTGCTGGGCGCAGCCGCTGTCCGGGGCGGGCCTGCCCGTGACCGGTCGCGCCCGCCTTCCGCCGGGCGCTGTACCGAAGGCACCCGGGCTCGGCAATGACGGGCCGGCCGGCACGGTTCACTCGCCTGCGGTGTCCTCGGCCTCCCAGCGAAGCAGGTCGCCCGGCTGGCACCCGAGCACTTCGCAGAGCGCGGCGAGCGTCGCGAAGCGCACCGCCTTGGCGCGGCCGTTCTTGAGTACTGCCAGGTTGGCGGGCGTGATCCCCACGCGGTCGGCGAGTTCGCCCACGGACATCTTCCGCTTGGCCAGCATCACGTCGATGTCGACGGCGATCGGCATCAGATGACCTCGTCCAATTCGGCCTGCATCAGCGTCGCTTCGGCATCGCGGGCGACGGCCTGGGCGAGCAGCATCCTCAGCACGAGCACGATGAGCGCAACTCCCAGGATGGCCATGGCGATCCCGCCCATGATGAGGGTGACGCCCGGGTCGTCCCGCTGACCGGGCGCGTTCACGGCCGTGACCGCCAGCCACAGGACAGCGATCGAAGCGATCGCGCCGATGATGACGTCCACGTACCGGAAGGCGGCGTGGGAGAACACGGTTCCGCGTCGCACCATCGTCACCAGTCGCCAGACGCAGACCATGGTGACCTGGGCCGCCCCGATGCCCAGGATCGTGATCACGCGCAGCGGGGTCAGCGGGATCGACCCGTCCTCCGGGTCACTCCCGGTGACCAACGTCCACACCATCAATGCCTGCACGAACACGGTGCCCGTAAGCACCACCACGAGCACGGCGCGCAGCGCGCGTACTGCCAGCTTTCCCATGACCCATCCTTGCATCGACTTACGATGGAAAGCTATCGAATATCGATAGGTGAGGCAAGGCCGCTGGCACCGCCGTGGCCCAGCGGCCGAACCGGGCGTGCACAGTCTCGGCGGGCACAGCCTCGGCGGGCACCGCCACCGAACACGCGGAGAGCCCGGACCGGTGAACCGGTCCGGGCCCTCGTCTGCCCTGGCGGGCGGAGGCGGAGGATACTCGTGAGGGGTTGCCTCCCACGCTACGCGGGCATGACCCCGTGGATGCGCGAGATGGTGAACACGCGCTCGTCGTCCCGCAGGTGGCACCAGGCGCGGAGGTAGGGGGCATCCAGTTCGAGCTTGCTGAGGGTGCGGACCGTCGCGTTGCCCGAGGTCGCGACGTACTCGATCGTGATGGTCCGGCCGTCGTTGACGGCATCGGCCAGCTGGCGGACGTCGGTGAAGGACAGATTGCGCGCGTACCCAGCCATGATCTCCTCGGTGTCGCTGTCGTAGGGGCGACCGTCCCAAGGGTCGGGCTCCGGGATGTCCTGCGGGGCGTCCCGAAGCCGGGTGGCGAGGGCGCGCAGATCGACGGGCGCTCCCGCGTTCGCGGTGCGGGCGTCCGTCCGCTGCGTGCGGGACCTGCCGCCGGGCAGGCGCGGGGACGGAACGGGGCTCGCCGCGCGGTGGTGCTGGGCCCGTTCGATCCGCACGGTCCCGTCGGGTTTCTCGGCGACGGGGGCGTAGCCCGCGGACCGCAGTGCCGTGAGCGTCTTGTCCAGTGGGGTACGGCTGATCAGCACCGTCGGTGCCAGCAGCCGCAGGCCGAGCTGGGTGAGCTTGCGGTGCGCGGCCAGTTCGGCAAGGAGGGCGGGCTCCTCGCCGTGGATCACACAGGCCGCGGAGACGACGCGCATCCGACCGTGGCTGCGCGCGGTGTCGTGGATCAGGTACGAGAGCGGCTGGGGAAGCGGCTCGACGGCGATGGCGGCCAGGTCGGCGGTGAGGCCGGCGGGGGTGAGGCCGGCGTCGAGGGCACGGCGGACGCTTCCCGGGCTGAACCGCCACACGGACGCCGCACCGGCGGTCTCCCGGTCCGCGACGGAGTCCAGCAGTGCGAGGATGCGGGCCGACGGCGTGCCGGCGACCACGGCCGTGAGATCGCTGCCGAAACGGGCGGTCCCGCTGGCGGCGGGCAGCAGTCGCCGACAGGCGTCGGTCAGGGCTTCGGCGTCGTCGGCGAGCAGGGCGGCCCCGATCGGGGACACGGCTCCGAGGGCGAGTGCGCCGAGCAGTTCCGCCTCCCGGATCAGGGTGGCGAACGGTGTGGTGTCCTGGGGGAGTTCGTCGACGAGCGGGCGGAGCCACACGAGTAGCACCCCCAGGTCCGCCGGGTTCGCCGCGCCTTCGCCGGCGGGGAGCTGCGACGCGGCTGCGAGTAGCCCGTGCCGGGCCTGCACGCAGCCTCCGCAGGGCGCTGCCCCGGCGAGCGCCGGCAGCGCCTTCCCGTCTTCGTCGCGGCTCCCGCCGGGGGCCAGCGGGAGCGCCCACCACGCCCGGAGCAGCACGGCGAGTTGGGCGGCCGGTTCCTGCTCGGCCCAGTTGTCGTAGGACGCGGTCGCCGCGACCCGGTCGCCGTCCCGGGCCAGCAGTCCGGCCGCGCTCGCCGTCTCCAGCACGAGGCGTACCAGGATCTCGTCGCACCGCGCCGCTTTGCCGATCCTGGCCAGCTCGCGGGCGCCGACCCCGCCGGCCTTCAGCCGGGCCGGTGGAGCGGCGGCGCACACCCCGAGGACGGACACGGCGTGGGCGGCGAACGCCATCAAGGCGGCTGCGGCTTCCCGCTCGACGCCCGAGACGGTGGCGGGCACCGACCGTACGCCGGGCTGCACGGGTGTGAACGGGGCGTGCCAGTCGGAGCCGCGCAGCGTGAGTGCCACCTCCGCGGGCATGCGGGCCGGCCCGTACCGATGCTGGTCCCGGATCAGCAGCCCCCGCTCCACCGCCCATTGTTCGCCGGGCTGGGAGTCGGTCCGCGGAGCCCCGAACATGATGAAGCCCGGTTGCTCCGGAACCTCATGCGCCCGCCGTTCAAGGAGCTTCCGAGTGGTTCCGGGCGCCTTGGCCACCAGTGCGGCGACCCGCGCCGGATCGTTGTGGTGGTCGATCAGCGCCGTCAGACGCATCTCTTTCCTGTTGGCGGCGGGTTTGACGTCGAGCTTCGCCAACATGCGGCCAAGTTCGTCGGAGTTCGAGCCCGCGAGCAGTCGCGCGAGCGGCGCGTCGAGCCCCAGCGGCGCGTCCCACGCGTTCCGCAGCGGCGCCGCCATGTGCAGCAGGCCGTTGCCGTCGGGCCACACCAGAGCGCGATCGGCCAGCGTCTCCAGGACGGCATCCAACCCGTGGGCGCGGTCACCGTGCGTCGCGTCGAGGAGGCCCGCCAGACCGTCCCGTGACACGCCCGTCAGCGCGGCGACGGCCTCCGCCACCTGCAGGCACGGCAGCGCGAGGCGAGGCAGGGCCAGGGCCACTGACGCCGGGCGCTGGAGGCGGTCCGCCAGTTCGCCGACCGACCGCGGTTCCGGAGCCGACACGGCGTCCGGGCGCGCAGCCAGGACCCGCTCCAACCCGGCCGCGTCCAGACCGCGCAGCCACGCGGCCAGTGCCGATCCGCTGTTCTTGCTGATGGGGCACCTCACCACATAGGAGGACGTCCATGCCCTGCCGGAATCGGCCGAGAGCACAAGGATGACGCACCAACGGGGGTGAGTGCGACGAGGGCCCGCACCGCAGAGCGGACCGGACCCTCGTTCGCCCTGGCGGGCGGGGGCGGAGGATACGAGATTCGAACTCGTGAGGGGTTGCCCCCAACGCGCTTACCATTTCTCCCGCACCCCGTCCGCCTGGGTTCACACTCGCCCTGACCTGCAGCGGAGCGGACCGCTGAGCAGCAGCCGGACCCGCCTGGACGGGGTGAATGAGACCAGCTCGCCCGAGGCGAGGTCGAGGGGGCTGCCGAGGCCGTCCGCCCGGTGCTCGACCTCCCCATTGAGCAGCGGAACTTCGGCATCGTCAGCAGCGCCCAGCGCGTCCACGCCGCCCTGCACGGCGACGGTCGCCGCAGCGTCGGTGCGGCGGCCGACCTGCGCGAGGAGATCGAGGCCTTCACCGCCACCCCGACCTCGGTCCTCGTCCGGTGACCCCACGGATAGGCTCCGCAGCCATGACCCCAGTCCACCTGGCCGGCCCCCGCCTCGCACTGCGCGAAGTCGAACCCGAGGACACCGACGACCTCCTGGCCATCTACGGCGACCCCGAGGCCACCCGACACCTCAGCTTCGAACCCCGCACCCGCGAGCAGGTCCAGGCGATCACCGCCCGCTCCATCGCCTCCGCGAACGCCACCCCGCGAACCGAGTACTGCCTCGCCGTCACCCGGCTCGGCGAGCACCGGCTGATCGGCTACGCCCGCCTGGCCACCGAGCCGCAGCAGGCCGCCACCATCGGCTTCGCCCTCCACCCGGCCGAGTGGGGCAAGGGCCTCGGCACGGAGACCGTCCACCTGCTGTGCGCCCTCGGCTTCAACGTCCTCGGCCTGCACCGCATCTGGGCCGCCCGCTCTCCGCTCAACGAGGCATCGGCGCGCACCCTGCTGCGGGCCGGCATGACGGAGGACGGGCGGATCCGCGACCACGTCTTCGTCCACGGTGCCTGGCGAGACTCGATCACCTACTCGATCCTGGAGCACGAGTGGTCGCCGAACGGCGTGCTGGGAATCGCCGCCGAGTACGAGAGCTGAGTTCTGGGCCTACAGGCCTGGCAACGCAGCACCTTCGTGACCTACCCCCTGGCCTTGGCTCCGGGGCTGTCCTCGAACCCCTGGACGAGGGCAGATGCATGTGGCGGGCGGCATGACCGGCTTATGCGATGAGTGTCATCGCATGTCCCATCGCCATGGCCATCGACCCATTGGATACCCGCGAGATCACAGCTGTCCTAACGAGTCGCAACCGGACATCGGGCGAGAACCGGTAGCGCAACCAAAACGGCAACCACGGGCCGACGAGGGCCCCGACCGGTGAACCGGTCGGGGCCCTCGTTTGCCCTGGCGGGCGAAGGCGGAGGATACGAGATTCGAACTCGTGAGAGGTTGCCCCCCAACACGCTTTCCAATTCTCCCGAACCCCGTCCGCCGGGGTTCACACCGGTCCTGACCAGCAGATGAGCAAACCGATGGGCGGTGGCCGAACCCGGCTGGATGGGGATGAACGAGACCAATACTGAGACCAGGAGGCTCCTCAAGCGCGACAGCATGAGCATGTCCACGATGATGGGTTGACTCACGAGGCACTGTCACACCTGCCGGTCACACTTCAGCCCATGGGTGTCAGATCAGACTTCTCACTGGACCTGCAGCTCAAGTACGTTCACGAGCAGACGGCAAACAACGAGGTGAAGCGAGCGCTCACCTCTGTGCTCCAGCACATGAGAACCGGACGAGGTGGCCACCGCAGAGGCGGGAAGGCGCTCGTGCAACTCTTGGTGGCGGCACGCGGGCACGCAGCCTCGGTTGGTGAGTGGGAGGTTGTGCGGCTACTGCAGGACTCCCTCGATTACGCCGAGGAACGAATCCTGCAGCCGGAGTTCGACGAGAGATATCGACTCTTTCAGGACGGCATCCGCAACCAGCGGCTGCGGCGGTTTGTGGCGGGCACGCTTGAGATCAACTTCAAGTACGTCGCCGAGGCGGGGCGCGAGTACCTGGAGCAACACCCCGGTGCAGGTGTGGATGATCTGCTGGCCCACATCGACTCACTCAGCCATGACGCGCGGTACCTCGTAGCGCCGGAAGGCCGGCCAGGGCGCTACTCGCTCCTCCGCGGCCGGGCGGAGAAGATGGTGTGGCTGGACCGTGTGCTCCAGGAACGGATCGATATCGAAGACCCGGGTGAAGCCGCCCAGCGGATTGCCGCGTCACCAGAGGAATGGGCTCTCCTGGCTGCTGACCCAGATGGCCAGATGATCCTCCGGGCGGCCCAGCTTCAGCAGCGCTCGGCCCGTCTGGCCAGCTTGCGCAGAGTGGCGGAGGACAGAACAGCCACGGAGCTGGACCTGCAACGGGCGCTGGAGGGGCAGTATTGGATCTTCGGTGGACGTTTCGTCGGGGAAGCTGCCCAGCGCAGGTTAGTGTCCGGTGACGAGGTCGACATTCCTCTAATCCGCGGCGATGGAAGCCTTCAAATCGTCGAGTTGAAGCGAGCCATGAGCATGAAGGGCCCTCTGGTGAAGCGACATCGCGGAGCCTGGGTGCCTACTGCTGAGGTGCACGATGCCGTGGGGCAAGCGGTCAACTACCTTGTCGGGCTGGATGAGAACCGGCAACAGATCTTCGAAGAATTCAGCATCGAGACACGCCGAGCAAGCGCCATCGTCCTGATCGGCCATCCAGCCGTCCAGCCGAGCGTTCCGGAGCAGGAGATTAACGAAGCGCTTCGGACGTTCAACACGCACGTGAATCGTGTAGAGGTCATCACGTACAAGGAGCTCATCGACAACGCCGGACGCTCCCTCGGGGATCCCTCCGGAACATAGTGGCTGCACTGGTGGAGGACGGCGGATGACAGAGGGCCCGGACCGCTGAGGCGGTTTCTAGTGGTCGTCGCAACACGTGGTCGGTTGTCTAGATGATTGATGCCAAGGGTCAGCTGGGACGCATGAGATGAAGCGAGGGAGTCCAAAGGTCGGTTGTGACGCCTGACCTGGACTCCCTCGCGACCGCACTTTACGTGAAGACCGACGACCTGCTGAAGGAATCGCCGCATCTGGCGCCGTGGCGTCCCGAGATCGGCATCAGGCCGCGGCTCAGTGACGCCGAACTGGTCACCCTCGCGGTGATGCAGGCCCTGCTCGGCTTCACCTCCGAGCGCCGCTGGATCCGCCACGCCTCATCCCACCTGCGGCACCTGTTCCCTTACCTGCCGGGGCAGTCGGGCTACAACCGGCGCCTGCGCAAGGCCGCGGACCTGGTCGCACGGGTCAACCGCCTGCTCGCCCGAGACACCTCGCTGTGGACCGACACCGTCTGGGTCGTCGACTCCACACCGGTGGAGTGCGGGCGCTCGCGCGAGACGGCCAAACGCTCGGACCTGGCCGGATGGGCCGAATACGGCTACTGCGCCAGCCACTCCCGGTTCTTCTGGGGCCTGCGCCTGCACCTCCTGTGCACCCTGCACGGGCTGCCCGTCGCCTTCGCGCTGACCGGCGCGAAGGCGGACGAGCGCGAGACCCTGCTCGGCATGCTCCACGCCGAGCCCGACCTTGCGGCCTCCCGGCCGGGCCAGACCCTCATCAGCGACCGGCAGTACTACGGCCGCACCTTCGAACACGAACTCGCCGAGTGGGGAGTGCAGCTGCTGCGGCCGGCCCGCAAGGGCGAGCCCTTGCGGGCCGGATCCGCCCTGTTCAAGCCCCTGCGGCAGATCATCGAGTCCGTCAACCAGACCTTCAAGGCCCAGCTCGACCTCGAACGCCACCAGGGCCGCACCCCGGGTGGGGTAATGGTCCGCGTCCTGCAGCGTGTCCTCGCGCTGACCTGCGCGATCTGGCACAACGACCACACTGGTCAGCCAGTCATGCGCTCGCTGACCGCCTACGACCACTAACCCTTCGCATCATTCATCTAGGCCGCGAGGAGTTTATGCAGACGCTCGGCTGGGGTTTCCCAGCCGAGCGTCTTGCGTGGACGGCGGTTGAGCTGGTCGGCGACGGCGGCCAGGTGTTCCGGGGTGTGGACGGACAGGTCGGTGCCCTTGGGGAAGTACTGCCGCAGCAGGCCGTTCGTGTTCTCGTTCGAGCCGCGCTGCCAGGGGCTGGCCGGGTCGCAGAAGTAGACCGGGATGGCGGTGGCGAGGGTGAACTCGCGATGGCGGCCCATCTCGCTGCCCTGGTCCCACGTCAGCGAGCGTTTCAGCTCGGTGGGCAGCGTGCGGGCGGTGGCCACCAGGGCGTCACGGACGGTCTCGGCCGTGTGGTCGCCGGGCAGGTGCAGCAGCATCACGAAGCGGGTCGCGCGCTCGACCAGGGTGCCGATGGCCGACTTCTGGTCCTTGCCGATGATGAGATCGCCTTCCCAGTGGCCGGGGACGGCCCGGTCCTCGGCCTCGGCCGGACGCTCGCTGATCATGACCATCGGGTCGGCGAAGCGGGGCTGTCGGCAGTTGGCCTGCCGCTGGGGCTTGCGCCGGGCGCGCCCGCTCCGCAGGGCGCCGGCCAGCTCCCGCCGCAACTGGCCACGGCCCTGGACGTAGAGCGCCTGGTAGACGGTCTCGGGAACCACGTGCATCTCCGGCCGATCGGGGAACTGTGCCCGCAGAGCGTGGCATATCTGCTCCGGACTCCACCTCTCGTCCAGCATCGCCTGGACGGCGCCCCGCAGCTCTGGATTCGAGAGGATCTTGCGGGGCTTGGGACGGGGCCTGCGGGCATCGGAGCGGGCCTGGGCCGCGTGCGGCCGGTAGTGCCACTGCCCGCGGGTGCCGACGGTGCGGTTGCGACGGATCTCCCGGGAGACCGTCGACGGGCTGCGGCCCAGCTCGGCCGCGATCTGGCGGACCGTGGCCTTCTCCCGCAGCCGGTCCGCGATGTGGAGCTGTTCGTCCTCGCGCAGATACCGGGAGGGACCCGAAGGCGGGGGGGGGGGGGCGGGCGGGGGGGGGGGGGGGGGGGGGGGGCCGGCCGGCGGGGGGGGGGGGGCCCCGCGCGCGCCGGGCGGGGGGGGGGGGCGGGCAGGCGCCCCCCCCCCCCCCC
>NZ_JBIWNL010000005.1:103790-318503 GCF_044767225.1 Kitasatospora sp. NPDC101447
TTTTTTTTGTTGTGTTTGTTTTGTCGGTTTTGGGTGGGTGGTGGGGGGGGGGGGGCGCCGCCCCCCCCGGGGGGGGCGCCCCCGGGGGGGGCCCCCCGGGGGGGGGGGGGCCCCCCCGCCTTGTTCCTGCCCGACGTAGTGCGCCCGTAGAGCCAGCGTCTACCGGTCCGGTCGTTGACTCCGACGATCCGGCACGCCTCGACGTTGGTGTAGCCCTGCTGCATGAGCCGGGAGTATGCCTCCCGCTCCCGGCTCAGCTTCACAGGCCCCTGAGCGTTCCGGTCCCTGCGGATCTCGAAGTCCAATGCATCCCCTGAACTGGGGTGTTGCAACGACTGCTAGGGCCTGTGTGAGGTTGTGATCAGTCTTGGGGTTCTGCCTCTTCTGAGGGCAGAACCCTGTAGGACTGTGGCTGTGACGCGTAGGCAACTCACTGATGATCAGTGGAAGCTGATCGAGCCGTATCTGCCGGTCGGCCGGTTCGGGCCGTACCCCGAGCGGCTGCGGGAGCAGTTCGAGGGGGTGATCTGGCGGTTCCGCTCCAGTGCCCAGTGGCGGGAGATGCCGTCCGAGTTCGGCCCGTGGCCGACGGTCTACGGCCGGTTCCGGGTCTGGCGGGACGCAGGCGTCTTCACCGCCCTGTTGGAGGGCCTGATCGCCGAGGCTGCCCGCGTCGGGAAGGCGGACCTGTCGCTGGTCAGTGTGGATTCCACGTCCGTCCGTGCTCACCACGACGCTGCCGGGATGCTCGTCGGCGAGGAGGTCATGGACGCCCTGGAGGAGGCGGCGCGCGAGCAGGAAGAGGCCCGTCAAAAAGGGGCGAGCCGCAGGAACAGAACGGACACGACGAGCAGCGACGCGCCCGGCTTCGGCGCAGGCTCCGCCTGAAGGAAGCCCTGCTCGGCCGGTCCCGGGGCGGCCTGACCAGCAAGGTCCACCTCGCCGCCGACCGCAGGTGCCGGCCGCTGTCGTTCGTCCTGACCGAGGGGCAGGCCGCGGACAGTCCGCAGTTCATCCCCGTGCTGGAGAAGGTGCGGGTCCGCCTGCCGGTGGGCCGTCCCCGCACCCGGCCCGGTGCGGTCGCCGGGGACAGGGCCTACTCGTCCCGCAGCAACCCCGCCTACCTGCGCAAACGCGGGATCAAGGCGGTCATCCCGGAGAAGAAGGACCAGGCCGCGAGCCGGAAGCGGAAGGGCAGCAGGGGTGGCAGGCCGGTCGGTCACGACGCCGACCTCTACAAGGAGCGGAACACCGTCGAGGGCCTGATCAACAGGCTGAAGGCATGGCGCGGCATCGCCACCCGCTGCGACAAGAAGCCCGAAAGCTACCTCGCCGGCCTCCACCTCCGCGCCGCGATGATCTGGATCGACGACCTCCTGCGGACGACCAAATGATCACAACCTCACACAGGCCCTAGAACCCAAGTGAGCGATCCGGGCCCTCGTTCGCCCTGGCGGGCAGAGGCGGAGGATACGAGATGCGAACTCGTGAGGGGTTGCTCCCAACACGCTTTCCAGATGTTCGTCCGGCTGTCCGGGGACGGTCGTAGGCGTCCTGACCTGCGGCGGAACGACCTGCTGGCTGGGCTCTGAACGGTGGGGGTGAATGCAACCAAAACTGCAACCACGGCCAGCTGTGCTGCGCGCGACTGGCAGGTCGCGCCGATATCGTGGTGCCGATCAGTTGATGGCGTCGTGGGGAGCGAGCGGGGGGCGATCGTCGATGACGATGCGGGTCCTGGCGGCATCGCCCTGTGAGGGAAGCGCGTTGTTGATGACGCTGGCGATCCGGTTGTAGTACGTCGACGCGAGTGCGCGGTCCTCGCGTGAGGTCGTATGTGATTGCTGCGTCGAGTGCAGGGCGCTGAGGATGGCAATCAAGGTGCGTCCGGAAAGCGTCACATTGGTCTGCTCGTCGTCGTCGCCGTTGGCAGCGAGTCCCGGGACGCGGAAGTGGGCGTTTCGGGCCGCTTGTTCCACGATGAAAGCCCACGCGTCGCGGTGGCAGATGAGGTCGGCTGCGCTGATGCCGGCAGCTTGCTCAAGTACGGCGTCGAGCGTCCGCTGCCCGGCAGTCTCCGGGGCCTGCTCCTCGGGTTCGGAGTCAGATGCGTCCAGTGCTGCCTCGTGGGGGACAGGGGGGTGCACGACGGTTGTGGGGATCGGCTCGTAGCTAGGCGCGACTGCAGTCGAGACGGGATTTTCAGCCGCTCTACCCAAGGCGTCTGTCCGTGCTTCGGCCGCCTCGCGGCGTGCTGTCTCAAGTTCGAGACGCAGGGATTCCGATTCGCGGCGGGCGTCGGTGATGGTCTTGTGGGCGTCGTTGAGTTCACGGCGGAGTTCGCGCAGCTCGTCCCGCAGGTCTTGAAGGCCGCCCTCCCGAGTAAGCCGTGCCAGAGCTTCCCCTCTGTCTGCTGTCGCGAACCGTCCAGACTGCATGTCTCGTCTTCGAGTCGACCCGCTCGGAGTGGGCCTGACGAGGGGCTCAACGGGGCGGGGCCAAGCGGCTCTTGAGGCCAGGCCGGCGTGAGTCCCATTTCCGCGCTTGGTGGCCCCTCTCCGGCTCTATGGTCGTGCCGTGGACTTCATAGAGATTGCCCCCGGCGTGACAGCCACGCCCCGGTCTGTCGAGCACGAGAGCAGCATAGGTACGCTCGCGCGAATCCGTGGAATGCATCAGAGGTACGGGCTTGCCCGAGACTTCCTGCCGCGGTCTGGTCCACCGTGGGGATGGGTCATTCCGGGGAATGGGCTGTACGAGTGGAGGGTTCGTGGTGATGACCGCGATGGTGCTCGATTCTTCGTCGTGAAGGGCACATTCAGGCGCAGGGTGATCCTTGTGTCGCAGGAAGCCGCAACTGCTCTCGCGAACCGTATGGGTTCGCGGGCTACTTGATGGCCATGCCAGGCAGTCGGACCTGAGAGGTCGGGTCTTGCGCACAGGTGCAACAGGTCAGTAGGCCCAGGTTGAACCTGTTCCGCGGTACTCCTCGACCGGGATCGGGTGGATGTCGGGGCGCATGCGGTCGGTGTACAGCAGGCCGTCGAGGTGGTCGATCTCGTGGGCGATGAGGCGGGCGAGGCCGAACTCGTAGGTGACGGTGGTGATGGTGCCGTCGAGGGTGGTGACGGTGACGTCCATGCGGAGGGGGCGGGGCACCATGCCGCGGACGTCGAAGAAGCTGAGGCAGCCCTCGTATTGTTCGTCGGTCTCGTCGGAGACGGCCGTGATCGTCGGGTTGAGCAGGATGATCGGCTCGGCGCCGGCGGTCGGGGGAAGGACCAGGGCGGCGGCGCGGGGGATGCCGATCTGCGGGGCGGCGAGGCCCATGCCCTTGGCGAAGGCGTGGACGCGGCCGATGCGATCGACGGCGGCGAACAGCTCGTCGATCACGGTCTGGGCGGCGGCGTGTTCGGCCGGTAGGTCGAAGGGTTCGGCGGGCTGGTTGAGGATGGGGATGCCCTGTTGGACGACGCCGAGGGACTGCATCTGCTGGCTGGGCCGTACCTCGATCACTTGATCTCCTTGGTCTGCTGCGGGTCGTTGGCGGTGGCGGTCCAGGCGCCGACCAACGTCGGCTCGGGCCGGAGTTTGATCCCGGTCGCGATCTCGACCTGGGCCGAGAGCTCGGTGAGGGCCTGGGCGAAGCCCACCGCGGTCGCTCCGTCGTGGGCGGTGAGCGTGAGGGTCCGGCGTTCCGAGCAGCGGATGCCGGCCGCGATCTTGTAGGCGGGGCGGTAGCCGATGTGCTCCAGCAGCCAGCCGGCGCTGGCATGCAGCTGCCCGTCGCTGTCGGTGTGAACCGGACAGCCGGCAGTCGACTAGCGGGCGGCCTGCGCGGCGGTGACGGGCGGATTGAGGAAGACCGATCCGGCCTGGCGGGCATCTGGACCGTGGGGGTCGAGGAGGAGTCCGCGGCGGTGGCGGTTGGCGAGAACGGCGGCCGTCACCTCGGCGACGGGCGGTCGGGTGCTGATGGAGACGCCGAGTTCGTCCGCGAGCGGCTGGTAGGTGACGGGGGCGGCCGGTGAGCGGGTGAGGTGGAACGTTGCGGTGAGGATGGTCCAGCGGCCGGGGTCGTTCTTGAAGCGGCTGTCACGATGGTGGAGGCGGCATACCTGGGCGGGCAGGGTCCGCAGTCGGCCCATGTCCCAGTCCCAGGCGGTGAGGTGGTCGAGGGTGTCGGAGACCTGCTGGCCGTAGGCTCCGGCGTTCTGGACGGGGGCGGCGCCGACAGTGCCGGGTATGCCGGCCAGGCACTCGATCCCGGCGAGGTGTTCGGCTGAGGCCCACTGGACGAGGTCGGCGAGCGGGTGACCGGCCTGGACGGTCGCGGCCACCGTGTCGTCGTCCACCCGCTTCATGGTGATGCCTCTGGTGTTCATCACGGCGACGGTGCCCTCGTGGCCGGTGTCGGAGGCAATGACGTTACGGCCGTGGCCGAGGGTGAGGGGTGCGTCCTCCTGCCGGTCGCCGATCGTACGGACTAGTTCGAACCAATCGTCGGGGTCGGCGACCCGCAGGACGTTGTTGGCCGGGCCACCGAGCCGCAGGGTGGTGAGGGACGCGAGCGTGGTGCTGGGCACGGGTGGCCCTCCTAGGGTTCGTCGGTGATCGCCTTGAGGGCGAGGGCTCGCAGCGGGGCGAGGCGGGTGCGATTGTCCTGGTGGTGGTAGACGGCGTTGGTGCAGATGGCCAGGTAGCGGCCGGTGGTCGGGGCGAGGTAGAGGCTGGTGCCGGTGAAGCCGTGGTGGTAGACCACGCCGCCCTCGTCGGCGAGGATCCAGGCCAGGCCACGGTTGAGGCCCGGCTCGATCTCGGCCTGCGGCCGCATGCTGTAGGCGAGCCAGCGACCCAGGGGCCCATCAGTGGCGTGCGAGGACAACAGGTGGACGGCGAAGGTGGCGAGGTCGGCTGGGGTGGTGAACACCCCGGCGTGGCCGGCGACTCCGCCGAGCAGGGCGGCGTTGTCGTCGTGCGGCATTCCCCAAAGCCGGGGCCCGCCGGTCAACCGCTGCTCGGTCGGGGCGACCTGAGCGGAGCGGGGCACCGGTCCGTAGGTCGTGCTGGTCATGCCGAGGTGCTGCCAGAGCTCGGCCGCCAGCTCGTCCAGGCGCTGGCAGCGGTAGTGGGCCAGGGCCAGGCCGAGGAGGATGAAGCCGCGGTTGATGTACCGGTGGCCGGCGCCGGGCTCGGCGATCAGGTCTTCGCCGCAGATCAGTTCAGCGAGTGGCTCGGGGCGGCCCCGGTACTGGTCGAGGCGGGTGTCGGCCCGTAGGCCGGATGTGTGGGACAGGATCTGGCTGACAGTCACCTGTCCGCCCGGCGCCTCTGCCGGGATGCCGGTCAGCAGTTCCCGAGCCGGGGTGTCCAGGGTGAAGCCATCCATAAGGGAGGTGCCGACCAACGGCCAGGTGGCCAGGACCTTGGTCAGCGAGGCCACGTCGTAGACCGTGTCCGGCCCCGGCCGGGCGTCGCCGCACTCGGGGGCGACGACGCCGGAGGCCAGGTAGCCGGGCGCGGTGTCGAAGATACCGTGGGCGATGACGCCGCCGGGCACGGTGCCGTCAGCGGTCATCAGGTCCAGGCACTCGCGCAGCTCGGCGAGCGCGTTCGGCTTCCACGGCACGGTGAGGGTCACGGCTACTCCTGGTCAATCGTCAGGTCGGCACCGAGCGCGGCCAACTTCGGCAGCAGGCTGCCGTATCCGCGCCGCAGGTGATACATCCCTCGGATCGTAGAGGTGCCCTCGGCGGCCAGGGCAGCGATCACGAGCGCGGTCACCGCCCGGATGTCCTCCCCGGCCACGTCGGCGCTGGTGAGCGCGGACCGGCCCCGGACGGTGATCACCGAGCCAGTCGCGTTGACGGCGGCGCCGAACGCGGCCAGGGCCGGCAGGTGGGTGTCGCGCTGGGTGTAGATCCGCTCGTCGATGCGGGACGTGCCGTCGGCCTGGGTGAGAAAGGCGGTCAACTGTGGCTGCACGTCGGTCGGGAAGCCCGGGTGCGGGCCGGTGGCCATCTGTACCGGCCGTGGCCCGGCCGGGGCGCTGACGGCCGTTCCGCCGTCCAACGAGTCGAACTGGATTCCGGCGTCGGCGAACACCGACACCAGCCCGTCCGGGAACGCGGCCGGCGGGAAGCCGTCCAGGTGGACGGTGCCGCCAGCGATGGCGGCGGCCAGCGCCAGGGTGGCGGCCTCCAGCCGGTCCGGCGGGACGGTGAACACCCCGCCCTGGATGCGGTCGGTGCCGGTGACGTTCAGGGCCGTGCGGCCCCGCCACTCGATGCCGACGCCGGCCTGCGAGAGCAGGGCTGCGGTGTGGGTGACTTCGGGCTCGATGCTGGGGTTGAGGATCGAGGAGGTACCCGGGGTTCGGGCGGCCAGCAGCACGGCGGTGACCGTCGCGCCCAGGCTCGGCCCCCATGAGCGGGTCTCGGCGTCAGTGGTAAACGGCAGCCGCTTGCCGGTGAAGCGGGCCCGTACCCGGCCGCGGTGCACTTCGACCTCGGCCCCGGCAGCTTCCATCGCGGCCAGGTGCCGGTCGATGTAGCGGGCGCAAAAGGCGTCCCCGCCGGGGATGGGGAAGGTGACCTTGCCGGCGCGGGCCAGCAGGGCGCCGCCCATGACGGCGGTGGTGCGGATGCGCCGTCCGAGGTCGTCCGGGATGACGGGGAAGTAGGAGTCGGCCGGACGGGTGGCGAACTCGTCGTCGGTCACGGTGGCGCGGGTACCGGTGCGGTGCAGGATGTCGGCGACGACCGAGGTGTCCAGGATCCCGGGGGCGCCGACCAGCGTGAGCGGGTCGTCGGCGAGGATCGCGGCGGCGTACAGGTGCAGGGCGATGTTCTTGCTGCCCTGGACGGTGGCGGTGCCCGTCAGGCGGCGGCCCCCGGTGATCCGTACGGCCCGCTGGGCGGTCGTCGTGGTGGTGTCGGTGGTGGGCATGGTCACCTTCCCTGGCTTCCGGCCGGGAAGAAGCCCCCGACCTGGGTCTTCGGATAGAGCACGGTGTGCGCGCCGATCAGAGTGGCGGGCTGGAGGACGGTGCCAGCGGGGACGATCACGCCGTCGCCAATGACCGCGCCGAACTTGGTCTGGCCAGTGGCGACTCGGTGGCCGTCGAGGTACGCGCAGACCGCTTCGGTGGCCGGTTCGGTGACCGGCCCGGAGGTGACCCGCAGGCCGGTGGTGGACACGAACGCGCCGATGTTGACGCCGAGGCCGAGCACGGAGTCCCCGACGAAACTGGTGTGCTTCATAAAGACGCCACCGGTCAGCAGCGAGCGGGTGACCTCGGCGCCGAAGCCGATCCGGCAGCCGGGGCCGACTACGGTGTTGTCGCGCACCCGGGCGCCGGCTTCGATCACAGCGCCGGGGCACACCAGCACCGGACCGGTGACGAACGCGCCGTCGGCGATGACGGCCCCGGGCGCGACGATCACGTGGCCCCGAACGGTGGCGCCGGGCTCGATGGTCCCGGCGGCCTCCGGCAGGGGGACGTCCAGGTTGCCGGCCAGGAGGTCGGTGATGGCCTTCTTGAGGCCGAACACGGTTGGGCAGTGGCTCAGCAGGTGCAGCACCACCGGGTCGGTGACCTGCTCGGTGTCGAAGTAGTACGCGGGGGTGGTGCGGTAGTCGATGCGCTCCAACTCAGTGTGCAGCGCGGGCGCGTCGGTCAGCCGGTGCATGGCTGGATCTCCTCTCGGGCGAGCGAGCGGAAGAAGGAGGTGGGGTCGTCACGACGGCCTCCGGGTGCCTCAGGAAGCAGGCAGGTCGGGCGCGGTCGCCGCAATCTGGGGGCTGGCCTCGGCGGGCTGATTATGAACAGCCAGGCCAAGCAGGGCGAGCACGGGCAGGTGCAAGGCGGCCCAGGATGCGGTGAGGAAGGCGCCGAGTCGGTCACGATCCGCCGGGGCGGCGTGCCGCCGGTTGTCGGGCGGTGGGGAGGTGCTGGGCGTTGGCATGGGAGGGCCTTCGGCAGCAGGGGGAGGAGCGGACGTTCCCCAGTGAACTGCCGGGCGGAAGGCTGGATCCGTAGCCGGACTACGGCCCGTAGTCCGGCTACGGTCAGACGATTTGAACGCCCGCGCGGGCGGCGAAGTCCCGTACGCCAGGCAGCTTGCGGTCGTGCCGAAGCAGGGGGGCGACGAGGTCACGGACGGCACCCCGGCGGATTTCCTGCGGGGCCGCCTCCTCAGCGGCCAGGAGAGCCCGGTAGCACTGTTCGGGCTTGTTCCACTGGTCGAACGCACGGGCCACATCGGTGAAGAACCGGGCTTGCCGCTCGGCGGTCGGCAGCGCGGTTGGGTCGATCGTGGAGGCCAGCTCGATCGCCCGGCCAGCGTCACCGAGCTCGTAATGCACCGACAACTCGTGCAGGGCGACGCCCTGGATGCCGTCGACCAGGCCGGAAGCCCGGCCGGCAGCTGCGGCGCTGTCGGCAGCCTCACGGATTAGCGAGTGTGCGTAGGCGCGGTCGCCGGTCTTCGCGGCGGTGTAGGCCGCAGTGGCGTACAGGTCGCCGCGGGCGGCCAGGCGGGCGGACTCGGGCACCGTAGTGTCGGCGAGGAGGTCTTCGGCGGCGACCACCACGATGTCGGTTGCTCGGGCCAGACTGCCCTGGCGGCGCCAGGCGCTGGAGACCATCCGCTGTGCCTCGGCGACCACCAGCGGGTCGCCGCCGCCCCGGGCGGCGGTGAGCGCGCGGTCGGCGGTGATGGCCACCAGGTTGTTGTCGCCGATCTTGATGCACAGTCGGACCGCGAGGTTGTAGAGCTGGGCGACGTTGCGAGCCCGCTCCTCGGTGCTGCCGACCATCTGGGCGGCAGCGATCCGGCTCGGCAGAGTCTCAGCGAGCGCGTCGTACTTGGCCGCCTTGAACTCACGACGGGACGTCAGGAGGGAGGCAACGACGGTCTCGTGGGTGGGCTCGCTGCGGGGCGCCGGAACCCGCCCTGTCCCGTAGAGCAGCAGGTCCTCCAGGCCGGCCAGCGGTGACGCTGTCTCGGCGTGCGCGGCCTGCTGGCCGACGACCGGGGTGAACAGGGCGGCAGCCGCCAGGGTCAGGAACGGGCGGCGTCGCACATCGTCCTCCTCGGCAGCGGAAGTGCTCGTCAGCGTAGCCGAGGTGGACTTGCGGGGGCGGGACCTTGGCCGGTCTGCGGCTGGTTGCGGTAAGGCCATCAGCTCGTTGAGCTCGCAGCTCAGTACCTCCGCGAGGCGCCGGAGCAGGGTCAGGTCTTTCACCTGCTGCAAGTCCCGCTCGACCAGCGACATCCAGACCTCGCTGCGGTCGAGCTCAGTGGCGAGGCGGAGCTGGGTCCACTCCATCTCGGCGCGACGGAGCGCGATGAACTTGCCGAACGTGATGCCGTTGCCCCCCACGCTGGCCCCCGGTGCCGTGTTGAAGCCACTACGGATCGCTACCGTACCGATGGTTGGGGCCACGGTGTGGGGCTTTCGGCGCCGAGCCAGCGTTCACCGCACTGTCCGGCGGGCTTGAGTCGGGCTGCGTTGCTGGCCCCCGAGGGTCTTGCCCTGAGGTCATCTGTGTTGCCCTCGCACCCCTGGGCGAGAGCAACTCTCTTCGCTGCGAGGTGCACGCAGGGTAAGGACTCCTTGCCTCACAACTTGCTCCGGCTGTGCGCCGTGAGGCGCTCTCCGATCGCGCGAAGGTGAAAGGACTTCGCTGCTCCCCCTGTCGCAGCACGGGGAGTGTAGCTGGGGGCAGTTCGTCCTGGGAGACGCCAGGCCGGATGGAAGCAGCCCCGACAACGCCGGGACGGTCCAGCACTGCCAGATGGATCGGGTTCGGCAAGCGAGACGCAGAGGTGTACGAGAGGAATCGATGTGTACGCCCCTTAATGAGTTGCCAGCTCCAACCTGGCGGATATGGGCTGGTGACGGTGCGTTCCCACTCACTGAGCATGACCGAGTGGGGAACTTCCGGGAAGGCATAGGTGGGCCGTCCCGGGAGGCCACGGTGAAGGACTGCGGCGTAGTCGTGGCGATGCCGTAGGGGCAAAGTCGAGCACCTCCTGTGACAAACGATCGGGAGTGAACACGGGAACTGCCTGGTGACAGCTCCCTGGGACCGGACAGCCAGTCCGGGCGCGGGGATAGGTCCGTCGTCGGCCGAATGCGCCGGGCAGGACGGAGCCGCCGTAGTAGTCCGAGGCCGGGAAAGCCGGTCACATAGCGAAGGGCGGCAGCAGTAACGAGAGGTAAGGAGGCTGCAATGCCGGAAGACGCCGCGCCGAATGGCACGGCTCCGGACCTGATCTCGCAAGGGAGTTGGGCCCGGGTATCGGAGATGCAGGCCAAGCTTCACCGTTGGGCGGTGGCCGATCCCGGCCGCCGGTTCGACGACCTGTTCAACTTCGTGCACCACCCCGCGACGCTCCAACGAGCGTGGGACCGGGTGGCGGGCAACACCGGGGCGAAGACTCCCGGATCCGACGGCCTGACGGTCGGCCGGATCGAGCGGGAGATCGGCGTCCGGGTGTTCCTGGAAGGGCAGCGTGAGGCGATCAAGGCGGGCGAGTTCCGTCCCCAGCCGGTGCGGGAGCGCAAGATCCCCAAGCCGGACGGGTCCGGGAAGGTCCGCAAGCTGGGCATTCCCACGATCGCCGACCGCGTGGTCCAGGCTGCGCTGAAGCTGGTGCTGGAACCCCTCTTCGAGGCCGACTTCATGTCGATCTCCTATGGGTTCCGGCCCGAGCGGCGGGCGCACGACGCCATCGCCGAGGTCCAGCGCTTCGGCTCCCAGGGCTATCACTGGGTGCTGGACGCTGACATCGAGGCGTGCTTCGACCGGATCGACCACGCGGCCCTGATGGACCGCGTGCGCCTTCGGGTGAAGGACAAGCGCGTGCTCTGCCTGGTCAAGGCGTTCCTCAAGGCCGGGATCCTCACGGAGCTCGGCGGCATCGAGGAAACGCATTCCGGGACGCCGCAAGGGGGCATTCTCTCCCCGCTGTTGGCCAACATCGCGCTGTCGGCGCTCGACGAGTACCTGCACCGCGACTGGCTGCCCGGCGGGCAGATGCACACCAACTGGCAGCGCATGAAGCGTCGAAGCCGAGGCCAACCGACCTGGCGCATCATCCGCTACGCGGATGACTTCGTCGTCATGGTCCGCGGCCAACGCGGCGACGCTGAGGCCCTGCGCGAAGAAGTCGCTTCGGTGCTCGCCCCGTTGGGTCTGCGGCTTTCGCCGGAGAAGACCCGGATCGCGCACCTGAGCGAGGGTGTCGACTTCCTCGGCTTCCACCTCAAGTGGATGAAGAAGCGAGGGACCGTCGACAAGTGGTTCGTCTATACGCTCATCGGCAGCCGGCCCGTTCGGCAGCTGAGGTACAAGATTCGAGCCCTGACCCGCAGGACGTCCCAGCTGGACCCCAGATCCGTACTGATCCGGCTCAACCAGATCCTGTACGGATGGGCCATGTACTTCCGTCACGCCGTCGCCAAGCACACGTTCAAGAAGATCGCCGACTTCGTCTGGCGACGATTCACGACGTGGATGAGGCAACTGCACCGCTGGGGATGGAAGGACATCTGCCGGTGGCTGCGCGGTCCCGACGGGACCTGGCGACCACCCGCAGTGGACGGCATCGAGTTGATCAACCTCGCCCGCAAACCGGCGGTCACCCGCTACCGCTGGCGCGGCAACACGATCCCGACCCCTTGGTCCAGCTACTGAACCATTCCGCTCAACGGCAGGAACTGTGGAGAGCCCGTTGCGTGGAGACACGCACGGCGGGTTCGGAGAGCGGTCTGGGGAAACGGACCACGAGCAATCGCGGCACCGCGCCCCAGGCCGACTCACCTCCAACGGTCCGACCTGGATCCGGATTACAGGTCCCTGTAACCAGGGGCCACCAATGCGCTGGCAGTGCTCTTTCTGAGCTTACGCAGACCAGATCACGGGACGTTACGGCGTGCGGTGGAAGCGCGGAAAGCTGCTGTGGTTCGACGGCTGATCCCCGAGTCGTCAGCCCGGCAAGCTCAAGGGCGGGCTGACGACCAGGTAAAGCGAAGATCGACAACTGCGCTAACCGATAGTCGAGTTGACGGTCGGCCGCCCGGCCGGACGACCCTGCCCTCCCCGCCCGCCGTCGCGGACGCGGCCCGGGACCGGCAGGCCCGATCAGCCGATCGGTGGTGCGAGGTACTCCAGCGCGTAGCCGTGGCCGTCGCCGTCGCTGGAGGGGGTCACGCGGGCGATCCCGGGTGAGTCGAGGTGGGCGCCGGCTACGAAGTGGTCGGGGCGGGTCAGTCGTTCGAGGAGGGCCGCTCGCGCGTCGCGGGCCTGGGACTGGTCGCCGTCGAACTCCCAGGCCACGTTCGGCTGATCGAATTGGAGGGTGGGGACATGGACGGTGTCACCCCAGACGAGAAGATGCCCGGTGCCGCTTCTGACGTCGTAGACGGTGTGACCAGGCGTGTGGCCCGGTGTCGGGATCGCGGTGGTCCAGTCGTTGATCGCGACCTTCCCCGACACGGGTACGACCCGGTCGCGGATCGGATCGAGCCGCCCCGAGAACACCGAGGCGTCGCCCGCGCCGACCCACACGCGTTCGAGGCCGGTGAATGCTTCCGAGCCGTCCGGAGCGATCAGTCCGCTCACATGGTCCTCGTGCCGGTGGGTGATGGCCACATCGGTGATGCGCGCGCGGTCGACTCCCGCTTCGTCGAGCGCGTCGTAGATCAATCCCATGGTGGGGTCGGGCCAGACGTCGGACGCGCCGGTGTCGACGAGAACCGACCGCGTGCCGTCGGTGACGAAGAAAGCGTTGACCGACAGCCGCAGGTTGTCGCCGGCCAGCGGGACCGCGGGCGGCAGCACGTCCAGCGCGCGCCCGTCCACGCCGCGGAGCCGTGTCGGCGGCATGTCGATGTACCCGTCTCGCAACGAGGTTACCTGCAGGTCGCCGAATTCGAACGTGGCGTGGTGCCGGCCACACGAGATCAAACGCATGGAACCCCTCCGTCATGTCGGGCGCACATCGTGCGTCTCCGATAGGAGATCAGATCTCCTTTAGAAGAACACTACACTGTGGGCAGCGCAGTACCCATCGATCGAGGAGCACGGTGGTCGAGCAAGACGGAAACGCGGCCGAACCGCAGCACGGTGACGACCTGGCCGGTGCGTTCGGCGGCAACGTGCGGCGGCGCCGCGAGGAGGCGGGCCTGACGCTGGAGCAGCTGTCCGAACGGTCGTCGGTCAGCCGGGCGATGCTGTCCAAGGTCGAACGCGGCGAGAAGAGCCCGACGATCGGCGTCGCGTCCAGGATCGCCCACGCGCTCGACGCGTCGCTCTCGGACCTGATCGGTACGCCGGCGGCCGCCGCGCCCGGTGTCGCCCTCGTCATGCGCAAGACCGATCGCCCCGTATTCCGTGACCCGGAGACCGGCTTCGAGCGGCACATGGTGTCGGCGGCCCCGGGCGCGGGACGAGCCGAGATGGTCGTCCACCACCTTCCCCCGCACGTCTCCACCGGGCTGCTGCCCGCGTACCCGCCGGGTGTGGAGAAGCAACTCGTGGTACTCGAAGGCACCGTGACCGTCGCGATCGGCGGCATCAGCGAGACCCTGAACACGGGCGACTCCCTGTTCTTCCAGGCCGACGCGGACCACGGCTTCGCCAACCCGACGAACGCCCCCTGCGAATACATCATGGTCATCTCGCGCAGAACCTGATCGGCGGCGGTGTGCGGGGCTCGACGAACCCGCCCCAAGCCTCCGCAGTGACCTTGACCCTGATCCTGGCCCTGCCCCTGACGCCTGCCGCCGAAGGCCGGAGGAGGGCCCAGCCACCCTGCCGGGACGGCCGACCGGAACGCGGAACCCCCGGTCCGGTGCCCGCGGGATCGCGGATCTCAGAAGCTGTAGCCCTTCCCGCAGAACGTGGCGGTGACCTTGTGCGGCTCGAAGTCCGGGAGCACCGAGTGGAGGTTGACCACCTCCGGCACGATGAGCAGCAGGTCGATGACGAGCGCGATGATCAGCAGCGGCATGAGGGGCCGCGCCATGGCGTTCCGCCCCCGCACCGCGGCCCACAGCAGTACGGCGAGGAAGGGCGCGGCAAGTATGCCGATGGCAGGACCGGCCCATGCGGCGACCTGCGCGGACACGGGTATCGCGGGGGTGGGGACGCACACCAGTCCGCTGACGTAGTGGCCGTGGGCCCAGAACGCGTAGACGGTGCAGGCCAGTCCGACCGGGACGGCCAGGATCGCCATGGTGGTGAAGAGCGGCCACCGGTCGTTCGAGGACGAGCGGGCAGGAACGGTGGTGGAGTTGTGAGCCATCTGACCAGTGCCAATCGGGATCGGGTTGCTTGGGCCCCAACTTACTGATCGTTTCAGAATGAGTTGAGCGCGGGTCTTGCGCTCGACGATCTTGGTCGGCAGAGCGTCCGAGTGCGTGTTGATCTTGTTCCGGAAGACCTGTGGGAGCGCGTTGCTCCGCTGCTGCCACCCGCTCCCGAACGGCGACACCGCCACCCTGGGCCACTGCGAGTCCCGGACCGGGCAGCCCTCGCCGGCATCGTCTACGTACTGCGGACCGGTGTCGCATGGCGCGATGTCCCCGCCCAGACCGTGGGCTGCTCCGGAGTCACAGCCTGGCGTCGGCTGCGGGACTGGACCGAGGCCGGCGTCTGGCCCCGCCTGCACGCCGCGCTGCTGACCGAACTGCGCCGCGCGGACCTGCTGGACCTGGACGACTGCGCCGTGGACGGCTCGCATGTCCGAGCTCTCACAGGGGGGATCACGTCGGCCCCTCGCCGTTGACCGCGCCCGCCCCGGCTCCAAGCACCATGTGATCGTGGACCGTTGCGGCACCCCGCTCGCCGTGACGCTCACCGGAGGCAACCGCCACGACGTCACCCAGCTTCTGCCGCTGCTGGACGATCCGCGGGCTTCGAGGACGCCCGCGGCGCAGGCCCCGACGGCTGTTCGCCGATCGCGGATACGACTTCGACAAGTACCGCCGCCTGCTGTGGAAGCGCGGCATCAAGCCGATGATCGCCCGACGTGGTGTCGCTCATGGCTCCGGGCTGGGCAAGGTGCGCTGGGTCGTTGAACGTGCCTTCGCCTGGCTGCACCAGTTCAAGCGGCTCCGCATCCGCTACGAACGACGCGCCGATCTCCACCAGGGCCTGCTCGAACTGGCCTGCAGCATCATCTGCCTCCGACGCCTACGAGCCTCATCCTGAAACGATCAGTTGGCTACGCTGAACCACCCCGGCCGCACCTCGGTCAGAAGCGGTTGCAGCGACCGCACTGCGGACCGCAGGTCCTCATCCGTGACGTCAACAGTCTCCGGCAAGCTCAGCCCGTAGCAGCGCAGCCGCCAGAGGTCGAAGACTTCACTCCCGTCGGCTGCGAAGTCCATATCGACCTCAGTGCCGTTGTCGCTGACGAAGCGACAGCCTGCCCCATGAACGGTGTAGGAGTAGGCACCGATGTGATCACTCCGGCTGATCCGGCGCGACCGGGCCAGGCCGAGGACATCCGCCAGTCGCTCAAGCGAGGGAATCGCCACCCTCATGGCCTCGTCAATCGCGTTCAGAGCGTGGACGTAGCCGAGCACGAGGTCTCGTGCAGCCCCAACCCGTTCCATACGGCCTCATCCCCCTGAGCCTGTGGCTGAAGAGATTGTTCCATGAGTCGCCAGCGTCTCCGCAGGACGGCATTCTGAAACGATCAGTTAGAATCTCGGCGGCCGCCCCGATCATCTCCCCCGACAAGCCGCGGGTCTCGTGATCGGACCCTGCGCCTTCCTGAGCCGAAACCCCCAACTGACCGGCCGCACCCGCGCCTTCGTATCGTGTACGCCATGGCGAATGAAGCGGAGCCGGCATCCCGCCGCACCGACAGGCACGGCAACAGGTCTAACTCGGCCACGGACGGCACCGCCTCCCACCGGGACACGTGCAGCTGCTTCGACCAGCGGCGAGTGAGCAACCGGCGGCGGGTGAGCTTCCACCACGAGCAACAGGACACCTCCTCGCCCGCCTGGCAGCACCTCCTGGCGCTGATCGAGGAGGCCGCCGCGGACGGACGGGAGGTGTTTCGACCACTGATGGAGATGAGCCCCGAGGATCGGCGCCAGATCGTCACCCTGCCGCCCAGCATCGCCAAGCTCACCGCCGTCAAGCAGTTCACCCTCTACGGCAGCAACCTCGTTCGGATCCCTGCGGAGATCGGCGCCATGAGCAGCCTGCAGGAGTTCACCCCGTACACGTCGTACCGGCTGCACTGGTTCCCGTACGAGATGACCAGGTGCCCGAACTTGAAGCGCAGCACGGTGAGCACGCGCGCCCTGTACGGGAACGAGAAGCTCCGTCCACCGTTTCCCCTGCTCCAGCCCGCCGGCACCGCAGCCACTGGCCTCGACTCGGGCTCGGGCACGGCGACACCGATCCCGGAACATGGGGTTCAGCAACGATCCGCAAGTGCAGCATCTGTGACCGGTCATTGGAAGGCACCGGGATCCACCAGGCGTGGATCTCGTTGCGAGTTGCCACCGACGTCCTGCCACTGCTGGTCAACGCCTGCTCCGCATCCTGCCTGCAGGCCCTTCCCGAGCCCCCGGAGGGCCACCTCCGGCACCCGCACTCCGGTGGCCCAAGCCTTGCGCAGCCGACCGCCCACGCGACTTGGACGCCGCGCTCGCGGACCCTATGACTTGGGACGATCCACAGGACCCGTGGTGGGTGGGCGCAGTCACCCTGTCGCTGACGGAAGGAGGGCGCAACACGCTCTTCGCTCAGGACTCCACCGGGGCGGGCACGGCATCCACCGCGTGAAGCGCCCCGGGACCGTCGTCAGGCCGGAGCTCTGGCACCGGTCACATGCCGCGCTCGGGACCATAGATCGGCGTGGGGCGTTCGGTGGGTGACATCGGCAGCGGTTCGAGCAGCACCGGGCCGGGGTAGAAGGCGGAGCTGTTCGGGCCGACCATGTCCTCGCCGACGAGGTAGCGGTAGAACCATTCGGAGAAGCTCATCCGGTACTCGTACCAGGATCCGTCGTGCTCCACCGCACAGATCCGCTGTCCCGTCCGGTCGGGCAGCGGGGCCAGGAAGACGTATTCGCCGCGGTCGGTGTTGGTGATCGGGATCAGGCCGTCCCTCGTCCCGAACCTGACCTCCTGCAGGCCGAGGGCAGCGCGGATGTTCTCCTCCGGCTCCACCCAGTCCTCCCGATCCCAGTCGAGTCGGGCCCAGGCTTGGGAGGTCTCGCGGATCTCCTTCCCGAGGTTCCAGCGCTCGGTGGCCGGATGCGAGAGGTACAGGTGCCCGTTGATCTGCATCGGAGCGTAGGCGTCGACAATCGCCTTGTAGTCCTCGGGGAAGTCGATACCGATCTCGGCCTCCAACTCGGCCCATGCTTCCGGGCTGGCGAAGCGCCGTTCGCCCGGGCCGAGCATGGCGAACACGTCGGCGAGATGGTCTCGCATCGGCTCTCCTCATCGGGTTCGGGCGTCAGAACGCCGCGCCATCGCCACCACGAACGTTGGGGCGTGCCGCAAGGCTAACCGGGACCAGTGACATCGACTCAGCCGCGCAAGGCCGGATCGACTGGAAGGCACAGCCGACGACTGCGCACCCGCCCCCTCGCACTCCCCCGGACGAGCATTCGGTCACGCCGCAGCCCTGTCTCGCAACCGATGTGGGACCGGGTCGTCGCGGTGTCATACCAGCCCGGTGAAGCTCTCCCGGCCCGTCGGCCATCGGAACGGACGCACAGGCGTCACCAGCTCGAACACCCCTTCCATCCGGGAACATGCGGAGACGAGCTGCTCGTCCGACGGCAGTGAGCGTCCGAGGCCCAGTCCTCGAAGGCGTAGGACAAGCCCGGCTCCCCGGCATTGCCGTTGACCGTGTTCGCGGGCTCACTGCCAAAGCCGCTTCGACCAGTCACCCCGAGGGAGATAGGCACGGCCATCACCGACCTGCTTGATCCCGCCGGGAACAACGTCCCCGTGGTACGGATACTGCTCCGTCACAGCCGCCAGCAGGAACTCCAGGAAGCCGCCCTCGAACAGGTCCCACTCCCGCATCGAGTGGAACTTCGCAGCGACCGGCCACCGGTTTGGGTCCGGGCCCCTCATCAGCCAGAAGAAGTGGTCGGAGCTGTAGTTGTTGGCCCACTTCAGGAGCCCGCCCTCGGCCGGGAACAGCGGATACGGGCACTCGTCGTAGTCCCCGTCCTGGTGGACCTCGGCCAGCCAGGCACAGTATCCGTAGGGTTCGGTCGTGTAGTACAGGAAGCCCTCGAAGCCGAGCGGCTGCCCGGTCTCGGGACCAGGCGCTGCCGATGGCGTGCAGATGTGCAGTTCGTCGCTGATGCTGACCATCCCGTACCGGTCGACGAACGCCCGGTAGTCCGCGGGCAGCTGGAAACCGAGCGCTTCCGGCCCGAGCTCCCACGGGACCGGGACGACTCCGTCCGCTGGCGGCGGCCCGATGACCGCGCCGAGCCGGTCCAGCATCTCCTCAATGTTCACGTCTACCCCCGTCATCCGCCCGATCGCACCGGAGGCTACCGGGTACCGCCCGTCCCGGGACTGACAGCCCGGCAAGCGGCAGCCGCGTCCCCCTGGCGCCTCGTCAAGGCGTCCGCCCCGGCGTCGGCGGTTCCTCGCCGGGGCGGGCTCGTGTGGCCGCACTGCCCCCGTCGTGGCGGGTGCCTCGGGCGGGTGCGGTGCGGCCGATCCTGCGTCGGTGCCCGGCTAGTCGAGGGTGAGCAGGATCGCGACCGTGTTGCCCTCGGCGTCCAGGCACTCGGTGGTGTTGGAGCCGTCCGGGTCGGCAAGGAGGCCCAGTACGGTGCCGGTGCCGTCCTCGTCCGGGATCATCAGCCAGTCGTTCGCGAAGTCGCCCTCGGCTGGCTCGACCGGCCAGTCGGTCGGGTCCACCGACGCGTCCTGGAGCATCTCGCGGAGGCGCTCCATCCTCCAGCTTTCGCCACCGGCGGCGCGCGCGGACAGGGTGGCCCAGGCGCGCTTGAGCATCCCGGTGCCCGGCTCGATCCAGGTCGTGCTGGGATTCGCGTGTATCACGGCCAGGCCGGACGGGGTCGCCACCCGGTCGCCGCAGTCCTCCGTGCTGACCGGGACGGTCTCGCCGGGGTGCACCAGGACCGCCACCGGCACCCCGGGTGCGGCTTCACGAGCGACCAGGTAGACCGGTGTGCCACCGGGCCGCATCGGGAAGCCGCCGCCCTCGGGCCCCAGCGGGTCGTAGATCGTGCCGTGGTCGCAGGATCCCTGGATCAGGCCGAGCCGCTCGATCCGCCAGCCGTCGACCGTCCGCGTCCCCTCGAACGGATCGGCCAGGGCCGTGCTCAGCGCGGGCATGTACGGGTACTCGAACTCGTCAAGGTCGTCGTCATCGTCGTAGGACATCCGGTCTCCCGATAATTCGTAGGTGAGAGGGAGAGTAGACCGCGGCCCTGACACAGACCGCTGGACCGGAGGCCGGTGATGATCATCAGGACGCTGCGTCGCCTTGAAGCCACGTGGGGCCTTCGGTGGCTCAGGGGTGGACGAGGCGGCCCGGGGCCGATTGCTGAGTGACCGTCGGTGTCCGAGCGGCGGGCCGGTCCGGGGGCCGGTCCGGGGGCCGGTCCGGGCCACCTCGCCGGTCGGTGTGTCCGAACGGGCGGGCATGATGGCGCCGTGCCGACCGCCGAAGAACCCCACCAGCCACCTTCCCGCGAACCGGAGCCGATAGCGCCGGGCCGGGCGACACCCGACCCGTTCGAGGGACTCGTCCTGGACGAACGGTTCATCAAGGACGCCGCCGTCAAGGAGCCGACCGCCCGGACCCGGATGCTCGCCGCGCAGTGGCGCAAGGAGCCGCCGGTGGACCCGGGAGGCCGCCGCTGGGCACCGGGCGCGGCCTCCGGCACGGCCCGCTCGAAGTGGACCCGGCCCGGACGCCGGCGCACCGTGCTGATCGCGGCCACCGCTTTCGCGGCGCTGCTGGCCGTCGCGGTCGGAGCGGACCCGGCCGGCCTGCTGAGCCGGGACAGCCCGGCGGTACGCGGCCCGTTGGCCGTGCCCGCATCGCCGCGGCCGACTGCGGATGTCGCGCTGCCCGGTGGCGGGGTCTCCGACGGCACCAGGTGCGGCACGAAGGGCTTCCACCACTTCGACCCGGCTCCGGCATCCTTCACCTTCGCCGGCGGATCACAGCCGGACGCCCCACCGCCAGGACCGCAACTCGTCCTCGGCTCCTACGGGTTCTCACGGACCTCGGCGAAGGACCCCGGGCAGTTCACCATCGGTCTGCTGCTCGGTCCGGGCGCCCGCGACCGCGCGCTGGACCTGTCCGCGCCACTCGGATCGCAGGGCGTCGCGGTGGAGATCGAGGGCCCGGACGGCCTGGTCGGCGGAGCCCACGGCCTCCCGATCACGCGCGACGACGACACCCCGTCCGCCGCCGGCGGCACCGTCCACGTCGGACCCGAGGGCGGCGCCTCCGTCCAGCTGACCCTCCCGGCCGGGGCCCTGTGCCCGGGCTTCGACGGCTTCGCCGTCCAGCAACGCCTGATGTCGCCGACCGACTCGCACAACACCATCATCGGCCAGCCGCCCTACCGGCTCACGGTCTCCGTCTCCGATCCGGCGATCGGCGCACTACGGCGCCAGGTGGGCTCGACGGTGCCGGGCGACGTGCTGGCGACCGACAACCGGATGCCTCACTGACCGGAGCCACCGGAGAAGAGGCCCGACGACGCTGAACCGGGTCCGGCGGTACGGCGGTTCGGCGGTCTGCTGGGCCTCCAACCGAGCACGCACCCGCCGGCGGTGGGCAGCGCGGCGGTCGGGTGGCTCCGTCCGGTGCGGTGACGGGCCGCGGACGGGGCCGCGGGCGGGGCCGCGGGCGGGGCCGCGACGTCGAAGAGGGCTGTCGGCGTGGCCTGCTTGACCCGTCGGGTCGGGCCCCGCAGAGTCGGGTGCGGTCCTGTGCGGGCATTGGCAGGCGGCCCGCCGCGAGGGCCGGAGCCGCTCCGGGCGTGCCGGGCGGAGCGTCGACGTGAGGGAGCGGGTGATCCGATGGTTGTCGACTTGATCGTGATCGGTACGGCCATCACCCTGGGGCCGCTGCACAACAGCGCCTTCGTCCTCCTGCTGTCCTCGCGGCGCGGCGTCCACAAGGGGCTCGCCTTCCTGCTGTCCTGGCTGGCCAACCTGGTCGCCGTCGTCGCCTGTGTGCTGCTGCTGACCGGCGGGACGCCACCCGTCCACCACAGTTCGCCGTCGAGCGCGGCCCTCGCCGCCAAGCTCGCGATCGGCGTCGGCCTGGTCGTGTTCGGCGGCTACCGAAGTCGGCAGCCTCCCCGCCCGTACCGGCCACCGAGCTGGGCGGGGCGCGTCGACAACGCCTCGCTCGGCACCGCTGCCGGACTCGCCTGGCTGCTCCAGCCCTGGGCTCTGGTCGGAGCCGGCGCCGCCACGGTCGTCGACGCCGACCTCTCCTCCGTCTACACCTGGCTCGACCTGACCGGCTACTGCCTGCTGGCCACCCTCAGCCTCCTGGTGATGGAGCTGTACACCGTCTGGGCTCCGGAGACCTCCCGCGCCCGGCTCGACGCGCTGCGAACCTGGCTCGAACAGCACCAGGACCAGCTGATCATCACCCTCTCGCTGCTGGCCGGGCTCTGGCTCACCGCCAGCAGCATCTACCATCTCGTCACCTGAGGACCGGGCGGGCGGCTTCGGACTCGTCACGGGCTTCCGGGGTTCGGGCTCGCTGCTGCCTTTCTACGCGCTGGCGCTGGCGCTGGCACTGGTGCTCTCGGAATCCGCGCTGCTGCTGCTCTGGCTGCTGCCGCTGTCCGCGCTTGCACTGGCGCTGGCCTTGGCGCTGGCCTTGGCGCTGGCATGGTCGGAATCGGAACTGTTGCTGCCGCTGAACCCGCTCCCGTGGCTGGGCTTGCTCCCGTGGCTGGGCTTGCTCCCGCGGCTGGGCTTGCTCACGTGGCTGGGCCCGCTCCCGCGGCTGGGCTTGCTCACGTGGCTGGACTTGCTCCCATGGCTGGGCCCACTCCCGCGGCTGGGCTTGGTCCCATGGCTCCTCTTGGATGATGAGGATCCCTTCGCCGAGGGCCTGCCCGAGCCGACGGAGCCGCTGGAGGAGGATGTCTCGGTCGAGCTGGACGAACTAGATGAGCTGGAGTCGCTATACGAATCGGACGAACTGGATGAGCTGGATGACCTGTGCGGATGGGATGAGCCGAACGACTCATGCGAATGGGTGTGCGAATGCGACGAGCTGTGCCCAGTGCCGCCGCCGGACCCGGCGGCCCGGGTTCGTGCGCCGGTGCCGGTTCCGGTGGTGGTCGCAGCGGCGGCGCGGGTGGCGGGGGTGATGACAAGGGCGACGGTGGCGAGGAGGAAGGTGCGGCGGGCCGGCTGGTTCATGGGCGCTCTCCGGTGAGGGTCAGGGCGTGGCGCAGGTGGCTGGTGAAGTCGCCGGTGGTGGGGTGGCGGGCATCGGGGTCGGGGTCGAGGGCCCGGTGGAGGGTCTGCTGGAGGTGGGGCCAGGTGGTGGCGGGCCAGCCGGTGAGGGGGCGGGGGCTCCGGGTGAGCTGGTGCGTGCGGGTGCGGGTGCGGCTGCCGGTGTCGGGCAGGTGGTGGCGCTGCTGGACCACGCGGTAGAGGATCGCCGCCGCGCTGTACTGGTCGCTCGCCGCCGTCGGAACCGGCCGCGGCCAGGGTGCGAGGCATTCGGGTGCCGCGTAGACGGTGGTGGCGCAGCGGTGGAGTGTGTCGGGGGTGGGGGTGCCGTGCCATGCGCAGCTGTCGAGGTCGATGAGGGTGAGGGTGTGGCCGTGGCCGACGACGATGTTGCGGGGGCTGAGGTCGGCGTGCACGACCTCGTGGTGGTGGAGGCCTTCGAGGGCGTGGCACAGGGCCAGGGTGAGGCGGGTGAAGACGTCGGCGCTGCCGGGTGACCATGCGGCCATGGAGTGGTCGAGGTGTTCGAGCAGGTGGTGCAGGGTCGGTCCCTGTTGCCAGGTGACGGCGAGGTAGTGCAGGCCGCGGTGGACGCCCTCGCCGGCGAGGTCGGCGACGTGGGGGTGTGCGGCTGCGGCGCGCAGGCCGCGGGCCTCGTTGTGGGCTCGGGCGAGGACGTCGTGGTCGGCGTCGTGACAGGTGGTCTTCAGTGCCACGTGCGTGCCGTCGGGGGCTGTGGCTCGGAAGACGTTCTGGCAGCCGCGGCGGCGCAGGAGTTCCAGGGGGCGGTAGCCGGCGATCGTGGTGTCCAGGAGTCGGCCGGGGGTGCGGCCGTGCGGGCAGCGGCGGGACGGGCGGGCGCGCTCGGAACGGTCCGGAAGGTCCGGTCGCGGCTGTGGCGTGCCGGACGTCCGGCTTCGGGCGGAGGGTGCGGGCAGCGGACGCGCCGGTGGGGTGATCGGGAGGGTCGGGAGGGTACGGGGCATCGCTTCCTCGTGGGCGGGGACGACGGTGGCGGTGTGGGACGCGCGCTCGGCCGCTGCGGCCGGCGCGCGTCCCACGAGCGGCGGTGTCAGGTCCGGCTGACCGTGAAGGGGATGCGCTTGGTGACGTCCTGGACGCGGACCTCGCCGCTGATCGTGGTGACGCGGGTGCCGCCTCCGGCGCAGACGACGCTGTCTCCGATGGCGTGACCGGCGTAGGAGACGAAGCGGATCTGGCCGCGGCCGCTGGTGTCGACCTTGATCTCGAACGAGCCGATCGCGTAGCGGGAGTCGCTGGGGCCGGTGGCGATCTCGGTCTTGAACGTGTTGACGCCCGCAACGACCGGGGTGACGGTCATCGCGCGGTCGTTGCCGTTGGCCGAGGCAGCGCCGGTGAACTCCGTATCCGGACTGTCGCCGCCCACGTAGTCGCTGATGGAGCCGCCGCACACGTCGGTGGTCGCGGCGCCTGCGGGCGGTACGGCGGTCAAGGCGGCGGCGAGGGCGAACGCGGCGACGACGGCCCGCGGGCCCAGTCTCCTGCTCATGGGGCGAGATCCTTTCTGACGGACGAAACTCCAGTCAGTGTCCGAACCACGCCGTCGCCCGGCGGGCAACACGGGCACCCGGGCGGTCCGGATCACCACAGCGGCGTAGTCCGAATGCCTTCGGTCGCCCCGGCCGGTGGTCACGCGGGGTCGTCGGCAGGTCCTGCGTTCGCCGGAACGCGGCACGCGGGCGGCCGGCCTTCCCTAGGGTGTGGGGGAACAGGGATCGAGGGGCGGTGGCCGACATGTCGGTCGGGACGGCACCGAGGGACGGGCCGGGGGACGATGCGTCTCCGCAGGTGCGCAACATCATCGAGGGCGGGCACTTCTTCGGCACCGTGATCCAGGGCAGACACGTCGAACTGCAGCTCACACGCGACCCCGAGCGCGCACTGACCGGCCTGCCGCAACGTTCCTCCGCCTTCACCGGTCGCGACGACGAGCTCGCCGCGCTCCTCGCGGGACTGGCGCCGGAGACCGTCGGACGGTCGCCACGCGTCCACGTGGTGGCCGGGCTCGCGGGGATCGGGAAGACCGAGCTCGCCGTCCAGGCCGCCGATGAGGCTCTCCGCAGGAAGACGTGGTTCCCCGGCGGTGTCCTCTTCGTCGACCTGCTCGGTTACGACCCGGACCGCCGCCTTTCCCCCGACCACGCCCTGGACGGCTGGCTGCGCGCGCTCGGCGTCCCGCCCGCGCACATCCCGCCCGGCGTCCAGGACCGCTCCCGGCTCTTCCGCAGCGTCCTGTCGGCCCACGCCGAGGCCGGCCGTCCGGTCCTCCTGGTCGTCGACAACGCCGCCGGCCCCGACCAGGTCCGCCCGCTCCTGCCGGGCGACGGCGTCACCGCGGCGATCGTCACGTCCCGCGACAGCCTCGCCGTCGACGCCCGGCTGCACGAACTGGCCGAGCTCGGACACCGGGCCTCCGTCGGCCTCCTCGCCCACGCCGTGCGCCAGGCCCGTGGCGAGGGCGACACCCGCGTGGCCGACGCCCCCGAGGACACGGCCGCCGTCGTCCGGCTGTGCGCGGGCCTGCCGCTGGCCCTGCGCATCGCCGGCGCGCTGCTCGCGGACAGCCCCGACCGGCCGGTGTCCTCCCTGGCCGAGGCCCTGGCCGCCGACCACACCCGTCTGGAGCGCCTGCAGCACGCGGACCGCGCCGTCCGGGCGGCGTTCGACCTCTCCTACGGGCACCTGCGCGCCGCCCACGCCCGTCTGTTCCGCCTGCTCTCCCTTAGTCCCGGCCCCGACTTCGCCACCGAGTCCGCCGCCGTGCTGGCCGGGGTCGACGACATCGAGGCCGAGCAGCTCCTCTGCGACCTCTCCCGCGCGCACCTCGTCGAGGTGGCCGGCGTGTGGGGGCGCTGGCGCATGCACGACCTCGTCCGCCTCTACGCGGACGAACGGGGGCGCCTGCCCGTACACGCCGCGGCCGACCACCGGGACGCCGCCCAGGACCGGCTCCACGGGCACTTCACCGCCACCGTCCGTGCGGCCGACTCCCACCTGGCCACGCTGTCCGGTCCGCCCTCGCCCCGCTTTCCCGACCTCGCGACGGCCTTGGCCTGGCTCGATGCCGAACGGCCCAACCTCGTCGCCCTCATCGGCGCCGCCCCACCCCTCGGGCGGCCCGGGACCACGACGACCCTCGCCCTGGACCTGGCCCGGTACCTCGGTCACCGTCGTCATCTCGACGACTGGCTCGACGTCACCACCACCGCCCTGGAACTCTTCCGGGAAAGCGCCGACCGGCACGGCGAGGCCAGCGCACTGAACCTCCTCGGACTCGCCCTGCTGGAACTGCGCCGGTTCGACGAGGCCCGTGCGGCCCACACCCGGGCGGCCGCCGTCTTCCGTGTACTCGGCCACCACCTCGGCAGGGCCAGGGCACTCAACAACCTCGGGCTCGCCCTGCGGGAGGAACGCCGTTTCGACGAAGCCATCGACACCCTGACCGAGGCGGCCGCCGTCTACGGTGGACTCGGAGACCTCTACGGAGAGGCCATCGTGCTGAGCAACCTCGGCGCCACGATGCGCGAGGAGGGCCGGTTCGACGACGCGGTCGACGCCCATTCCCGGGCCGCCGCGACCTACGCGCGCTGCCACGACCGCCGGAACGAGGCCAGGGCGCTCAACAACCTGGGGCTCGTCCTGCTGGAGATGCGCCGGTTCGACGAGGCCATCGACACCCTCACCGGCGCGGGCAGCACGTTCGACGAACTCCAGGACCTCCACGGCGAGGCCACCGTGCTGACCAACCTCGGTGCCGCCCTGAAGGCGGCGGGCAGGGTCGAGGAGGCCATCGCCGCCCTCACCCGTGCCGTCGAGGCGCACCGTGTGCTCCACGACCGCCACCGCGAGGGCGGCGCGTTGAACAACCTCGGCCTCGCCCAGCAGCGGGCGGGTCTGACGGGGGCGGCCCTGAACTCCTTCGGCAGCGCCGCGACGCTGTTCCGCGAGCTCGGCGACGACCACAACGCGGCCAAGGCGCTGACCAATCGCGAGCGGGTGGGGGCGCAGGGGCCGCCCGGCCCCGGAGGCGGTGGCGGTGGCGGTGACGGTGGCGGTGGCGGTGGCGGTGGCGGTGGCGGTGGCGGTGGCGGTGGCGGTGGCGCCGACGGTGTCCCCGGGAGGCGCTGACGTCCCGGCCGCCCCGGGCAGCGGGAGCTCGGCCGATCACCGTGCGCGACGGGGCGGGGGACGGGGGTGGACCGCCGCGCGGCGCGGCGGCGGGCAATCCGCACGATACTGAAGCCATGTCGCAGAACGCCCGCACGCACCACGAGCCGTCGCGTCTCACGGTCAAGGGCCGCGAGGTACGACTGCGCACCATTGCCATGGCCGTCATCGCGGTCCTGGCCGTCTGGTTCATCGCGGTGAACACCGCCTCGGTGACCATCACCCTGTGGGTCTCCGACGTCACCATGCCGCTCTGGGTCGTCCTGACCGTCACGATCCTCGTCGGCATGCTGATCGGCGTCTTCCTGGCCCGCCGCCGCGCCGCCCGCAAGTCGGCTCGGTCGTGATCCCGGGGCCCGTGGGTCGGCGCCCAGGGGCCCGCACGGCAGCCCGTGCGCGGGCTGCGCCTTTCCGGCGCCCCGGCGCCGTTCCGCCTGCCCGGGCGGGTGCGGGGCGCCCGTGTCACACCAGGGCCGCGCCGCCGTCCACCGCGAGCGTGGTGCCGGTGACGTAGGCGTTGGACAGCACGAAGAGATAGGCCGCCGCGGCTTCCTCGGCGGTGCCGACACGCCGTGTGAGCAGCTCGGACCCGGCGCCCTGGAGGAAGGCCTCCGGGTCCGGGACGCTGCCGTCCCACAGCTCGGTGCGGATCACACCGGGCTGGACCACGTTGACGCGCAGCGGGGCGAGTTCGACGGCGAGTGCCCGGGACAGGGCCTCGATGCCGCCGGTGATGCCGGCCGTGAGCACGGTTCCGGACAGGGGGCGGATCGCGAGGACGCCGGAGCTGAAGGTGATCGAGCCGCCCTCACGCAGTCGCGGTACGGCGTACTGGGCGGCGAGGAACGCGCCCCAGAACCGGCGCTCGAAGACGGCCCTGGCCTCCTGCGGGGTGGTGTCGGCCAGCGGCTTGATCAGCAGGGATTCGCCCGCGGTGTAGACGAGGTGGTCGAACTCCCCGACCTGCTCGAAGAACGCGGCGATGGCGTCGCCGTCGGCGACGTCCAGGCGGCGGCCTTCGGCCGGCTCGCCCAAGCGCTTCGTCGCGGCGTCCACGCGGTCCTGGTTGCTGGAGGCGACCACGACGGCCGCGCCGGCCGCCGCGGCCTGTCGGGCCACCGCGAAGCCGATGCCGGAGGTTCCGCCGATGATCACGATCTTCTTGCCGGACAGGTCCATGGGGCCGTTCCTTCCTCGATGCGGTGCCGGGGTTCGGCGACCGCCGTGGCACGAACGTACGCCGCCACCATCGAGACGGTGAATGCCTTGAAGTCTCGATTCCCTGTCACATCGTCTCGCTGTACAGGGCCTAGAGTGGCGCCATGGACATCCTCAGCGACACCCTCGAAGTCCTGCGCACGGGGCGCCCGATGGTGACTCGCACCGACGCGCACGCCCCGTGGGCCCTGAGGTTCCAACCCGTCTCGGGAGCCGGATTCCACGTGGTGGTGGAGGGACACTGCCACCTGCTGCCACCGCACGGCCGACCGCTCGCGCTCGGGCCCGGCGACATCGTGTTCCTGCAGCGCGGCAGCGGACACACCCTGTGCGACGTGCCGGGCCGCGAGCCGGTGGACTTCGTCCCGGAGCGCGTGGACCGTTCCTCGCCGATCGGCCAGGTCACCGTGGACGGGCCGGGGCCGCGCACGGTGCTGGTGTGCGGCGCGTACGCGATCGACGTCGATCGCCCGCATCCGCTGTTCGGCGATCTGCCGGAGGTCATCCACCTCCCCGCGGTTCCGGGCCGCCACCCGGTGCTGCGCTCGGCGGTCGATCAGCTGTGCGCCGAGTTCCACGCGCCGCAGCCGGGCTCGGACGCGGTCGTCACGGCGCTCGTCGATCTGCTGCTGCTGTACATCCTCCGGTCCTGGTACGCCGAACTGCCGCAGGAACGGACCCGGGGTTGGGCGGCCGCGCTGACCGACCCGGCGGTCGCCCCGGCCCTGAAGGCGATCCACGACGATCCCGGCCACCCCTGGACCGTGGAGTCGCTGGGCACCCGCGCCGGGCTGTCGCGCGCGGCGTTCGCCCGCCGCTTCGCCTCGGTGGTCGGCGAGCCGCCGTTGACCTACCTGACCAACTGGCGGATGGCCACCGCGGCGCGGTTGCTGCACCGGTCGCCGGACCCGCTGAGCACGATCGCGCAGCACACGGGGTACACGTCGGAGTTCGCCTTCGCCAAGGCCTTCAAACGGCACTTCGGATCGCCGCCCGGGGCCTACCGCAAGCAGGTCAGGACGGCGGCAGGCGACGAACCGCGCGGATACGCCTGACGGTGCGGGGCGGGACGTCACCGCAGCGGACCGGGAGGCGGTGGCCGCTGTGCCGGTACACCGCGTGCACGCACGGACGGGGGTCACTCACCGGAGCAGCGCTTGGAGCTCCGGGAGTCGCCCGAACAGCTCCGGCAGGCCGTGCACGCCGTTGCGTGCGGACTCGTGGGACAGCGCGAGGTCGGGGCCGGTGCCCACCTCGACACCGGCGAGGCACCGGAGGACGTTCCACCTGGTGTGCCCCAGCCAGCCCCCGACCGTGTACACGAACCAGCTCGGACCCGGCGGTGGCAGCGCCCCGCCCCCCGCGGCGTAGCCGTCGAGGACCGAGCGGAAGACGGCGGGCCTGATGTCGTCGAGGCCGGGGCCCTTCGCGAGGCTCAGCGCGGTCGAGCCGAGCTCGCCGGACAGGTCGAGCATGCCGGAGAGCTCCCAGTCGAGCACCACCGGCCGGCCCTCCCGGGCCAGCAGGTTCCACGGGTGGATGTCCCGGTGGGTCAGCACGACGGGGCCCGGCCGTTCGCAGGTGTCGACGAAGTGCGCGATCGCGAGGAACGTCCCGACGTGGGAGGCGAGTTCGTCGGCCCACGGCTGTCCGGTCGCCAGCGCCCGCGCGGCGAGTTCGGGCCAGTCCCGTGGTGTCGGGTCCTCGGCCGGCACGTGGGGCCAGGCGACGTCGAGCGCGTGGATGCGCGCGAGGATCCCACCGATCTCGAACGCGTACGCCGCCGACACCGGGGCCTCGGGCACCTTCTCGCCCTCGGCCCAGCGGTGAACGAGCGTGCCGTGGTCGGCCGAGATCGGCTCCGGCATCGGGATGCCGGCGGCGAACGCCGCCTGCTCGAACCTGAACACGTCCTCGACGTGATAGGTCAGGCGGCGGTCGGCGAGGTTCAACTCCTTGACCGCGAAGGACCCTTGGTCGGTGTCGAGCCGGTACATCCGATTGGCGAACCCGCCGTGGACGCGGATCATCGGCCCGGTCGGCACGCCGAGATGTGAAAGGTTCACCCCCGCATGCTAGGGCCGGCGGTCCGGCGGCGCACCGGACTTTTGCGCGCCGTTGGCCGCCGGGGAACGGCCGGCCCCGGCCGTCGGGGACGGGCGCTCCGGGCCACGGATGCGTCGACCCCGGGCCACACGGGGGACAAGCTGCCTGTCGCGGCCGGGTCAGCCGCGCGGACACCGACAGAATGCCCTGATCGGCAGTCAACCAGGTGCATTCGGGAGGTCCCCGTGTTCCGTCTCCGTTCCCTTGCGCGGGCCGGGGTCGTCCTGCTCCTCGGGGCCGCGATGGCGGCCGCCGGGCCGAACCCGCGCACAGCGGCCGCCGCAGGCCTGCCCGCTGCCGGGCGGCTCCCGGCCCACGTGGTGGTCGAGGACCCCGCCGGCTACGTCGACCCGTACGTCGGCACCCGGGCGGACGCTCCCGACCGGGGCCACGGCGGCGGCGCCGGAAACACCTTCCCGGGGGCGTCGGCGCCGTTCGGCATGATGCAGTGGAGCCCCGACACCGCCACCTACCAGCACGGCGGCTACGCCTACGACGACCCGAGGCTGAGCGGCCTCAGCCTCACCCACATCTCCGGTGCGGGCTGCAGCGACTACGGCACCACCCCGTTCATGCCCGTCCTGGACGGCACGCCGACGGCGTCCTCCGCGTTCTCGCACGCGAACGAGCGCCTCGCCCCCGGGTCGTACGGTGTCACCCTCGACAACGGCATCGGCATCGACCTGGCCGTCACCCAGCGGTCCGGGATCGCCCGCTTCAGCTATCCGGCCGGGCACACCGCGTCCCTCGCCGTCGATGCGGGCCGGGCCTTCAACGCGGCGTCGGGCGAACTCACCGTCGAGGGCTCCACCATCTCCGGGTTCACCGACGGCGGCGGCTTCTGCGGCACGTCCAACCGCTACCGGGTCTACTTCCACGCCGCGTTCGACCACCCCTTCAGCCACGTGGACGCCGGCGACCGCTCGCCCGACGCCAGGACCGTGGTCTCGTTCGACACCGGCCCCGACGACGTGGTCACCGCCCGGGTCGGGATCTCCTTCGTCAGCGTCGAGGGTGCCCGCGCCAACCTGGAGAGCGAGCAGCGCGGCGCCCCGCTGGCGGAGGTCCGCGCCCGCTCCCGCGCCCGCTGGAACGACCTGCTGGGCCGGATCGCCGTCGCGGGCGGCACCAGCGATCAGCGCCGGGTCTTCTACACCGCGCTCTACCACGCCCTGCTGCACCCGAGCGTGTTCAGCGACACCGACGGCCGCTACCCGGGCTTCGACGGCCGGCTCCGCGCCACCCACCGCGGCCACGCCCAGTACGCCGACTTCTCCGGCTGGGACGTCTACCGCTCGCAGATCCAGCTGATCGCACTGATCGCCCCGGACGAGGCCGCCGACATCGCGCAGTCGATCACCGACCAGGGCGACTCGGCCGGCTACTTCGACCGGTGGACCCTGGCCAACGGCGGCACCGGCGTGATGGTCGGCGACCCGCTCCCGACCATGGCCGCCACCGTCCACGCCTTCGGAGCCACCGGCTTCGATGCGGCCCGGCTGCTGCGGCTGGCCCGGCAGGGCAGGGACGACCCGCGCCAACGCCCCGGCCACGAGGCCTACGACACAACGGGATTCGTCCCGGCGGACACGGAAGGGCAAGGCGCGTCCATCACGCTGGAGTACGCGACCACGGACTTCGCGCTGGCCCAACTGGCCGCCCGGCTCGGGGACTCCGCCGCCCGTGACGTCCTGCTGCGACGCTCGGCGAACTGGCGCAACGTCTTCAACGACACCAGCCGCTACGTCCAGCCGCGCGACGCGGACGGCAGCTGGCCCCCCTTCAGCCCCGAGCGGCCCGGCGGGTTCGCCGAGGGGAACTCCGCCCAGTACACCTGGATGGTGCCCCACGACCAGCGCGGCCTGTTCGACGCGATGGGCGGCCGTGCGGCCGCCGTGAACCGGCTCGACACCTTCTTCACGGAGCTCAACGCCGGCTCCCGGGCGCCCTACGCCTACCTCGGCAACGAACCCTCCCTGAACACGCCCTGGGCCTACGCCTACGCGGGCCGCCCGGACCGCGCCCAGGACGTGGTCCGGCGCGCCCTCACCACGCTGTTCACCGACACCCCCGGAGGCGAACCCGGCAACGACGACCTCGGGCAGATGTCCTCCTGGGCGGTGTGGGCCGCCCTCGGCATGTACCCGCAGGTGCCCGGCCGGGCCGAACTCGTCCTGGCCAGCCCCCGGTTCCCCGCCGTCACCATCCGTCGGGGCGACGGCCCCACCATCGACATCAGCGCCCCGGGCGCCTCCGACACCGTCCGCTACGTCCACGCGCTGCGCACCGACGGCCGTCCCACCGGCCGCCCCTGGGTGAGTGAGCACTTCGTCCGCCACGGCGGCACCCTCGCCTTCACCCTCTCCGACACACCCGACCCCTCCTGGGGCAGCGACCCGGCCGACGCACCGCCGTCCTTCCCGCCGCCCCCGGCCCCGGCGCAGGTCCAGGCCCCGGCTCAGGCCCCGGCCCCGGCCCCGGACCAGGCCCAGACTCCGGCGCGGGACCACCAGCCCGGAGGCGCGCGGTGAACCACCGCGGCGCGCCGGTGGCCACGACCGTGAAAACGGGATGCCTCGGCCGGCAGTGGTCGGGTAGCGTGCGGGTCATGTCGAGTCCTGAGTCAGACGAGGTGGGGGCTTTCGGTCACGCCGTCAGCCCCCTTCACCACTGAGCTCGTAAGCCCCGTCGTCGAACCGCGTTCTGCGGTCGGACGGGTGTGCCCTCAGGGGGCCGGCCGCGGTGACGAGATGACCCTCTCGTGCCTCTCCTCGCCCCGGAGCCTCTCGATGCCCCTTCCGCTGTACCTGCTCGCCGTGGCGGTCTTCGCCATGGGCACCTCGGAGTTCATGCTCGCCGGCCTCCTGCCGGACCTCGCCCCGGATCTCGACGTCACCGTCGGCACGGCGGGCGTGCTCACCTCGGCCTTCGCGATCGGCATGATCGTCGGCGCCCCCCTGGTGGCCGCACTCTCCCGCAACTGGCCCAGGCGCGCCGGCCTGCTCGGGTTCGTCCTCGCGTTCTCGGCGGCGCACGCCGTGGGCGCCGTCACCACGAGCTTCCCGGTCCTGTTCGCCACCCGCGTCGTTGCCGCGCTCGCGAACGCGGGGTTCCTCGCCGTCGCCCTGACGGCTGCCGCCACGCTGGTCCCGCCCGACAAGAAAGGACGCGCGCTGGCCGTGCTGCTGTCAGGCACGACGACGGCCACCATCGCCGGTGTCCCCGGCGGCTCGGTGCTCGGCACCCTGCTCGGCTGGCGGGCGGCGTTCTGGGCCGTCGCCGCGCTCTGCCTGCCCGCAGCTCTCGGCGTCCTGAAGGGCATCCCGGCGGGACGCGCGGAGGAACGGACCACCGGCGGGCCGACCCTGCGAGCGGAACTCGCCCAACTGGCAAGGCCGAGGCTGGTCCTGGTGATGCTGCTGGGTGCGCTGGTGAACGCGGCGACCTTCGCCGGCTTCACCTTCCTCGCCCCCGTCGTGACCGGCACCGCCGGGCTGAGCGAGCTGTGGGTCTCCGTCGCGCTGGTGCTCTTCGGTACCGGGTCGTTCGCCGGCGTCACGGTCGCCGGTCGACTGTCCGACCGGCACCCCGGGCCGGTCGTCGCGGTCGGCGGCCCGCTGCTGCTCGTCGGCTGGCCGGCACTGGCCCTGCTGGCGGACCGGCCGGTCGCCCTGCTGGCCCTCGTGTTCGTCCAGGGTGCCCTGTCGTTCGCGCTGGGCAGCACCCTGATCACCCGGGTCCTCTACGAAGCCGCGGGAGCCCCCTCTCTGGCGGGATCGTACGCGACCGCCGCACTCAACGTCGGAGCCGCCGCCGGCCCCCTCATCGCCGCGACCACCCTCGGCACCGGAGCCGGGAACCTCGGGCCGCTGTGGTCGAGCGGATTCCTGGTCGCCATCGCGCTGCTCCTCGCGTTCCCCCTCCGCAGTGTGGTCGCGGCCGGCCGAAGCGCGGAGGTGCTCCGGTGACGCGGGCGAACGCCGAGAGCCCACGTCCTGTGTGCCGCGTCGAAAGCGGCCCCCAGGACGTGGGCGCCCCCGCCCCGTCGACTGGCGGGCGAAGGATCACGCCCGCGCGAACTCCAGGACGGCGATCCCACCGAGGACGGTGACCGCGGCCGTCAGCCGTAGCCGCCCGAGGCGCTCGCGGAACACCACGGTGGCGATCAGCGCGGCGATCACGATGCTGGTCTCGCGCAGCGCCGCGACCGACGCCAGGTTGCCCCGGGACTGCGCCCAGACCACCAGGCCGTACGCCGTCAGCGACAGCACCCCGCCGAGGATCCCGACCGGCAGCACCCTGCGCACCCCGGTGAGCAGGGCGCGGCCGCGCCGGGCCCAGACGACCGCGACGAGTGTCGGCCCCTGGAGCAGGAACAGCCAGGCCACGTAGCCGCCGACGGTGCCGGCGTGCCGGACGCCGCTGCCGTCCAGCACCGTGTAGCCGGCGATCATCGTGCCGGTACCGGCGGCGGCCGCGAGAGCGGGCAGTTGCGCCCGCCCGGGTATGCCCTGGGCGAAGGCCAGCCCGATCAGCCCGCAGGAGATCACCACCACACCCGCCAGCTCGCCCACCCCCAGGTGCTGGCCGAGCACCGTCACCGACAGCAGCGCGACCAGCAGCGGCGCCGAGCCGCGGGCTATCGGGTACATCTGCCCGAAGTCGCCCAGCTGGTACGCCCGCAGCAGCAGGACCGTCGAGATCGTCTGGACCACCGTGGAGGCCAGCAGGTACGGCCAGGCCGCGGCGGCCGGCAGCGGATTGACCGCGACCAGCACCAGGGCGCAGGCGGTGTAGGTCAGGTTGATCAGCGCGAAGCCGACCATCTTGTCCGGGATCCGGTGCGCCAGCCCGTTCCACACGGCGTGCAGCACGGCGGCCGTGAGCACGGCCAGCGGCACGGCCGACCCGATTTCTGACATGGCGAAGCTCCCCTCCCGTCAGCCTGCCGGACTCCCGGCAGTGCTTGGAACCGAATTCCACGGTATCCTAGATCCATGGAAGAAGGTTCCGAATTTTTCACGCCCCTGGAATCCCAGCTGGCCGCGCAGATCCGGGCCCGTCTCGGCGAGCTGCGCGGCACGGAGGCGAGGGTCGCCCAGGTGGTGCTGGACCGGGGCACCGCCCTGGTGCACCTGAGCGTCAGCGACGTCGCGGCGCTGGCCGGAACGGCCCCCTCCTCCGTGGTCCGGGCCTGCCAGCGGCTCGGCTTCCGCGGCTTCCAGGAGCTCAAGATCGCCGCCGCCCTGCACGCCCCCGCCACCCCCGCCCCGGGGCCGGCCGCGGACACCGACGACCCCGCCGCCCGGGCGCTCGCCGACACCCTGCGCGCCGCCCGGGAGGCCCTGGAGGGCATCACCGCCACCCTCGGCCCGGACGACCTGCGAGCAGCCGCCGAGCTGCTGAACGACGCCCCCCGGGTGCTCCTGGTCGGCACCGGACTCTCCGGCGCGGTGGTGCTCGACCTCGCCTACCGGCTGCGCGCGCTCGGCCTCCTGGTGGACGCCCCGGCCGACTCGATGACCGCCCAGCTGGTGGCCACCGGACTCTCCGCGGGCGCCGTCTGCCTGGCCGTCAGCCACACCGGCGCCACCCACAGCGTGGTGGCCGCCGCCCGCAGCGCCCGGGCCGCCGGCGCCGAGGTGCTGGCGCTCACCAGCTACGCCCGCTCACCGCTCACCGAGACGGCGACCTGCGCCCTGATCGCGGGCGGCCAGGACCTGGTCTTCGGCCTGGAGACCACGGCCAGCCGCCTCGCCCACCTGGCCGCCGTGGACGCGCTCGCCCAGACCCTGCTGGCGCTGCGCGGACCGCGCGCGGAACAGGCCCTGCGGCTCGCCGCGGACGTCTGCGCGGACTACGTCTACTGATACCGCATCGGGCGACGTTCGCCCGGTCCCGCGGGACGGGGCGACGGCGGGCTGCTGTCGTCGACGCGGAGTGCCCTGGATGCCCCCCGACGCCGGTGTCGATCTTGGTGGTAGTTTGCGTCGCGAGGTGACGGCTGTCCGGGCTCCGCGCACCGAGTCGCACATGGCCGCGGGCTGCCGGGCCTCGTCTTGCCGAACATGCGCACGGAGGTGGTTCTGTGATCGGGCCGGGAGCGATAGCGGGGATCGCGGCGGTGGAGCTCGGCATGGTGCTCACACCGGGGCCGAACATGATCTACCTGGTCTCCCGCTCGATCGCCCAGGGCCGCCGGGCGGGCCTGACCTCGCTGGCCGGAGTCGCCCTCGGCTTCCTGGTCTACCTCTTCGCGGTGTCCGCCGGGATCGCCACCGTCTTCGCGCTGGTGCCGGAGATCTACCTGGCGATCAAGCTGGCCGGAGCGGGCTACCTGCTCTGGCTGGCCTGGAAGGCCGTCCGGCCGGGAGGTCGATCCGCCTTCACGGCCCGGGAACTGACACCGGACGGGCCGCGCAAGCTCTTCCTGATGGGCTTCCTCACCTGCCTGCTCAACCCCAAGGTGGCCATCCTCTACATCTCGCTGCTGCCGCAGTTCGTCGACCCGGCACGCGGCCATGTCGGCGTCCAGGGGCTGCTGTTGGGGCTGACCCAGATCGCGGTCGGGGTCGCGGGGAACGCGTTCTTCATCGTGACGGCCGGCTCCGTCGCCGGGTTCTTCAACCGGCACCCGCTCTGGCAACGCCTGCACCGCTATGCGATGGGCGCCGCGCTGACGGGCTTCGCCGTCAGGATCGCCACCGAACGCACGGACGCGGCGGTCGCCCTGCCCTGACGGCCGAGCCCGGGGGCGACCACCCGGCGCACGCGGACGTCATGACTCGGCCGGGAGGGCTCGGCGCTCCTACCGGGTTCCGGCCTCCGCTCCTCCTCAGCGTCCGATGCGGTGGTAGGCGGCGGCCCAGCCGGCGGCGGTGCGGTCGCCCCGGGTGAAGACGGCGGCGCCGGTCCGACCGGCTGACGGGTCGTCCTGCCGCGGAGCCGGGTACGGCACCTCGACGGCGGTGACGGTGCCGGGGCCGGTGGCGCTGCCGGCGTCGGTGTGCCGGGTGGCCGCGGTTCCGTTCCAGGTGACGACCGTGGCTCCGCGCGGCGCCCGGACGTGCGCGTGGTCGGGGTGGAGGGTGATCTCGGTGCCGGTGGTCCGGGACGCGAGGAGCGCGAGGTAGTCGCCCGGGGTGAGGCGGCAGGTGTCGGGCGGGGTGGTGCCCGGCCAGTCCGGTGAGTCGATGCCGCGGGAGCGGGCTGCCTGCCACATGGCGGGGACCAGGGCGTGGGCGTGCATCGGGGTGGCCATCTGTTCGCACATCCACAGCAGCCGGCCCGCGCCGCGTGCGGGGCCGAGGGTGCGCCAGCGGATGCGCTGGGCGAGGTCGGCGGCGGTGACGGCTATCCAGGGGTGGACGGTGACGAGGGGCCCTTGGGCGCCGAGCCAGGCGAGGTAGCGCTGGGCGTCGTCGAGGACCGGTGCCATGGAGTCGGCCGGGATGCCGCGGATGTAGGCGGGCCGGCCGCGGAAGGCGTGTGGTGCGCGGGCGACGAGGAGCAGGACGGCGCGGGCGAGGTCCCCGGCGACCGGCTGCCAGTCGTCGTCCTCCTCTTCCTCGTCCGCGGGCTCGCTCCCGTCGGGCCTGCCGAGGGTGCGCAGGACGTTGTAGAGCTCGGCCTTGGCGCGGTCGGTGAAGGGGGCTTGTTCGAGTGCGGGCAGGCGGGTGGCGAGGGTGGTGATGAGGGCGCCTTCCGCGGCGTCCGGGTCGGTGGGGACGGGGAGCAGGGCGGCGGCTTCGGCGAGCGTGGCGGCGAGGTCGGCGTCGACCATGAACCGGCTGGTGAGACGGCCGAGTTCGGTGGCTTCGAGCCTGTCGTCCCCGTCTGGGTCGGGGGTGCGGGTGAGGTAGGCGGCGTCGGTCAGGAAGTCGGTGGCGTCGTGGAGGGGGTCGAAGGGGTGGTGGCCCTGGTGGAAGGCGAAGGTGCTCTTCCACCAGTTCTCGGCCTGGGTGACGGTGGCCAGGCGGTTCTGGACGGCTTCGGCGAGCAGGTGGTCGGGCAGGCGGTCGCGGATGCGGGAGGTGACGGTGTACCCGGCGGCGAGCCGGGCCTGCCAGTGGTGGCGTTCGCTGGGCGCGGTGAGCAGGTAGGCGTGGCCCTCGCGCTCCCCGGCGCCGATGCGGCCGGCGCGGCCGAACATCTGCTGGACCATGGACACTTCGATGCGGCTCATGCCGATCTGGGTGTCCCGGACGATGACGGCGCGGGCGGGGAGGTTGACGCCGGCGGCGACGGTGGAGGTGGCGACGAGGATGTCGGCCCGGCGGGCGCGGAAGGCCTGTTCGGCGTCGCGCTTGTGGGGCCAGTCCCGGTAGTGGAGGCGGACGCCGGCCTTGGTGCACAGGCGCTCCACGAGGTCGCCGTCGTCCGGGTCGGCGCCGGTGGTGTCGACGCCGCGGTCGTGGGCCAGGGCGAGGGCCGTGGTGCGAACCGAGCGCTTGCTGCCGCAGAACACCAGGACGCTGCCGCCGTCGGCGGTGTGCCGGCGGGCGAGTTCGACCGTGCGGGCGGTGCGGGTGAGGTTGCGGGTGGCCCAGTCGGGCGCGTCCGCGTCCGGTGGCATCGCCGGTAGTTGCCAGGTCAGGCGGGTGGGGCGCCAGGGCGAGCGGACCAGGCGGGCACCGAGCCAGGCGGCCGTCTCGTCGGCGTTGGCGACGGTCGCGGACAGGCCCACGATCCGTACCCGGGCGGCGTCCTCGCGGACCCGGGCCAGGAGTGCTTCCAGGACCGGACCGCGGACCGGGTCGCCGAGCAGGTGGATCTCGTCGACGATCAGGCAGCCGACCTCGGCGAGCGCCGCGCGCAGCGAACCGGCGCGGCAGATCGCCTCGAACTTCTCGGTGGTGGCGACCCACAGGTCCGCCTCGCGGATGAGGTCGGTGTCGACGGCGGCCTCGCCGGTCAGCCGGACCACGCGCAGGCCGGCCCTGCGCCAGGCGGCGAGGTCGCGGTCGAGTTCGTCGGTGAGGGAGCGCTGGGGAACGAGCCAGGCGGCCTTGCGGCCGCGCCGGTGGGCGGTGAGGGCGGCGACCATGCCGATCGCGGTCTTGCCCGCGCCGGTCGGGGCGACGACCATCACGTGCTCGTCGCCGCCGGTGACGACGGGAACGGTGGAGGCCTGGACGGGGTTGAACGCCGGGTGCGGCAGCAGGGCCTTCCAGTGTTCGGGGACCAGTTCCTCGACGGGCACGAACGCCTCGATGTCGCCGGCGGGAAGCTCGTCCAGGGCGTCCCACTGGGCGGCGAACGCGTCCCGGGCGGCGTACGCGGCGGGGCCCGCGGCCGGTGTCGCCGCACCGCCGGACCAGGCGGCCAGGTCGACGGGCCCGCCGAGGTCGGACACCGTGGTCACGAACTCGTCCTCGACCCAGTGCGCGGCGGTGCGCACCCGGGCGCCGAGGCCGGTGAGCGCGTGGCGCAGGCCGTCGAACCCCTCCCCCGCCGGGACGATGACCCGGACGTCGGCGGCTGCGCGCAGCACGGCCTCGGGCACCTGCCAGGCGGGGTCGGTGACCTTCCCCCACCACAGGGCACGCGTCTCCTGCTGCGCGGGCAGCGGCAGGTCCTCGGGCCACGCCGGGCCCACCGGGGCGGGTGCGGGCTCCCGGGAGGGGTGGGGCAGGCGGACCGCGGTGACCGTCACGCCGGGCCCGGCCGGACAGCGGCCCGGGTCGAGGCCGGCGACCAGCCGGGCCGCGGCGCGGACGGTCGTCGTGGGAGCGGCCTTCGTCCGCCGGGGCGCGCGGGCGGCGGGCACCACAGGGACCGCGGGCGCGGCGGGCGCGGCTCGCAGGAGCTTGTCGTAGGTCTTCACGCCTAGGTCGGCAAGTGTGTACGCGCGCGGGCAGGCGGGGCAGACCAGGGCGACGTACCGGTACTGGCGTCCGCCGGACTCGTACGGGCGGCGCAGCGAGTGCAGCGGCCGGTCACACTCGGGGCACGGGCGGGGCAGCTGTTCCTGGTAGGTCCAGCCCGGTTCGGTGAACCGTTGCTGCAGCCCTTCGTCCGGCAGGTCGCTCCCCCACCGTTCACTCATCACCTGCGGGACCGTCAGGTCGCTTGCCTCGGTTTCCGTTTCGTGCACGGTGCTCACTGTGTCAGCCGGGGCCGCGGCTGTGCCAGAGGGGTTTCGGTCGGGCGATGGGCGGCCGGCGGCGCGTACCCGGGGTACCCCGTCTCCTCCGATTGCCTACGAACCTGTGAGTCCGTATCCGAACTTGATGCGATTTCCGGCTCGTTCTCCGTCACACCCACCGGTGAACGCGCCCCGAAGCGGGGGCGTGTACGACCGGTCGCCGCTCTCCTGGGGGTCCTGTCCGGATCGGGCGGACGCCCGCCGACCACGAGAGTGAGGCCCCAGGTGGGGATGACAAGACGAAGGACGCGCGTCGCGCGGGCCGCGGTGCTCACCGTCGCGCTGACCGTCAGCGGGGTGCTGACGGCGCCCGCGGCGTACCCGCAGAGCGCGGACGGAGCGGTGACGGTCCGGGTGGTCCGGGCCGTCGACGCCACGGGTACGTGGACGCCCGCGCTGGAACCCGGCCTGGCGGGCGTGCGGGTGACCCTGACCGGCGGGAACCGGGTCCACGTCGAGGGCACCACCGCAGCCGACGGGACGGTGACGCTGGCACCGCCGCAGAACCGCGACCGCGGCGGCAAGTACCGGGTGCAGGTGGTGAATCCGAAGCCCGGCGTGCTGTTCCCCGCCTTCGCCTCGCGGGAGGGACTGGACGGGGCGCCCGACCGGCTCAGCTCCAACCTTGAGTTCGTCGACCTCTCCGACGGCCGGAACGTCTCGTACACCACGGGCCTGTGGAGCCCCGGCGACTACTGCCAGAAGAACGCCCCCCTGGTGACGACCTGCCAGAACACCACGTGGGAGGGCGGTGCGCAGCGCACGCTGGTGTCCTTCCCGTACGGTGCGCGCGGCCAGGACGGCGTGGACGTGAACGTCACGGACATCGCCACCGACGCGGAGACCGGCACGCTGTTCGGCATCGCGTGGAACAGGGCCGACGGGCGGGTGTTCTCCTCGGCGGCGGCCAAGCGCACCACCGGCTACGGCCCGGGCGGCTCCGGCGGGATCTACGTGACCGACCTGGCGCAGAAGCGGACCACGCTGTTCACCACCGTCCCGGACGCCGGAAGCACGGCGCACGAGCCGGGGACGGACGACGCGTTCCTGACGGTGCCGGGCAAGGAGAGCCTCGGCGGGCTCAAGGCGACGGACGACGGCAGGGACCTGTTCGTCGTCAACCTCAACGACCGCCGGCTGTACCGCTACGACGCCACCGCGGCGACCGCGGCGTCACCGAAGGCCGTCTACCCCGTCCCCGACCCGGGCTGCCCCTCGGCGGGTGACTGGCGCCCCTTCGGCCTGGGCTTCCAGGACGGGACCGGCTACCTCGGCGGTGTCTGCTCGGGCGAGTCGACGGGCGCGGTGTCGGACCTGCGGGCGGTCGTGCTGCCCTTCGACCCGTCCACCGGCCGGTTCCGCCCCGCCGTGCTGGACCAGCCGCTGGACTACCCGCGCCAGTCGACCGTCGGCGCGGGCCCGTGCGACGGCGCGGGCTGGTTCCCGTGGACGGACACCTACCCCACCACGCAGAACGGCCAGACCTGCTCCGGCTTCCGCGCCCAGCCGGAGCCGGAGCTGGGCGAGGTCGGTTTCGAGGCGGACGGTTCGATGCTGCTGGCCTTCCGCGACCGCTTCGCCGACCGGGCGACGGGCCAGGAGGCGGCGGGCGCCGCCGTCGGGCAGGTCCTGTCGGGCGGCGATCTGGACAAGGCCTGCCCGGTGAACGGCACCTACGTGCTGGACACCGACAACGGCTGCGGACTCTCGCCCCGGGGCACCCGCTTCTTCGACACCAGCCGGATGGGCTTCCACCACAACGCGGCCTACGCCGGGATGGCGCTGTCCAAGGTCGAAAGCACCCTCGGGATCTCCGGGTTCGACCCCAACAGCACCGCCTTCGGCTACGGCACGTCGTTCCTCCAGCGGGCGGACGGCAAGCAGGACCCGGCGTTCGGACTGCGCCTCAACCCGCCGAACGTCCCGGCGCCGTTCGGCAAGGGCGCCTCGATGGGCGACCTCGAAGTGCTCTGCGACCGGGCGCCGCTGCAGATCGGCAACCGGGTCTGGTACGACCCCGAGCGCGAAGGCATCCAGGAACCCGGCCAACTCCCCGCGCAGGGCGTCACCGTCCACCTGTACGACGGATCGGGCGGGCTCGTCGGAACCACGACGACGACGGCACGCGGCGAGTACTACTTCGACGACTCGAACGTGGCCGGCGGCCTCGCACCGCACACCGCGTACACGATCCGGCTGGACAACCCGTCCGACTACGCCGAGGGCGGTCCGCTCCACCGCTGGGTGCCCACCCGGCACGACGTCGGTGACGACCCCTTCGTCAACTCCAAAGGCATCGCCCCGCCGGGAGAGCACTATCCCGAACGGGCCCTGACCACCGGCGGCCCCGGCGAGAACGACCACACCCTCGACTTCGGCTTCCGACGCTGCGGGTGCGGCCACTGACAACCCCCTCGGTGGCGGCGTGGCATCGAGGTCGACCACGACCCTGACGCCACGCCGCCGACAGGCCACGGCGCCCGGCGGACCCCCGCCGGACGCCGATCAGAGGTGGTCGATCACGCACACGGAAGCCAGGCCGTGGAGTACCGCGAGCAGGGGTACCGGAACGTCCAGCCGTGGATCGACAGCAGCCTCGGCAGCCTCAAGACCGAGTCGGCTCGCGTCCTCGGCGAAGCCGCACTGACCATGACGTCCCTGGAGTGGCAGAAGGTCTACCTCGGGTGACGCTCGTGGTCCGCCGGCTACGCCTTCCGCCCCCGGCTCTCGAAGGAGGCGGGGGCGCACTTCGCGCCGACACTTTCTGAGGCCCTTGAGAACGGGGCCCGGTCAGGCGGTGCGCGGCTGCCGCACGGCGCGGGCGAGGCCGAGCAGGGTCAGCAGGATGACCGTCCCGGCGTAGAGCGAGAGGGCGGTCTGCAGGCCGAACAGGTTGGTCAGCAGACCGGCGAGGACGGCGGGGACACTCATGGCGAGGTAGCTGAGGACGTAGTAGGCGGCGAGCGTGCCGGCGCGTTCGCCCGGGTCGGCCGGGGGCAGCAGCAGGCGCAGGGCGGCCTGGGTGACGGCGCCGAAGCCGGCGCCGGCCATGGCGGTGCCGGCGAACAGCGCGGACAGGCTGTGCAGGTGCGGGCCGCTCAGGGTGAGCAGGGCCCCCGGGATCAGGAGCGCGGTGCCGGCGAGGCTGACGGCTCGGGCGGGCAGCGCCCGGGTGGAGTGGCCGGCGAGGCCGGCCGCGGCCGTCAAGGTGAAGAAGACCAGGCCGCCGGTGGCGGGGGCGGCGTGCGGGGCGATGAGCCGGGCGAGCGAAGGGCCCAGGGAGGAGTAGAAGCCGCCCATGGCCCAGGCGGCGACGACGCCGGGCGCGGCGAACGCCATGGCCGGCCGGGAGGCGCGGGCGACGGCGATCGCGGGGCGCAGTGAGCGCCATGCGCCGACGTGGGGGAACGCGGTCTCGGGAGTGAGCAGGACTGCGACGGCCTGCGCGGTGAAGAGCAGGAGCAGCAGCAGGTACACGGTGCGGGTGGGGGCGGGGGCGTACTGCACGAGGGCGGTGGCGGCCAGCACGCCGACCGCCATGCCGGCCACGGGGGCGATGCCGTTGGCGGCCGTCGCCCGGCCCGGCCGGTCGGGGTCCTCGAAGTCGAGCAGAGCGGCTCCGACGGCGCTGGTGGCCACGCCGGTGGCCAGTCCCTGCAGGATCCGGGCGGCGATCAGCGCCGACGTCCCCTGTGCGGTGGCGAAGACGCCCATCGCAGCGGCTTCCGCCAGCAGCGCCGCGGCGAGGACCGGGCGCCGGCCCAGGTGGTCCGAGAGCGTGCCCGCGGTCAGCAGCGCCACCAACAGGGCGAGCGCGTAGGCGCTGAACACGATGGTGAGCGTCAGGGCCGAGAAGTGCCATGCGGCCTGGTAGATCGCGTAGAGCGGGGTCGGTGCGCTGGAGGCGGCCAGCAGGCCGACCAGGATCGAGGCGTGGAGCGGGAAAGCGCCGCGCCGGCTCAGGACGGGCCGGCGGCGGGGGTGGGACGGTAAGGCCGTGACGCTGGTCATGGAACACCTCGGAGCCTTAAGGCGAATGCTTTGCGTTAGTCACCCTAGGCCCGCGCCACTCGGAAACGCAAATATTTAGCTTTTAGGCGACAGAAGGACGGCCGAAGGGGACTCGGCGCGAGCGAGTGCCGCTGCTACCAGACGCTCGATGTAGGCCGCGGACAGGTCCGACGGGCGGAACAGGATCCGGTACATCAGCGGGGCGACGACGACGTCCAGCAGGGTCTCCACATCGGGCACCGCCTCCCCGCGGCCGGCCGCCCGCACGTTGACGGCCTTCAACTGCTCGGCGGCGTAGTCGGAGCAGCGGGCCGCGTTGCCCTGCTCGGGCTCCCCCAGCAGGGCGTCACGGATGTACGTGAGGCCCGCCGTCGAGGACATCTCCTCGGCGAACTGCACGGCCCACGCCTCCAGATCCGCCCGCAGGGTGCCGTGGTCGGCCGGCGGGGCGTCGGGGCGCAGCCGCTCGACGGCCACGTCGGACAGCAGTTCCCGCAGATCCCCCCAGCGCCGGTAGACGGTGGACGGCGTCACTCCCGCGCGGGCGGCGATCAGCGGCACGGTGAGCGCATCCCGCCCCACCTCCGCCTCCAGATCACGGACGGCCTGGTGCACGGACTGCTGGACGCGGGCACTGCGGCCGCCGGGGCGTGTGGTCGGTCGGGCACTCATGCGTACAGCTTAATGCGAATGAGTTGCGTTCCTGGTGCCGCCCGGCCGGACTGCCGGCGTCGTGCACCTCGTCCGCGCCGTCACGATGACCCGAACCGCGCAGCTCGCGTCGACGCGTTCGTCGGCGCGTTCGTCGGCGCGTTCGTCGGCGCGTTCTTCGACGCGGCGGTCAGGACACGGTGGCCGGAGGCCCGCGATCCGCCTCGGGCATACTGAGCGGATGCGGATGACGGGTGGGGCCAACTTCCCGGCGGTGGCCGGGCGTTTCGACGGTGGGCGACTCAACGCGACCTGGCCGTTCGGCGTGCTCACGGTCGGATCCGGGCGGGTGCACCTGAGGGCCCGGCTGATCGGCGCCGTGTGGCGGATGTCCGGCGCGGAGCCGCTGGACGGCACACCGGAGGAGATCGCCGAGGTCTTCCCCTGCCGCGGCCGCCTGGGGACGGCCGGTGTCGGGTTCCGCACCGTCCAGGGCCACCGCTACTACTTCTGGACGGGCGCCGTGGCAACGGTCATCGACACCTGCCGCCACCAGGGGTTCACCGTGTCGAGCGAGGTCCAGACGATGTGATCCGCGGACGCCCGGGCCCGGCACGGGGTTTCAGGCGAGCCAGTCCGTGTAGTGGGTGGGGGCGATGCGGGCGCCGCTCGGGGCGGTGAGGACGTCGCCGTGGACGGCGGCGAACAGGCCCGCCGTGTCATCGGTGACGACTCGGCGCCCGTCGCCCTTGGCGGTCAGGGTGAGCCGGCCGAGTTCGTCGAGCGGGTAGACGTCCGGGCCCGCGATGTCGACGACGCCGTTCAGGGGGCTGCCCGCGGCGACTTCGGCGACCACGGCGGCGACGTCCGCGGCGGCGATCGGCTGGATCGGCGTGCGCGGCAGGCGGACGGTGTCGCCGTCGGCGGTCATGGCCAGGGTCGCGTCCATGAACTCCATGAACTGCGTGGCACGGACGATGGAGTACGGGACCGGTCCGGCCTTGAGGGTCTCCTCCTGGAGCACCTTCGCCCGGTAGTAGTCCAGATCGGGCACCTGGTCCACGCCGACGATGGAGAGGATGACGGCGTGCCCGACCCCGCCCTTGTGGCTCGCGGCGAGAAGGTTGTCCATCGAGGTCCGGAAGAAGGCGAGCGAGGCGTCGTCGAAGGTCGGGGAGTTCGTCAGGTTGACGACGACGTCGGCGCCCGCCACGGCCTCCTCCAGCCCCTGCCCCGTGATGACGTCCACGCCCGTGGACAGGGAGTGCGGGACGGCCTGATGCCCGGAGGCGTTCAGGTTCTGCACGACCCGTGACCCGATCAGCCCGGTTCCGCCGATGACTGCGACCTTCATGGCATTCGCCCACTTTCGATGACTGGCGTCCGACATGCGCCTTCCGTACTGCCAACCCTCGGCGAACGCGCCCGTCCCGGCGAGCCCGGCCCGTCCGGGTGTCACCCACCGTGACGGTCGGGCGGCCGATCGACCGTCCGCTGAGAAGAAACCACCCTGGTCACAGGCCTGTCGGCGGCCCCTGGGAGAATCTGCGCCATGACAACCGACATCCGCCGCTCCGCGGGAACCAGAACCCTCTCCGACGCCCTGCTCTCGATGTTCGGCATCCGGCGGCTCAGCACCGAGAAGGACCTCGCCGACCTCCGGGCGGGCACCACCCTGCAGGTGTTCTGCTCAAGCCCGACGCTGGGCACCGTCAAGATGCTGTCGGTCGGCAAGGGACGGACCATTCCGCACACGGCCTCCGGCCACCTCCACCTCTCGGCCGACACCGTGACCTGGCACAACCGGCGCACCCGCGAGAACGTCGTCCTCCAGGGCCCGTTCCGCCTCTCGCCGTCGGAGCAGAAGGCGCCGCTCCCGAAGATGGCCCGCCTCGACCTCGCCGCGGGCGACGAGCAGCACGTGATCGTGATCCCCAAGGCCGACGTCTCCCTGGTCACGCAGGTCCTGGAAGCGGCCGACCGGTAACACCTGGGCGGGACACCCCGGCCGGGGAAGGCCGGCAGGCCTGGTAAGCCAGGCAGGCCAGGCAGGCCAGGCACGCCGGGCAGACCTCGCAGACCTGGTAGGCCGGGCAGACCGCCTGCTCCGCTCAGACGCCGTCGAGGTCGGCGCGTATGCGGAGCCGTAGCTCGCCGAAGAGACGGTCCCAGTGCCGGCGGGCCTCCTGATACTCCGGCTCGGTGTACGTGACGCCGGACTCGACCAGGTCACGAAGGTCCCGCAGCGCTCTGAAGGCTGTGACGGAGGACTGTTCGACACCGTCCGACGCGGTGATCGAGACCTGGTACCGCAGCTCGTAGGCACCCCCGGACTTGAATGCCTCCACCGCGACCCGACCGCGCTCGTCCGCGGGCGCCGTGGGGTTCCGCGCGGCCTGGCGGATCTCGTTCCAGGTCCTGGACAGCGCTGCGAGGTACTCCGCGTAGAGCAGTCGCTTGGCGTCCCGGTGCCGGTCCCGGTGGTCGCGCCGCCACCTGACCCGGTCAGCGATGAGCGTGGACGTGACGCCGATGACGGCGCCGAGGGCGGTACTCGCGAATGGTGACCAGTCCATGGGGCCGAGGCTATGCAAGCGCCGCCGGCTCTGAGTGCGGTTCAGGCGAACCCGGCTGCGGTCGTCGGGGTTGTCGGGGTCGTTCGGCGTCACCGGGTCGTCAGGGTCGTCGGGGTCGTCGGGGTCGTCGTCGGGTCAGCTGACGCTGAGGGCCCGGAGTGACTGGCCGAGATACAGGAACAGCAGGACGATCCCGAATCCGACCGCGGTGGCGGCGGCCACGTCGGCGGCGAGCCCCTGCGCGGTCAGGAGCGGGCGGATCCAGAGGAAGAGCAGCGTGAGCACCGCGGTGTTGACGCTCTGCGCGAGTGGCCGCCACGTCAGGTCGTGCAGGCCGTCGGCACCGGCCGCCACGGACAGCGGCACGACGCCGAGGCCGACGAACAGTCCGAGGATGACGAGCATGGAGATGCTCTCGACGTGCCACGTCCAGCCGGTGTGCACGAAGGCGTCGAGGTCCTTCGTGTCGTTGACGACGGCCCCGAGCTGTGGGGCGGAGGGCGCCCACAGGGCCCGGACCCGGCCGTCCGGGCGGGGTTCGTCGTGGGTGACCCCGTAGGCGGCGACCTGCGGGCCGCCCGGTATCGCGAGCACGAGGTCGGCGTGGTAGCCCGTGACCTCACCCTCGTCCTCGATCTCCTCGACACCGGAGGCGTCGACGACCGTCGCGGTGACGGTGACCGCACCGGCCTGCTTCAGCTGGCGGACGGATTCGCCGCCGTCCATCCCCCGGAGCGAGGCCGGCACCGCGGCGGCGAGCGGGACGAGGACCCAGACCGCGGCGTACCGCACGTAGACCCAGGCGGGGCTGTGGAAGCTCTCCGGCACCCTCGGCTCGGGTTCCCGCCGCGGGGGCTGTTTGGAGAGCAGGACCCGGCCGGACCTCGCTCGCGCCACCGCGCGCAGGGCGGCGCGCGTCCAGAGGGCGACCAGCCGCAGCCAGAGCAGGCCGAGGCCGACCCACCCGAGGAGGAGCAGGCCGGTCTGCGGTTGCACGGCGCCGGAGCCCAGCCCGAAGGCCCGCACCAGCGCGACCGCCATCGCCGCCCACGCCCCCACCGCACAGCACCGGACCACCCACGTCAAGACACGTCCCACCGCGCACCCCCGTGATCGACTCCGGCGGAGTCTCCCACATCGTCAGGCTGCCGGGCCGTGGATTGTCAGTGCCGGGCGGAAGGATGTGCGGTGACGCAGCAGCCCGTACCGAGGAGCACCGTGACCGCCGCCACCGAGCCGACCTACCGTCCCGTCTTCCAGGACCTCTGGTGCGCGTCCGACCTCGGTCCGCACCGCCCGTGCGGCGGCACCTACGAGTGGTACGACGCCGACACGCTGCCGCCGCTGGAACCGGCCCGTTTCGACGGCGGGTTCGGGTGGCTCGGCGGCACCGGCCCGGTGCTGCCGGAGCTCGCCGGGCACCTCGACGCCGTCGCCGCCGAGCTGGCGGGCGCCGGGATCGTGCTGCCCGCCGAGTTCACCGCCTTCCAGACCGGCGCCACCAGCTACCAGTCCCTGGACGCGGTGTCGGCCACGGCCTGCTGGACGGACGTCTCGTCGCCGATACCGAGCCCGGTGGAGCCCGGTGCCTTCCTGGTCCGCTTCCTGCGCGACCAACAGGACTGCGTGCACTGGTACCTGTACCTGCGCCCCACCGGCGAGGCCTTCGTGGTGGCCTCCCCGCTGGACCTCGCGGACGCGCCCGAGTGGGACGAACCGGGCGTGCCGGTGGACTGGTTCGGGGCCATCGCCCGGTGCGCTTCCTCGTTCGAGGAGTTCGCGTTCCGCTTCTGGGTGGAGAACCGCCTGTGGTGCGCGCTGCACGGCTACGGCGAGGAGAGCATGGACGACGAACTCACCGGGTACCTCGCGCACTACGAGCGCGGCTGACCACCCGGAGACCGGAGTTGCCGGGCGGCCTTCTTCACTTCCACCTGTGCCCGCAGAGCCACCGCCTTGTCGGAGTCGCCGTACCACCACCACGTGTACCCGGCGATCGCCAGGAACAACGCCACGGAGACGAAGAAGAACGGATTCAACCGGAACTGCCCGCCTCTGGCCAGGCCGTAGACGGTCCAGAAGGTGAGGATGAGTGCGCCTTTGAGCAGGACGGACAGCGTCTTCTTGGTGCGGAGGTTCATGTCGCGCACTGTAGGGCCCGGCGGCAGTGCTGACCAAGCGTCACGAAAGAGGGGTGATACCGGGGCTGATCTGCCGAAACGTCGCCATCCGCGGGGCTCGGGGCCGGGCTCGTGCTCGTGCTCGTGCTCAAGCTCGTTGCCGCATCGGTCCGCCCCGGTCCGCCCCGGACGGGACAGACCGGGGCGGACCGATGCCGGCGCTGGATCAGCCGGCGTTGCTGGTGTCCGGCGAGAACGGGCCCACGCACACGGTGCCGAGCGTCGCCTCCCTGACGCACACGGTGACGTTCACCCGGCCGGAGAAGTCCGCCGAAGCGCTCTGACCGGGGTAGAACAGGCCGGTCTGCGAGTTGCCGCTGGACGGGGTGATCGTCCACCGGTAGTCGGTGTAGTGGCCGGAGGACAGCGAGACCGTGGCGTAGGTGTCGCCCACGTACCGGTACCAGGTGGCGTAGGCACAGATGGAGAAGTTGCCGTTGCTGTTGCAGTGCGTCGTCGTCGCGTGTGCGGAGGTGGTGGCGCCCAGCGTGGCCGCGACGACGGCGGCAGTGGTCAGTCCTGCCTTCACGAACTTCATGTGACTCCCTCGTAGATGTCAGTGGGTCATGGAAGGTCGGTGCGGGGCACCCGTTCGTCGGCCGGTGGAGCCCGGCGGAACTCGGGCCGACCGCCCGGGGTGTCGGGCACGGGATCCAGGGAACCCCGGTGACACATCCGCCGTCGAATGATTCGATTTCTTTCGAAGAGAATCTCGACGCGGGGGGCGGCTCGTGATCAGGATCGACCTCGGCAGTCAGGGGCTGGGCAAGGTCAGGTTCGCCATGACCCCGCTCGACGTCGCCAAGGACCTGCTGTACTCCCTCGCCCGCTCGCCCGGTTCACTCGACCCCGAGTGGCAGGCCTCGGCCCGGCAGGCACTGTCCGCGGGGCGGCTGGGATTGCTCGCCGTCGTCGCGGGCGGGGGCCCACGCGGTTACGCCCCCGACTTCCTCCGGCCGGAACCGCCCGGCTCCCAGCTGCCCCTGGACGAGGCCCTGCACCGCGTCGCCACCACAAGCCGGGAGCGGATCCGCTACGAACTCACGGGGGCCGTCGGCGGCCACTCATGGGGGCGCACCGCTGCCGACCGGCCGCCCCGGCTGCTCCTCGATGCCATGGAACGGGGCGAGGAGTACGTGGCACAGCGCGTCGCGGTGGAGCTGGAACGGTTCTGGCACACCGCCCTCGCGCGTCACTGGCCCGGCATCCGGGCCCGGCTGGAGGGCGACGTCGCCGCCCGCGCCACCGTGATCACCCGGCACGGCATCGCCGAAGCCGTCAACCACCTGGCCCCCAACCTGGAGTGGGACGGCGGCGCCCTGACCGTCCACCCGACGACCCCCGGACTGCCCACGTCCAACCTCGACGCCGATGCCGCGATCTTCGTACCGAGCGTCTTCGCGGGACGGGCGACCTTCTGCGGTGCCGAGCCCCCGGGCGCGCCGTCCCCCCGCCTCCCGCTGATCGTCTACCCGGTCGGGCCGAACGACTGCCTCCCGACCGCGCCCGAAGGAGCACTGATCGGCCCGACCCGCACGAGGCTCATGGCCGAACTCGCCCAACCCCGCACGACCGGAGAACTCGCCCGGCGCGTCCACCTCAGCCCCGCGACCGTCTCCTACCACCTGCAGATCCTCCACCGGGCCGGCCTCGTACAACGCACCCGTCGATCCCGCACCGTCCTCTACCAGCGGGCCATGACCACGCACGGCGGGCAGTAGCCGCCCGAGGACGCCCGCGCCGTCGGGGCGGCCGGCTCAGGGATTCCGTCCGTCACTATCACCGTCACCGTCACCGTTGCCGTCACCACCGTTGCCGTCACCACCGTTGTCGCCATCACTGTCGCCGTCGCCCTCGCCCTCGTCGTCGCCGTCGCCGTCACCGCCGTTGTCGTCCGACGACTCGCCGCCCCGCGAGCGGTGCTGCCGCAGGTACCAGACCAGCAGGGTGACGGCGATGATCACGGCGATCGCGATGGCGGCGAACCGGCCGACCGTACCCTCCACCCTGCTGTAGGCGGCTCCGGCGAAGTAGCCGAGGAGGGTGAAGCCGACGCCCCACGCGACCCCGCCGAGGGCGTTGTAGAGCAGGAACCGGCGGTACGGCATGCGGGACATCCCGGCCAGCGAGGGCACCAGCGGGCGGAAGAAGGCGATGAAGCGGCCGACGAAGACGGCGGCCGGCCCGCGCCGGCGGATCAGGTCCTGTGCCGTGCCGACCCGCTTGGCATGGCGACGCAGCGGGCGGGTGTGGAGGATCGACGGGCCGAGGTGCCGGCCGATCTCGTACCCGGCGGAGTCGCCGAGGACGGCCGCGCAGACGACGACCAGGACCATCAGGCCGAGCGAGGCGCGGCCCTGGTGGGCCAGGAAGCCGCCGAACACGGCGGCGGTCTCGCCGGGGATGAAGAAGCTGAAGAACAGGGCGTCCTCGGTGAAGACCATGCCGCCGATGACCGCGTACACGACCGGGCCGGACAGGCTGCGCAGCCAGTCGGTGATCGCGTGCATCGGCCACACCTCGTCGGCGATCGTGCCCCTTTCCGCCCCAATGTAACGCTTGTCCCCACGCCGACCCCGTCGCACGGGACCGGGGCGGCGCGTTCCGCACCGACGGGAGGGTCGGCCGACGGCCGTCCGGGAAGCCGACGGCTCCGTCGCTCGCGATGCCGGCGCCCGGCCCGAGGGGCGCGCGGTACGCCACCTGCCCGGCGGCACCCGACGGGCCTGCGCGCATCGTCAACGGACCTTGCGCGGACGGCCGACGACTCCCGTCGCGCGCTGCCGCAGGGTTGGTGGTGGGCACCACGCCGGTGCCCACCGCCATACCCGGGAGGGATGCACCATGTCGCCCATCCGCACCATGTCGCCCGTCCGCACCAGGCCGTCCGTCCGCACCAGGCTCGCCGCCGCGGCCGTCGCCGCCCTGGCCGGTGCCTCGGTGCTCGCCGCCGCTCCGTCCGCGAGCGCCGGGACCGCCGTCACCGCGGTCGCCGGGGAGCCGGGGCTGTACCGGGTCACCGGGCCGGACGCGCTCGACTCGGCCTGGGACCTCTGCAAGGACGGCCAGACCTGTTTCTGGCAGAACGCCAACGCCGGCGGCTGGATCTGGATCGTGCCCTACTGCGGGCTGAACGACGTCCCGGACTGGTTCGACGACCGCGCCAGCTCGGTCTGGAACCGCGGCGGCGGCCCCGCCGACATCTACGCCGGCTCCGACTACTCCGGATTCATGGGCACCGTCCCGCGCTGGTGGCAGGGCAACCTCGCCTCCGCGCACAACGACCGGCTGAGCGCGGTCAACGTCCGCTGCGGCTCGTAGCGACGCCCGCACCCGCCGAGGCCCGGAAGTCGCTCGCGGTGGTGCCGTACTCGTCGCGGAAGGCCCGGCTGAAGGCGGCAGCGGCGCGGAAGCCCCAGCGCGCCGCGATCGCGTGCACCGGCACCACCGCGAGACCCGGGTCGGCGAGGTCCGCCCGGCACCGTTCCAGGCGGCGCCGGCGGACCACCGCCGCGACACCGCCGCGCTGTTCACGGTGGAAGAGCCCGTGCAGGGTGCGCAGCGAGATGTGGTGCCGGGCGGCGATCGCGGTGGGCGAGAGGTCCGGGTCGCCGAGGTTCTCCTCGATGAAGGCGTCGATGCGGGCGAGCAGCATCCGGTGGCGCGGCTCCGGCGGCAGCCGGTCCTCCACGCCCAGCCGGTGCGCGAGGAAGGCGACGGCCAGTTCGCGCGCCGCGATGCCGAGCCGGACGGCCTCGTGCTCGGCGACGGCGGGCGCCTCCCGCACGAGGCCGCGCAGGAATGCGGCCAGCACCCCGCCGACGCCGCCGCGGGCGGACGCGGAGCTGGCCAGCAGCCGGTCCAAGCGGCGGTGGTGCAGCGGGAGTTCGGCTGCCGGAAGGTGCAGGATGACGGCCCGGGACACGCCGCCGGGCAACCCGCGGCCGTCGAACGGGCGGGAGGTGTTCCACATCACGAGGTCGCCGGAGCGCATCCTGGTCTCGTTGTCGCCCTGGGCGATCCACATCGCGCTGCCCCGGATCAGCGCGAGCTCGTACACCTCCGGGTCGGAGCGTCGGATGAGAGCGGGGGTGCGCTCCGATCGGATGGACGGGAAGGACATCGTGGTGAGGTGTTGCCCGGGGCCGAGCGCCAGCGTGCCGACGGTCGCGGGGAAGTCGTCGGCGTGCTCGGTGGTGATCCGGGTGGGCGCGACGTCCCGGGCGACCATCTCGCACCACCACTCGAACCGGTGTCCCGGCTCGACGGCGGAACTGTCCAGGTGCTGGTAGGGCATGGGCCGCTCCCTGCGCTCCCCCGGGGGCGTGCGACACGGCCGCCCGAGCACGTCGCCGACATGACACAGCCTGCGCACGGCCGCCGCCTCCCCGCAAGCGCTCGAATCCGCCAACTCCGCAGCCCGCACCGCCCGGTGTGCACGGCTGCCGGTCCCGCACCACGACCCGCGGGCGACGTGAGGTCAACTGACCATCAATGTGGCCTGGTTGACGGTCAGAGAGGGGTCGGCCCGACGGCGGCACTCCGGCTTCCCAGGGGGCTCTCGCTGTGCGAGGCTGCTGCGGAAAGAGCCGGCCCGCGGGAGGGAGGACCAGGCATGCCCGAGCAGCACGCGGACGAGGAGCAGCCGGAGGGCTTCCAGGCCGTGAACAGGATCGAGGGCGACGTCACCGTCCACGGCCCGGTGATCCAGGCGGACGTCCTCGTCGCTGACTCCACCGTCGACACCGACGGTGTCCGGCACCTGTCGCCGGCCCTGGCGATCTCCATCGAGAGCTTCCGATCCGGCACCACGGAGATCGTCCACGAGGGCGAGGAGACGACGGGTTCCTCGTTCCCCGGCGCCAGGCCTCGCCCTTCGGCCGTCCGCCGGTGGTGGCGTCGACTCCGGGGCCGACGCGGGCGACCGGGCGCGGACGGATAGCCCGGTTCTCGGCCGCCTGATGGTGGCCTGACCGAGCGAGCGTCTGCCTGAGGTCACTGGAAGTCATGGGCCCGCGGGCGCCGGGCCGGGGAGGGCCCGGCCGGGCGCGTGGGCCGTCCTCAGGTGGAGGGCCGGCCCTCCGGCGCGGCGGCGGCCGCGGACGCGGGTGCGGCGTCGGCCACCGGCGGAGCGGCCGGGGCCGAGACCATGGCCTGGACGCGGGCTTCCTGGGCGGCCCTTGCCGCGAGCGGGTTGACGTCGGCTCGGCGGGCCAGCTGCATGGCGGTCAGGCGGTTGACCACCATGATCGCCGCGATCGCGGCCACCAGCCGCAGCGCCGACCCGGCGGCCTCCACCCGGATGGTGCTGCGCAGGCTTTCGAGGTCGCCCGGGACCGACGGGTCCACGTGCTTCAGCATGGTGGCGGCGATCCGGCTGACGATGATCGAGCCGATCCAGGTGGACCACCACAGGGCGATCACCTTCTCCGACGGCGTGCGCCGCCTTCCTTCGGCGTCCAGCGGCGCGCTGGCCCTCCAGCAGTCGACCATCAGCTGCCAGGGGAACCAGAGCGCGACGACGGGGGTGAACCACGCTCCGATGACCCAGCCGCGCCCGAGGCGGTGCCCGTTCGGCAGCAGCAGATCGGCGTTCTTGCGGATGCGGTAGAACCAGACGATGAACACCACGATGGTGGCCAGCACCAACGTGCTGTACACGTCGTTCAGCGTCTGCGCCGTGGAGTGCACGGCATCGAAGTCGTCGAGGTCGGCGTCACCCGGCGCGTCCAGCAGCCCGCCCACGAGGACGTCGGACCACACGTCGACCGCGACCGCCAGCACCGCCAGCGCGGCGTCCAACGCCAGCAGGGCGTACAGCGCCACGGCGAGGCCGTTCGCCGGACTCAGCGCCGCGGCCCATCCGGGGACCGCCTCCGCGCAGCCGAAGCAGCGGCCGCTGTCCGTGCCAACGGGGCGCGCCCCGCACGCCACACACACCATCAGATCGTCAACTCCTGGAATCGCCGTGTGCTCGACCCCGCACACCGGTATGCCACCACCCCGACGGGGGCGGGCGGGCCGACTCTAGGGGATCCGTGGTGCCGTCGGCCAGCGTGAATTCCCAGCTCGGAGGCGGTATCGCCGGATACGTGGCAATCGCTCCGACATCCGGGCCCGGGAGTCTGATCCGAAGCCTGGAGAGTCTGATCCGAGGCCGGAGCCGATCGGCATCCCTGCCCGGCACCGGGCCCTCCGTGATCCACCGGTGTGCTCGCGGTGTCCCACCGGAGGCCGTCGGTGAAGGACGTGCGGTGGACGGGCCGCGGCAACCGCAGGCCGCAGGGCGGCCGGCTACTTGCCGGCCGCTGCCACGGAGGTGACGGCTTCCGCCAGGGTGGGGCGGTAGATGCCCATCTGCGGGTTCAGGACGTGGGTGCCCGCGGCGAGCGGGAAGTTGCGGGTGTTGGCGAGGGGCATGTTGGTGTCGTCGTCGTCGACCAGGACGTTGATCTCGTTGATGCCGGGGGTGGTGCCGGTGGTGGCGCCGCTCGGGTTGAGGTCGATCACCACGTAGGCGCTGCGGCCCGCCGGGACCGGGAAGCGCAGGGTGCCGCTGGCGAGGATCGGCTTGATGTTGTTGCTCTGGTCCCGGGCGGTGGAGTTGCCCAGGTCGACGCCCGGGGTGGAGCTCAGGCTGCAGGTGCCCGTGCCGTTGTTGTGGACCTCGATGGCCCACTGGCTCGGAGACCCGGCGCGGGGCGCCGCCTGGACGGTGAGGTTCTCGATGTCGCACGGCCGGGCGTCGGTGCCAACGTCCCCGCTGCCGGGCTGGGTGCCGCCGGGCTTGGCCGCGCCCGACGGGCTCGCGGCGGGCGGTGTCTTGGCGGCCGGGCGGGTGGCGGTGGGCAAGGCACCGGCGGTGGGCGCGCTCGCGGTGGGAGCACCGGTGGCCGGGCCGGCCGGCGTCGACGGCGCGGCTGCCACCGAGGTGGGCGCGGGGGCCGGAGAGCCGCCTGCCGTGTCGGCGTTGTCGGGCCCGCACGCGGTCAACGCCAGCCCTGCCCCGACGACGAGGACGGCGGTGGCGAGCAGCGGACGACGGTTGCGGACGAACATGGTGACTCCTCGATGACGGTGGGTACGTGAGGGGCGCTGACCGGCGCCGATCGGCGCCGATGCGCTCGGACAGTTCAAAGGACGTACGGCAGAAGGAATTTGGTGGCATCCGTGGCGTCACAATCGCCAGGACATGACCGGGACCGGACCGTGACGTTCGATCGGGTACGGCGCGGTTGACAGAGCCCGTTGTGCCGGTGGGAGTTGTCGAGCGCGCGACGGATCCGGTGGTGCACCGCCCGCGTCGGCCGCCGGGTGGCTCTGGAGGCCAGGGGGCAGGACGTCGGACGTCGGACGTCAGCGCAGGGTGAGGCCGGCCTTCCGTGCGAGGTCCGGGTCCTCGGGACGGCCGAGGACGAGGATCCGGAGGGCCGTGCCGGCATAGACGGCCAGGCGACGGGCGATCCTGCGGGCGGTGTCGGGCATGGTGGTCTGCCTTCCTGTCTTCCGGGCCTGGCTACTGGTCTTCGGGCTACCGGCCTTCGGGCTGCCGGTCTTCGGGCGACCGGTCTTCGGGCGACCGGTCGCTCTTCGGGTCGGGTGGTGCGGGTGTCACCAGGAGACGGCGTCGTCCATCGACTGCTGCCAGTAGGTGACCTTGAGGGAGTCGTCGACGTACGCGCCCTTGGCCGGCAGCGGCGGGTGGGCTCCGGCGCCGACGCTCTCGTTACCGGAGGGGCCGTGGAAGTAGACCTCCAGGGAGGTCACGGTGCGGCCGTTGGCGCCGTCGGTGCCGTCCGTGGAGGAAAGGTTGACGGAGGCGTAGCCGGACTCGCCGGGCTTGAGCGTGACGACGGCCTGCGGCTTAGAGTCGTCGATGACGGGGGGCACGGACTGGGCCTCGCCGAAGCGGACGGCCGGGTAGCCGTAGAGGTAGCAGATGCCGGAGCCCGTGTTGGTGACCGTGAGCAGCATGTGGTTCACGGGGCGGTTGAGCGGGGCGGCGGTGGTCTTGGTGTTGGAACCCTCGCAGGTGCTCGGGTTGGCGGCGGCGGGAACCGCGGGGGCCTTCGGTGCGGAGGAGACGGGGGCGTTGGCGGCGGGCTTGGAGGCGGTGGCGGCCGGGGCCTTGCCGGTGGGGGCGGCGGCGGACGGGGCGCCGGGCGCCGCGGAGGTCGAGGGGGTCGCGGGTGCGGTGGGCGGCGTGGTGAACGGGGTGACCGTGACCGTCGGGGCGGGTCCCGCCGACTTGACGTCCCCGTCGCCGTTGCACGCGGTCATCGAGAGGGCGGCGATGGCGACGCCGGCGGCAGCGGTGATCAGCCGGGTGCGGGAGGTGCGGACGGACATGTGGTGGTGCCCCTTTCGGCGTTCGCCCAACGGGTGGGCCGGTGCGTCGATCGGATGACCGAGGCTTGATGACCGAAGCCTGCGGGGCACTTCGTCCCAGCCACCACACCTGGCGGCACGATCGGGAGGGTGGAACGGCGAATGAGCCTCTGACCAGCGGGGATGGGCCGAGCCTGGAACGCTGGAACGGGACACCGAGGGGTCGCCGAGCGGTCGCCGAGGGGTCGACGGGACAGGAATGGAGACGATCCGGCACGCCGTCGGGCGACCGGGCGGGCTCCGTGAAGCCGACCGGCCGCGGTGCGGGCGGACTCACCCACACCGCGGCCGGGGACGACGGGCGGCGGATCGCTAATCACTCATCGCGGACCGGTTACTCGGAGGCGTCCTTCCCGGGATGGTGGTGCTCACGGTCGAGGCGCAGGGCGAGCAGGGCGTGGGCCATCGCGCCGCCGGCGCAGACGGCCGCGGCGACGAACCCGATCTCGGCGATCTCCTCGCGCGTGGCCCCCGCGTCCGTCGCGCCCCGGGTGTGGGTGTCGATGCAGTACGAGCACCGCGTCGTCATCGCGACGGCCAGCGCGACCAGTTCGCGCAGCTTGAGCGGAATCGTCCCGCCCTCCCGGAAGACCGATTCGTGGAAGTGGATGAAGGCGTCGAACTCGTCCCGGGCCAGGGCGCGGACGGTCGGCACGGTGCGCAGGTCCGAGGGCTGTTGGTAGGTCATGGCCCGATCCAAGCCGCGCGGCGCACGGCGCGTCCAAGACCGTTTCGGACCGGGTGGGCATGCTTCGGCTATCGCTTCCGATCGCTATCGTGACCCCCATGGACCTGCGCAGACTCGGCTACTTCGTCGCGGTGGCGGAGGAGGCGAACGTCGGACGGGCCGCGAAGCGGCTACGGATGTCGCAGCCGCCCCTGAGCCAGCGCATCCGCGAACTCGAAGCGGACCTCGGCTGCGCGCTGTTCGTCCGGACCCCGCGGGGCATGGAACTGACCGCGCCGGGCCGGGTCCTGCTGGTGGAGGCCCGCGCCCTACTGGCCGGCGCCGAACGGGCCCGCGAGCGGGTACGACGGGCCGCGGGCGAGCGGGTACTGCGGGTCGGGGTGCTCGGACCGGGCGAGCAGGCGCTGTCCTTCCCCGCCGCCCGGGCCTTCGCACAGAGCTGCCCCGACACGACCGTCCGGCTGCACCAGGGCGACCTGGGCGACCCGCTGATCGGACTCACGGCCGACCAGGTCGACGTGGCGATCACCTACGGCCCGTTCGACGAGACCGGGTTGGCGACGCGGACGGTGCGCGAGGACCGCTGCTACGCCGCCGTCCCCGCCGACGACCCGCTGGCCCGTCGGCGCAGCCTGAGCGCCGGGGACCTCGCCCACCGCAGCTCCGTCCGCCTGCCGGAAACCGCCGACCCCACCTGGCGGGCCTTCTGGCAGCCGACCCCCGACAGCGCCGACGGACCGGCGGTCCGGTCCCTGGACGAGTGCCTGCACGCCGTCCTGTGGCAGCGCGCCGTCGCCCTCGTCCCCGGCCAGGCGGCCGCCCGCCACCAGGTCGAGGGCATCGCCTTCCGCCCGGTCGACGACCTCCCGCCGAGCCGTCTGGTCCTCGCCTGGCGCCGGGCCGACCGCTCCCCGCTGATCCCCGCCTACGCGGCCGCCCTGTGCGCGTCGACCGGGTAGTCCGGGACAGGGACGCCGCACGAGCCTCCCCCGACGGTTCGGCGCACGGGCGCTGAGCTGCTAATATTCTTCTTGTCGCGAGGGAGAATGATTCCTCGTCAGGCGTCAGCGGTGCTACCAGAGCACGTCCTACTTTCAGTAGGAAGAGTCCGTGCAACCCGGGCCTGGCGCTCCATAGTCGGACGGGGTCCGGTACCTACCCAGGTACCGGACCCCGTCCGCGTTCCCGGCAGCGCCGGGCAGCGCCGCTCCCGGCGCCGATGGGGCGGACGACGACTCCCGTGGCCTCGTCGACGGATTCCTCGACGGATTCCTCGACGACCGGTGACCGGAACCCCCGGTGCTCCCGCCCTGCCCCTCCCCTGCGAACGGCCGTCGCGCCGCGGGGCGCGCCGGCATGCTCCGCCGGCCGCCCTCGCCAAGCTGATCACCCCGGCCAAGGCGACCAGCGCGCGGCTGATGCCGTACCAGGGCGACAAGGCCCTGCTCGAATGGTCCTCGTACGGCGAATCCGAAGCGGTCATGACGCTGATCGACGTCAAGAGCGGCCGCCGGCTCGCCGAGGGGCCGGGCATCGACACCAACGGCACCGTCGATGACGACGGCCTCGCCGTCTCCCCGGACGGCAACACCGCCGTGGTGCAGTACGGCAAGGGCGCAGTGGCCTGGAACACGGAGACCGGCAAGGAGCTGTGGCGCCAGGCCGCGGACGAGGTGAACATCACGCCGCGCGCCCTCCCGGGCAACGGTGTCCTCTACGCGTACGTGAACGGCGCCGGAGCCGCGCTCGACGTCCGCGACAAGAAACTGCTGGCCTCGGGGATCGGGGAGATGCCGCAGTTCACGACGAACGGGTACGCCGCTGTCCGCGGCCCCGGGGGCCTCTTCGTCTTCGCCACCCAGCCCGTCTGACGGACGGGCGCACCGCCCCCCGTTCAGGGTCCCGATGGGTCCCGGGGGGGGCCAGCGGTCCCCGGTGGGGGCGGTGTCGGGTGGGGTGGGCCCGACTGATCGTTCCGGAATGGGTCGAGCCGCGGGTCCCGTGCTCGACGATCTCGGTCGGCAGGGCGTCCGGAGTGCGTGCCGATCTCGTTCCGGCCCTACTCTCACACGGTGATCACCATGCCGACGGACGAAACGAATCAGCCGGACCCGACCGAGAGCGGAGCGGACTTCCGCGTCCTGCTGCAGCGCCTCATCAGGCAGTACGAGGACTCCGGCACGGACGTCCCGGAGGTGGACGACGTGCTGCTCCGCTGGGCGGCCGCGCTTCCCGACCACGCCCCGGATCCCGGCTGGCCCGGCCTGGCCCGCCACCTGCTCGACGCGCTCGCCGCGCCGTCGGCCGGGCTCGCCGCCCCTGCCGCCCTGGCCGATGAACCGCCGGTCGCGACCTCGGGGGACCTGCGCACCCGGCTGCGCGCCCTGGCCGCCGACTACGCCCGGGACCGTGCCTGGCGGGCGGACAGGCGGGCCCGCGGCGAGTGGGCCGGTGACGGCGGCGGCTGGGCGAGCGCCTCGCTGGCCGGGTTCCTGGAGTCCTGGGACAGCTGGCTGGACGCCTCGCTCGGCAGGCCGCCGAGGTTCCCGGGCGTTCCGCCGGTCGAGCCGGTGACGTGGGCTTCGGTCGCCTGGCAGCTCGGCGCGGCCCGCGTCTACGAGTGACGCCGTCCGGACGCGCGGAACTCCCGGAGGTCCGCCAGGCCGCCGGGCGTCCGCCGCGCCGGCCCCGCAGGCCCAGCCCGCCGCCTTGCGGCCCGTGCCCGTACCCCGGGTGCGGGCCGCAACAACCGCAACAACCGGCCGCAATAAGGAGTGTCGGACCACCCGGTGCTGGTGCTGTACTGGGCGCATGGGGGTTGACGACGGCCGGATGCGGTTGCCACTGACGAGCCATCCTGTCGGTGATCCGGGTTCCGGGCTCAGCCGGATCCTGAGCACCGGCCGGATGCTCCGCAACACCTTCGTCCACCCGCCCGACGGCCAGGTCGCCTTTCTGACCGCGAGCCGCGCCGACCTCCTGCGGCTCGGCGCCCTGTTCCGCGTCGCCGCGACGAGCCCGCACAGTGCGGTCCACATCCCGCTCCCGTCGGGCGACCAGCCGACGACCTTCGTCGGCAACGCCCGTCCGCTGCCGCTGCTCCTGGCCCGCGAGGACACCGGGCTGCGGCCCTCGCACTGGCCGGACCTGCGGCGCCGGATGCGCCGCGCCTCGACGCCCCTGAGGGTGACGGCCCCGGCGGCGCGCTCCGCCGACCGCCCCGACGACGTCCGTCGCCGCGCCGACCGCCACCCCGCCCGTTTCGCCGAGCACGCCGCGACGATCGTCATCACCGCCCGGGCCGAGCTCCTGTTCTGGATCGGGGACTGGCTCACCGACGTCGGCGACCGCGTCGCCGCGGAGCCGCACGTGCATCAGCACGGCGAGTGCTTCCTCGGCGACATCGTCGGCTTCTTCGACCCCGAGGGCACGAACCGGCCGATGCACGCGTTCTGCGTCGTCGCCGTCGAGCCGATCTTCCACCGGGCCCGCTGGCAGCAGCAGCGCACGCCCGTCGGATGACCACCGGGCGCTGCGGGCCCTGCGGGCGCTGCGGGTGCTCCGGGGCGGCGGCGTGCGCTCACCTCCCGTCGGAGCGTTCGGCCAGGCTCCGGCGCCACTGCTCCATGCCCTGGCGGAGGGACTCGTTCACCATCAGCAGGAGTCCGGCGGAGGACTCGAACCGGGCGCCCGCCGGGGTCGCAGCCCCGAGGATCCCGGCCGCGCGCTTCGCCTCGGCCGCCAGGGCGTCGTTCGTCTGCATGGTGACCAGCAGGGTCCGGACCCAGATGCCGTCGTCGATGACGTAGCGTTCGCGGCGCACGCCGGGAGTCCGCTCCCGCCGGAGCAGCCCCTGCTGCTCCAGGAACGTGACGGCGTTGGAGATCGACGCCGGGCTGACGCGGAGCCGCTGGACCAGGTCGGCGGCGGTGAGGGCGCCGGAGTCGGTGACGTACAGGCAGGCCATCACCCCGGCCGCCACCCGGGGCACCCCCTGCCGGACCAGGACGGCGGCCCAGGACTCCGTGAGGTCCTGGACCGTGTGGGGGTCGCGCCCCCCGCCGCCGTCGGGGACCGGCGCCGCCGCGGGTTCGGCCTGCTTGTGCCGGCGGGCGCGGTGGCGGGTGGCCTCGTGCGCCCGGGTCGCCCCGTAGCCGTCGGGCCCGCCGTTGCGGGTGACCTCCCGCATGACGGTCGAGGCGGGCCGGCCCAGGCGCCGGCCGATCTCCGCGTACCCGAGTCCGTCGGCCAGCCCTGCGGCGATCTGCCGGCGGTCCTCGCTGGTGAGTCTGCCTCCGGGCATCGGCACCCGTCTCCCCTCTACCGGCGTGCGCGGGGCCGGTGCCCGCGAGCCTCGCGCCACAGTATGCATTCAGCCGCAGCTCATTGCAAAGGAGGGCTCGATCGCCCATTGCATTAAGCGTCAAGGTCATTGCAAAGACGGGCCTTCGACGACAGAAATACCCTTTTAAGGCAAGCGAAGTGAGGCTCTTTTGAGCGTTGACCGATTCATGAACGCAATGTAGCGTCGAGCATGTTCAGCGAAGCCCGAACACTGGCGAGAGCCGGCCGGGTTCCCACGCCGACGTCCGCCGCCGGCGGATCCGAAGGAGGCACCACCATGTCCGTCACCCCCACCCACCAGCCGGAGCCCGCCCTGCCCGAGCCCGCCACCGGGCAGGACCGCCCGGACCTGCAGGAGGCCGTTCAGGCCTTCGTCGACGCCGGGTTCGCCGGGATGCAGATGCGGGTGCACGACGAGCAGGGCGCATGGGTCGGCACCGCCGGCGTGCGCCAGCTGGGCGAGGCCGGGGAGCCTCCGGCGGACGGGCGGTTCTGGATCGGCAGCACCACCAAGACCTTCGTCGCGACCCTGGTCCTGCAGCTGGTGGCCGACGGCGCGATCGGGCTGGAGAGCCCGGTCGTCGACCACCTGCCCGGGCTCGGCCTGGACGGGCGCATCACCGTACGGATGCTGCTGCAGCACACCAGCGGGCTGTACAACTACACGGGCGAGCTCGACCCCGACGGGACGTTCGTGCCGGGGCTCCCCTCGGTGGGCAAGGCCTGGGTGGAGAACCGGTTCCACAGCTACCGCCCGGAGGAGCTGGTGCAGTTCGCACTCTCCCGGCCCGCGCGGTTCGAGCCGGGGACGGACCAGAGCTACTCCAACACCAACTACACGGTGGCCGTGCTCCTGGTCGAGCGGATCAGCGGCCGCTCGTACGCCGAGGAGATGCAGCGACGGATCCTCCAGCCGCTCGGACTGCGGGACACCGCGGTGCCCGGCACCTCCCCGGAGCTCCCCGAACCGCACGCCCACGGCTACTACCGCTACCAGGACGCCGAGCGGTGGGAGGTCGTCGACGTCACCCGGCAGAACCTCTCCCTGCTGGTCGGCGCCGGCGACATGATCTCCACCACCCGGGACCTCCACACCTTCTTCTCCGCGCTGCTGGGCGGCAGGCTCCTGCCGGCCCCGCTGCTGGACGAGATGCGCACGCCGCACGGGATGCTCGGGTACGGCCTCGGCCTGTTCGTGCAGGACCTCGGGCCGGGCCACGGCACCATCGTCCACCACAACGGCGGCGCCCCGGGCGGCTTCGGGGCGCTGATGATCAGCACCCCCGACGGCGGAAGGACCCTCACCGCCGGGCTCACCACCGGGGACTCCGCGACCGACCCGGCACAGGAGTTCCCGAAGGCGCTGGACCGGCTCGTCAAGGCGGTGTTCGGCGGCGGGCAGGCCGGCAGCGACGGGCCCACGGCCTGAGCGGCTCGCGGCCATGAGCCCGGGTCCGGGAGACGGCCGGGTCGGCGTCCGCACGACGGGGGTGGACGCCGACCCGGCAGCGAGCCAGCGGCGCGGCAGCAACCGGCCGACATAGCTGCCGGTCAACAACGCCGCGCTCCGAGGGAGTTCGCCCTCCGGGCGGAGGTGCGCTAGCAGCACGAGGGAACCGGAAGATGTCCTCCCGGCCCGACATACGACCGCAGGCTGCCCAGGGCGGAGGCCCCGCCGGGCGGAGCGGCGTGCGGGCGCCGCATGCGGTTCAGTCGCCCGGCCACTTCACGGCCGGCAGTGAACTCCCGCGCCATGCGGCCGGGTTGACCCAGGCCGGCGTGCCGCCCCGGTTTCCGGGGCTCCGCAGGCGCACGCGCGTCGACGTGCGCGGTGGCCGGGTCAACCCCGGGCGGGCATGGGTGACGGGCTTCCCACGATCCGGTGATCGCCAGTGCATCGTTGACGACCCGTTGGAATGATGGCGCCGCTCGCCACCATTGGTTCGCCGACGATCGGTGCTACCACTTGCCGTGCGCTCGGGACACAACCGGGACAGCGCCTCACGGTCGTGCCCGAGTGACACGACCCTCAGCGAGAAACCGAAAGGCTCCTCCATGGCCACCGCACTCCGCAAGACGCTCGCCCTCGCCACGCTGGCACTGACGGCCTCCTTCCTCCCCGCCGGGCAGGCGGGGGCCGCCGACACCGCCCGCCCCGCGACGCGCACCCCCGGCCTCTACTGCCTCGCCAACGCCTGGAACACCCCGAACGTCTCGACGAAGCCCTGCAGCACCGGCGACCAGGGGCAGCACTGGACCGTCTCGGGCGAGCAGATCTCCCTCACCAACGCACGGGCCTACTGTCTCGCCAACACCTGGAACGCCCAGGACGTCTCGGTGAAGCCGTGCAGCACCGGCGACCAGGGGCAGTACTGGAGCATCCAGGGCCAGCAGATCGTCCTGACCTTCGCCCCGGCCTACTGCCTCGCCAACACCTGGAACACCCCGAAGGTCTCCACCAAGCCGTGCGACGCCAATGACCCGGGGCAGCACTGGGTGGTCTTCAACGACCAGATCAGCCTCGCGGCGGCCTGACCCCGCCTCCGCTTCCGCTGCGTCGGCGCCGGCGCAGCGGAAGCGGTGCTCCCCGTAAGGGCTCTACCCGACGGTCCCTACCCGCGGGGCCGCACCGCCGGACGAGCACGGAGCGGACACGGCACGACCGCACCCGGTAGCGTGACCGGGAGCTGTGCAGGGCGGCCACGTGTCCCGGCCGTGACAGCCGGGCTCCAGCACACACGATCCGGACAGGGAGAGCAGCACATGAGCACAGCGCATGCCGGCCCGGGTGACTACAGCACGGTGCCGAATCCGGAGCAGGCCCTCAAGTACGCGATCCAGCACATCGCGGGTGACCGGGTCGAGATCGTCGAGGGAGTCATCACCCCCGTGTCGCCGTCCTGGGCCCACGAGACCGCTGTCGACCTGATCCGTGAACAGATCGGCCCCCGCATGCGCGAGCTCGGCCTCCGCGCCGGCTCCGGGAACCTCGACCTGCCGGGCACGGAGAACTTCTACGTACCGGACCTCGCCGTCGTACCGGCCGAGTTGGCGAAGACCGAGGGTGCGCTCCTCCCCGACCAGACCGTGCTCGTCGTCGAGGTGACGTCACCGTCGAACGGTGAGACCGACCGCACCGCCAAGCGTCGGCGCTACTCCCAGTTCGGCGCCCCGGTGTACCTCCTCGTGGACCGGCAGGAACGCACCTGCACACTGTTCTCCCAGCCGGGCCGACTCGGCTACACCCTGGTCGAGGGCCCCCACCCCTTCGGCACTCCGCTCCGGCTGCCGCAACCGTTGGACCTCGAACTCGACACCTCGGGTTTCTGAGCCCGGATCACGCCCGCCGCCCGGATCACGCCCGCCGCCCGGGCCGGGCCGAGGTCCCAGAGCGCGGGCGCCCCCCGGAGCGCGGGTGGCCGCGATGCCGCGACGGCGGACCTGGTTGGATCAACGCATGACGGATTGGTCGCGACTCAGCCATGCCTACGGAGCCGCCGGGGACATACCGGCGCTGCTCGACCGGATCACCGCCGAGCCGAGCCGGGAGCTCTGGAGCGACCTGTGGTCGGCGCTGTGCCACCAGGGCAGCGTCTACACGGCGAGCTTCGCGGCACTGCCCTGGCTGGCCGGAACGGCCGCGGGCGGGGACCGGGAACAGGCGGTCGACGCCCTGGTCCTGGCGGGCGCGATCGTGGCCCGCGCCGACCAGTGCCGCGGAGTCGACGACGTCCGCTCGGTGTACGCGCCGCAGATCGCCGCGCTGCTGACAGCCGTGGACGGGTACCGCCGGACGGCTTCCGACCGCGCCGACTACATCCACCTCCTGGAGGCCACGCTCGGCTTCGAGGGCGTCGTCGGCTGGAGCGAGGGCCTGGCCTGGGGACTCGGGAGCGAGGAGTACGTGGTCTCCTGCCCGGACTGCGAGACGGACCTGTTCATCGTCTTCGGCGAACGCGGCTTCTTCTCCAGCAGCGAGGACCACGCACTCGCGGACGGCGGCATCGCGACGATCGAGACGAGGGCCCTGCGCCCCTCGCCGCCCGCGGACCTCGACGGCATCGGCCGGCGCCTCCACGACCTCGCCCTCGCCGAGGGTCAGCCCGAGGTCGCGCACGCGTTGACCTACGTCTTCGGCCACGCCGCCTGCCCCGACTGCGGGTGCGACTTCGCGGTCGCAGAGCAGATCGCCGCCGACTGGTGACGCTTCCCTGCCCTACCGGGGTCGAGCCCGCGGCGTCGTGAAGGGCCGGCGGTTCCGGCCGAGTTCGGCGCCGGCTGCTCTGGCGGCTCGCTCGATCTCCGCGCGCCGGGCCTCCCGGAAAGCCTCGTCGTGCGGCGGAGTCGCGTACCGGGCCGTCGTCCCCGTCGAGCCGTCGAGCTGTTCGCGCAGGATGTCGGCGTGTCCCGCGTGCCGGCTGGTCTCGGTGAGCATGTGGACCAGGACGTTGAACAGCTTCACGTCGGGGCTGGGCCACCACGGCACGTGACCGGAGGCGTCGACGGCGAGGGCGGTGATCGTCGCGTCGGCGTGCTCCCAGGCGCGACGGTACCGGTCGGTGATCTCCTCGCGCGTCTCGTGCTCGGTCGCCCACATGTCGGCGCCACGCTCCCCGGCATCGTCCCACCGGGGCAGGGGCTCGGGGAACGGCCGGTCGAAGACCTCGCCGAAGTACCTGGCCTCCAACACCGCCAGGTGCTTGACCAGGCCGAGGAGGTTGGTGCCCGTCGAGGTCAGGGGCCGGCGGACGTCGTACTCGCCGAGCCCGTCGAGCTTCCAGAGCATCGCCGCGCGGATCTCCCGCAGATCGCTGTGCAGGTACGCCTTCGCGAAATCGTCGATCATGGTGCACGAGCCTGTCACGGCCCGCAGGCGGGCTCAACGGGCGACCGGCGCTCCCGGCGTGGCACCTGCGTCCTGGTGTCAGCCGTCGGCCGGCAGCTCGTGCGGGCTGAAGGTGCGGCGGTAGGCGGCCGGGGAGACTCCGAAGGCCGTCCGCATGTGCGCGCGCAGGGAGTTGGCGGAGCCGAAGCCGGCCCGGTGGGCGACCAGGTCGATCGAGAGGTCGGTGGTCTCCAGCAACTGCTTGGCCATTTCCAGGCGTTGGGCGGTCAGCCACTGCACCGGGGTCATGCCGGCTTCGTCGCGGAAGCGCCGGGTGAAGGATCGCAGGCTCATCCGGGCGTGCTCGGCGAGGCGGGTGAGGGGCAGCGGCTCGCCGAGGTGTTCCAGGGCCCAGGCGCGGGTGGCGGTGGTGCTGGCGACGGTGGGTTCGGGGACCGGACGGTCGATGTACTGGGCCTGTCCGCCGTCCCGCCAGGGCGGCACGACGCACATCCGGGCGGTCCGGTTGGCGACCGCGGCGCCGTGGTCGCGGCGGATCACGTGCAGGCACAGGTCGACGCCGGCGGCCACACCCGCGGAGGTGAGCACGTCGCCGTCGTCGACGAAGAGCACCTCCTCGTCGACCTTGACCGCCGGGTAGGCCCGGCGGAACTCCGGGGCCAGGTTCCAGTGCGTGGTGGCCGGCCGGCCGTCGAGCAGCCCGGCGGCGGCGAGCACGTAGGAGCCGGAGCAGATGGACACCAGCCGGGTGCCGGGCCGGATGCCGGCGATGGCCGCTTCGACCTCGGGCGGCAGCGGGCCGCCGCGGCCCAGCTCGGGCATGGCGTGCGTGGGCGGGACGATCACGGTGTCCGCCGCGGCCAGCGCCTCGGGCCCGGCGGCCGGTTGCACGGTGAAGCCGGCGTCGCTGAGCACGGGGGCGCCGTCGGCGGTGCAGACGACGACGTCGTAGAGCGGGCGGCCGTCGGCGTCGAGGGCGCTGCCGAACACCCGGGAGGGGATCCCCAGCTCGAAGGGCGGGACGCCGGGCAGGGCGAGCACGGCGATCCGGTGCCGCCGGGGCTTCGTCCACCCGGGGTTCCGGACCTGCGCGGGCTCCCGTTCGTCCGTGTCCCGAGCCGTCTCTGCCGCCCCTGTCCGCTGCGCCGTACCCATGGCCAGATCCTGTCACATAGTGGCCAGACGGCCAACACCACCGCCGTCCCGGATACCGGATCGTGGACTGCGTCGCCGGGGAACGGCGGCGCACCGAACGGAACGAAGGACGAGGCAGGACAGCATGCGAGCGGTGGTCGTGGAGCAGTGGGGCGGGCCCGAGAACCTGGTCGAGCGCGAGGTCGAGCGCCCCGAACCGGGCCTGAACGAGGTCCTGGTGCGGGTGCACGCGGCCGGCGTGAACCCGGTGGACTGGAAGACCCGGGCCGGCGGCGCCCTCATCGAGTGGGGCGACGTCCCGGCGGTCGGGTGGGACGTGTCCGGCACGGTCGAGGCCGTCGGGCCCGGCGTCGGCGTGTTCCGCCCCGGCGACGAGGTCTTCGGGATGCCGCTGTTCCCGCGCCAGGCGGGCGGGTACGCCGAGTACGTGGTGGCACCGGCCCGTCACCTCGCCCCCAAGCCGGCCGCCCTGACCCACGTGGAGGCCGCCGCGCTGCCGCTGGCCGCGCTCACCGCCTGGCAGGCGCTGGTGGACACGGCGGACGTGCGCCCCGGCGAGCGGGTGCTGGTGCACGCGGCGGCCGGCGGGGTCGGCCACTTCGCGGTGCAGATCGCCAAGGCCCGCGGCGCGTACGTCATCGGCACCGCCAGCGCCGGCAAGCACGACCTGGTGCGGGAGCTGGGCGCGGACGAGGTCGTCGACTACCGAACCGTGCGCTTCGAGGACGCCGTCTCCGACGTCGACGTGGTACTGGACGGCCTCGGCGGCGAGACGGCGCAGCGTTCCCTGCAGGTGCTCCGGCCCGGCGGCCGGCTGATCACCCTGCCCGGCCCGGACGACGTGCCCGCCGCCCCGGACGGCGTGCAGGCCCAGTGGGTGCTGGTCGAGCCGGACCACCTGGGCCTGCGCGAGATCGCCGCGCTGGTGGAGCGGGGCGCGCTGCGGCCCGTGGTGGAGACGGTCCTGCCGCTGTCGCAGGCCGCGAAGGCGCACGAGCTCGGCGAGCAGGGCCGCACCACCGGCAAGATCGTCCTGACGGTCGCCTGACCCCGGACGGGCCAGGGAACGCGAGCAGGCCCGAGCCGCAGGTGGCCACTGCGGCTCGGGCCGAGGAGGAGGCCGCCGAGCCGGCCGGCGCAGCGGGCCCGGAGGCGGCATCGGCCGTAGAGTCCGAAGGCATGGCCGACCCGCCAGTCTTCGACGAGATCGCCGACGCGCTGTACGCCCTCGCGCCGGCCGACTTCACCGTCGCCCGCAACGCGCGCGCCGACGAGGTCAAGAAGGCCGACCCGCAGCTGGCCAAACGGGTCCGCGCCCTGCACCGCCCCACCCACGCCGCCTGGGCCGCCAACCTGCTCGCCCACCGGCACGGGGACCTCGTCGGGCAGCTCCTGGACCTCGGCCGGGAGCTGCGCGACGCCCAGCAGCACCTGGCCGGGGACCGGCTGCGCACGCTGACCGACCGGCGCCGCCGGCTGGTCCGGGAGCTGACCGAGCAGGCGCAACAGGAGGCCACCGCGGCCGGGCACCCGCTCGGCGCGGACGCGGCCGCCGACGTCGATCGCACGCTGTCCGCCGCCCTCGCGGACCCGGACGCGGCCCGGGCCCTGGCCGGCGGCCGGCTCACCGCCGCCCTGGAGCCGCCCCTGTGGCCGGGCGCCGCTCCCGCCGGGACGGAGACCGGCCGCCCGGACGCGGCCGCCACCCGGACCGCCGAGGCGGCACCCGCCGACGGGAAGGGCTCGGCGGCCCGGACCCGAACGCGGGCACGCGCCGAACGCGAACACGAGCGCGAGAACGAACAGGAACGCGCCAACGAACGGGTACGCGAACGGGAACGGGAACGCGAGCGCGAGCAGGCCCGAGCCGCGGTGGCCGCCTCGGAGCGGGCCGAGCGGGAGGCCGCCGACCGGGCCGCCGACGCCGCCCGCGAACTGCGCCGCGCGACGTCGGCCCGGCAGCGGGCCCAGGAGGAGGCCGATCGTGCCGCGGCAGCCCTCGCGCAGGCCCGGGAGCGCGACGGCAGCGCGCGGACGGCCCTCGCCCGGGCCGACGACCGGGTCCGGGCCGCCGAGGACACCGCCGACGCCGCCCGCGCCCGGGCGTCCCGGGCCCGTGAGGCCGGGCAGGCGGCGGCCGCCCGGCTGCGGGCCCTGGAGGACGACGGAGGACGGTGACCACGGCGCGGGTGAGGAAGGGCGGCGGTCGGCTCTCACTCATCCGGTGCGGGGCAGCAGTTGGGACAGCCGCCTCCGGGCGTAGTCGACGAACCCGACGGCGGGCACCAGCTGACACACGGCCGATCCGATCACCCGGCTGCGGGAAAGCCCCAGGGCGGCGAACTCCTCGCCGATGAGCGGGAAGTAGGTGTCGTTGTCGTCGCCGACGTCCGGCGTCTCAAGCCACACCCGCTCGCCGTCGACCAGGTACGGGAAGCGGCGCAGCTTCTTCCGGTGGGTGGGCACCAGCGATTCCGCGTGGTGCAGGAACGAGTTGCGGTTGTGCCCGACGCCGAGCAGCAGGATGGACCCGCCCAGCTGGTGGATCCTCGCGAAGGGCGAACCGTTCCCGAGGGCGTAGCCGAGCGGCTGCTCGGCACAGATGGTGCGTGCGTCCGCGCCGAGGGCCGCCAGGGATGCCTGGGGGTGCCGGCTTCGGACCCGGTCCGGGTGCGCCAGCACGGCGCTGGGGATCGCACCCATCGCCGTCGGCAGCGCGTCGTGGAAGGTCGGGACGGCTGCGCGCGCCGCGGCCGTTCGCGGGTCGTCGAAGGCGTAGCGGTCGGGGTGCGGATCGGCGACCTGTCGGGTGTAGGCGGGCACGACGATCGTGCCGTTCCGGCCCACTGCGGCGCGCAGGGCCTGCACCACCGCGTCGGCGCCGCCGTCCACCCGCCCGAAGGCGGACAGCGACGAGTGGACCATCAGGACGGATCCCGGCCGCACGCCCAGCGATTCGAACTCACCTTGCAGGGCTGTCGCGTTCAGTGGCTCGGTGGGTGGTGCGGTGTTCATGTCGATGCCCCCGTCGTCTGTCGTCATGTCGTCGTGTCGTCTGTCGTGTGTCATCGGCCGTGTGTCATCGGTCGTCGCCGTTCGGGCCGTTCCGCCGTCACGTCGCCAGGGCCGCACGGAGGAACGCGAGGATCTCCGCCCGGGCGGCCTCTGCCTGTGGTTCCACGCCGGGCAGGGTGAGGAACGCGTGCTTCGCTCCCGGGTATTCGGAGAGCCGCACCGGGGTCCCCGCCTCGCGCAACTGCTCGGTGTAGCGGCGGCCGTGGTCGGCGACCGCGTCCCGGGTGGGCACCACCACGAGCGCTGGGGCGAGCCCGCTCAGATCGTCCGCGTACCGCGGCGAGACGGCCGCGGCGTCGGCTCCCGGCGGGACCGCGAGCCGCTGGACGAACCGCAGTTGCGGCAGAGCCCGGGTCGGGCTATGCCCGAACTCGGCGATCGAGGGGTGGTCGAACATCGTCCCGGTCACGTCGACCACGGGGTTGACCAGCACCTGTGCCCTGAGCTCCGGGCCCGCCCGCCTGGCCCGGATGGCCGTCAGCGCGCTGATGAGCGCGCCGCAGCTCTCGCCGAAAACCGCCACGCGGGCAGGGTCGACGCCCCACTGCGCCGCGTGGCGCACCACGTGCCGGAGCACGTCCCAGCCGTCGTCGGCGGCGTTCGCGAGCGGGCTGTCGGGGGCGAGGAGGCGGTGTTCGACCGAGACGACGAGGGCGGGCAGGTGGGCGGCGAGGTGGCTGTTGGTCCAGTCGCACTGCGCCGCGGTGCCCACGAAGCCGCCTCCGTGGACGTGGACCACGAGTGGCAGGTCGGTCCGGGCGTCGTCGGCGCCGTCTCCCGCCGCCACCGGCCGGTACACCCGGACGGGGAGGTCGCGGCCGGGAAGCGCCAGGTGCTGCCAGGTGATCGCGGCGCCGGGATCCGGTTCCCCGAGCACGGCCCGGGCCGTGCCGGACGCCCGCCAGCGGTTCTCCGCGTCGCGGTAGGCGCGCAGTTCCTCGGCCGTGATCGCCGAGAGGTCCGGCTCCGGCGGTCGTGTCGCGGACGTGGTCGTGGTCGTGGTCTCGCCCATGTGTCCTTCTCCCCCTCCCGGCCGCATGCCGGGTGTTCGTCGTGGCCTGACGGTGCGTTGTCCTCAGTATGCACGCACCGCGTGCATCATCAAGTGCATTGCCAAGTGCAAAGCCGAGTGCATGAGTTAGGCTGAGCGCCGGACGAGCAAGACGAGCAAGACAAGACAAGACGAGAAGGACGAGAGGGGCGGGATGACCGGCCGAAGGCGATGGTCGACCGAGGAGATCCTGGACACGGCGGCGGAACTGCTCCGCACGACCGATGCCGAGTCGTTCAGCGTGCGCAAACTCGCCGCAGCACTCGGGACCGACTCCTCCAGCCTTTACCGGCACTTCCGCAACAAGACCGAACTGCTGCGCGCGGTGGCCGACCGCGTCCTGCTGGCCGCCATGGACGGCTACCGCCCCGAGGGCGACTGGAAGCAGCGCATCACCGCGCTGGCCCTGCGCCTGCGCGAGGCCTTCGGCGAGCAACCCCAACTCGCCACGGTGTGGGGGCGCTACGCCTCCGGCGGCACCGGATCCCGGCTGGTGATGGAGGAGCTGCTGCAGGCCCTGCGCGCGTCCGGGCTGCCCGACGAGGAGGTGCCGGTGCGGTACCACCGCGTCGTGATCCTCCTCGCCGCACTGATCGCCTCCGAGGCCGGCATCAGCACCATCTCGCCCACCGAGTACGAACAGGGCATGGAGCAGTTCCGCGTCGCGGTGCTCGGCGCCGACCCGGAACGGTTCCCCACCCTGGCCCACTTCGCCCGCGACGTCCGCCCCCTCGGAGCGGACCGCAGCGCCGCCTTCGAGGAGATCCTCGCCGCCCAGCTCGCCCACATCGAGGCCTCGATCCCCTGACGCGCCGGCGCCGGACGTCCCCTGCGACCGGGGTCCTGCCGAACGCCGGTGGCGGAGGTCGGGTACGCGAGGGGCACGGGTACCCGTGGGCCTCCCCCTCGCCCACCCGCAGAGCGGCGTCCGAAATCCGCCGGACTCGGGAAGCCGGAACGACGAGGGTGGTCCGTGCGGGGGAAGCCCGCAGGACCACCTCGAAGGGACACCGGCCGATGGCGGCACACACGACGACGGACAGGGCGGTGGCCGACCGGCTCGACGGGACCGACTGGGCGGCCCTCGTCGGGGAACTCGACGAGTACGGGCACGCCCTCACCGGCCCGCTCCTCACCCCCGCCGAGTGCCGGACGATCTCCGACCGCTACGACGAACCCGAGCACTTCCGCACGACGGTCGACATGGCCCGGCACCGCTTCGGCTCCGGCCAGTACCGCTACTTCACCCACGAACTTCCCGCTCCGGTAAGGGACTTGCGGGAATCCTTCTACCCCCGCCTGCTGCCCGTCGCCCGCGCCTGGGCCGCCAGGCTCGGCGCCCCCGCACCGTGGCCCGACCGCCTCGACGAGTGGCTGGAGCTGTGCCACTCCGCCGGTCAGGCCAGGTCCGCGCAGATTCTGCTGCGCTACGGCCCCGGCGACTGGAACGCCCTGCACCGCGACGTGTTCGGCGACATGCTCTTCCCGCTGCAGGTCGTCATCGGCCTCGACGCTCCCGGCACCGACTACACCGGCGGCGAGTTCCTGATGACCGAGCAGCGCGCCCGCGCCCAGTCCCGCGGCTCGTCCACCCTCCTCCCGCAGGGCCACGGCCTGGTCTTCACCGCCCGGGAGCGGCCCGTGGCGAGCAGGCGGGGCTGGTCGGCCGCACCGATGCGGCACGGTGTGAGCACCGTCCGCTCCGGCCGCAGGCACACCCTCGGCCTCGTCTTCCACGAGGCCTCGTGACCGCCCACACCGACGCCGAACTCGCCTCTCTCGTGGGCCTGTTGACCGCCGACCGGGCCGGCGTCGAAACCGTCGCGATCGGTCACGGCCGGGACGACCCCTCCCGCGCCGCCGCGCACGCTTTCGCCGAGGCCTGGCAGGCGCGCGGCGGCACGGTCCTCGCCCGGGTGGACTGGCCGGAGGACGCCGCCTCCTGGCTGCGCCCCGCGCGCCGTCTGACCGCCCAGACCCCCGACGCCTGGGTGATCGCGGCCGCCGTCCCCGGCTTCGCCCGGCTCGCCCGCCGCCTGCGGCGGTCCACCGACTTCGACCCGGCCCGCGCCGTCGCGTTCGCCGCCCTCGGCGATCCCCGCCTGCCCGCCCTGGCGGGCCCCGGCACCCTGGACGGCCTGCGCGGCGCCACCGCGGACGGCGGCACCTGGGAGGTCCGGGACGACCGGATCCTGGACGACCGGCTCACCTCCGACCACCCGAACGGGACGAGCAGCTGACCCCTGGGCAGGACGACCGGGTGCGGTCTCCATTCGCCGAAGGGTGCGTCCGAAGGGTGCGTCCGGACGGCCGGGCGTGCACGACGGGGCCGGCCCCGCCCGCTCTTGTGGACCCTTCGTGAAGATCGCTAGCATCGCCCCGGGGCCGCCCGCCGACGCGGCCGGGGAGGAGCGGTGTGTCCCAGCGGCCGGCGTTACCGGCGGAGCCGGATCCGATGGCGGCGATGGACCGCCTCCTCGACGGCGTCCTCGCAGGTCGCGGTGGTGTCCTGGAGCTGGTGGGCGACCCCGGCACCGGCAAGACCCAACTGTTGAACGCCCTGGCCCGGCTGGCGGCGGACCGCGGCGCGGCGCTGCTGCGTGCCAGGGCCGTTCCGGGCGAGGCCAAGCCGTACCAGGTGTTCCGCGACGCCTGGTGCTCGGCGCCCGAACCGCCCGGTCCGCCCGCGCCGTCCGGCCCGGCACGCGTCCCCCGCTGGGACTCCGCCGCCGACCGGGAACTCGCCCGCGCGCTGGGCGCACTCGGCGGGGACGGCGCGGTCCTGCTGCTCGACGACCTCCACCACGCCGACCCGTCGTCCGCCCGGCTGCTCGGGCAGCTCCTCGACCAGCCGCCGCCCGGTCTGCTGCTGGCGCTCGCCCACCGGCCCCGGCAGACCCCGCCCGCGCTGCTCAGCGCGCTCGACGAGGCCGAACAGGCCGGCACCGCCACCCGGATCGAGCCCCGGCCGCTGGACACCGCCGCCGTCGCCGCGCTGCTGCGCGCGCACGCCGAGCGCACCGGGCCCGCCGGGCCGCCCGACCCGGCCGCCGAGCCGGCCGCAGCGCCGAAGGCCCCGCCGGCCGGGCTCACCGGCCCCGGCGCCGCCCCGGCCCGGTGGGAGGCGGAACGGCTGCGGGCGGCCTCGGGCGGCAATCCCCGGATCACGCGGATCCTGCTGGAGTACGGGCCCGAGCCCGGCCCGTCGCCCGCCGGTGGCCGCCCGCCCCGGGCCGCCGCACCGCTGCTCGCCGAACTCGACCTGCTCTCCCCGGCCGCCGCCGAGCTGCTGGACGCCGCGGCCGTGCTCGGTGAACCGTTCTGGCCCGGTGACCTCGCACAGGTCCGCGGCCTCGCCGCCGCCCCCGCCGCCGAGGCGCTGGCCGAGCTGACCCGGGCCGACCTGGTGCGCGCCGCCGGGCCCGGCGGCGAACTGGCCTTCCGTCACCCCGTGCTCGGGACGCTGCTCCACCGGCGGATCGACCCCGGTCTCCGGACGGCGCTCCACCGGCGCGCCCTGGCCCTGCTGGAGACCCGGGACGCCCCGGCCGCCGCCCGGGCCGGGCACGCCGAGCACACGGTCCGCGGCACGGACCCGGCCGAGGCGCTGCGGCTGCTGGCCGAGGGCGCGGCCGAGGTCTTCGCGACCGCGCCCGCCACCGCGGCGCGCTGGCTGCGCATCGTCCTGGCGCACCCGCCGCGGGACAGCCGGGACACCGATGCCCGGGTCCGCCTCGCGGTGGACTGCTGCCGGGCGCTGACCGCCGCCGGCCGGCCCGCCGAGGCGCGCGAGCTCGCCCACCGGGTCCTGCACGGCTCGCTCACCCTGGGCGAGGGCCCGCGCTCGGCAGTCCTCGCGGCCTGTGTCGGCGCGGAGCGGCTGCTCGGGCGGTACGCCGAGGCCGACGCCATGGCGCGCACCGTACTGGACTCGCTGCCCCGGCCGCTGACGGCCCCGCTGCCGGCCGAGACCGCCGAGCTGGTCTTCGACTACGGGCTGCTGCACGCGCTGCGCGGCACCGCCGCCGAGGTCCGCGACCTGGCCCACGAGGCGGCCGGGGTGGCCGGGCAGCCCGGCCGGACCGCGCTGCAGGTGCTGGCCGGCTTCTGCGACAGCTACGCGGGTGACTTCGCCCGCGCCGATCCGGCGGTGGCCGCCCTGGCCCACCTCGTCGACTCCCGACCGGACGGCTTCGCCGGCCGGGCCCCGGAGCTGCTGGCGCTGCTGGGCTGCGCCGAGCTGTACCTGGAACGGTTCACCGACGCCTACCGCCACCTGGACCGGGGCCTGTCGGTGTCCGGCGACGGCGCGCACAAGCACCTCGCCGTCGACCAGCTGCTCGGCCTCTCGATGCTCGACCAGTGGGCGGGCCGGCTCGACCTGGCGCAGCGCCGGGCCCGGCGCGCCGAGCGGCTGGCGGACGAGATCGGCGCCCCCGACGCCGCCGGGCTGGCGATGGCGATGCGCGCCTCCGCACTGCTCTGGGCCTCGCCCCGGCGGCGTACGGCAGAGGCCGTGGCGCTGGCCGAGCAGGGCCTGCGGACCACCGTCCCGGGGGCCGGGTGGTGGGCCGGCTCGGCGCTCGGTCTGCTCGCGGTGGCCCGGCTGGCCGGCGGCGATCCGGCCGGCAGTCTGCGTACCCTCGCCGACGGCGGCGGTCCCGACCTCGAACGGCTGCAACCACCGTCCAGGCCCTCGTTGTTCGCGGTGATGACGACGGCCGCCGCGCTGTGCGGGGACCTCGGGACGGCGCGGCGCAGCGCGGCGGCGGCCGACGAGGCGGCCCGGCGGCTCGGGCGGCCGACCTTCCAGCAGGCGCACGCCGACCGGGCGGGCGCGGCGCTGGCGCTGGCCGAGGGCGACCACCGGGCGGCGGCGCGGCTGGCGCTGGGGGCCGCCGAGGCCTTCGACGCGCTGCGCGTGCCGCTGCTGTCCGCCTGGACGGTGATCGGCGCGGCCCCGGCGATGGCGGCGGCGCTCGGCCGGCGGGCCGCGCTCGGCCGGCTCGACGAGGCCGTGGAGTCGGCCCGGCGGTGCGGGGCGCTGCGGCTGTGCGAGGACGGCGCGCGGGTCAGGTCGGCGCTGCTGGAACAGCCAGCCGCGCCGACGGCCGCCACCGGCGGATCGACGGCGGCCACTCGCGGTTCGACCGGGCTGAGCAGGTCGACCGGGCTGAGCAAGGCGACCGGGCCGACCGGCCTGAGCGGATCGACCGGCCTGACCGGCCTGAGCGGGTCGACGGGTCTGACAGGGCTGAGCGGGTCGACGGGTCTGACCGGGCTGAGCGCGCGGGAGCGCGAGGTGGCCGAACTCGCCGCGCAGGGGCTCAGCTCGCGCCGGATCGCGGAGCACCTGGTGCTCAGCCCGCGGACGGTGGAGACCCATCTGGGCAGCGTCTACCGCAAGCTCGGGGTGGCCTCGCGCGCGGCGCTGGCCCGGCTGCCGCTGGACACCGACGGCGGACTGCCGGGCGCCGGGCCCGCGGCCTGATGCTCCGCCAGGGCAACTGCTCGGTAACCATCTTGCGTAGGTCTACCGATGCCCGCGGTGGCACCCCGGGGCCAGACTCGACGGCGGACGGCCGACCGCCGCCCGCGCACCGCGACCCGGAGCGCCGGGACGGTCGTGGACCCTCCGTCCGCCCCCTCGCCCACAGTGGAGACCCCCGTGAAGCTCCGGACCGCCCTGAGCGCAGTCGCGCTCGGAGTCACCGTCCTCACCGCCGTTCCGGCGACCGTCCTGCCGCAGGCCGCCTTCGCGGCGGACTGCTACACCTCGTGCGACCCGTGGGACCACGACTACACCGGCGACGGCTTCGTCCTGGACGTCGACGGCCTCCCGCTGGACAGCACGCCGTTCCCGGACGACGACGTGATCCGGGTGATCGGACGGGCGCAGCCCGACCCGGTCCCGGTGCAGCCGGAGTGGACGCCGCCGAGCGGCGGCTCCACCGGTTCGAGCCCCGGCACCCGGGCGACGCCGGTGAAGATCGTCAACAAGAAGGTGATCCGCAAGGACTGCGTCCAGAACACGTCCGACCACCCGACCACGATCAAGACCACGACCAGCTACTCGGTGTCGTACAGGGTGAGCATGGAGCTCGGGATCGAGGCGCTGAACGCGCTGAAGCTCACCGTCGGGCACGAGCTGAACACCGTGTCCACCCAGTCCACCGAGGTCTCGGTGGAGATACCGGCCCACGGCACCTGGGCGCTGGGGGTGGAGTACCAGACGGTCGAGTACGCCATCACCGCGACCAACTGGATGGGCCAGACCGAGACCCAGTACGTGACGGTCACCCAGCCGACCGGCAGCCTGATCTCCGGTCCCTGCGGATGACCGCTCTGTTCGCCGAGCGCGGGGCACGGCCGGTCCGTCCGGTCGTGCCCCCGCCCGGGGCGACGGCGGTGCCGGCCGGGGCGCGCGGTCCGGCCCTCGCCGCGCTGGCCGAACTGCGCGAGGCCGCGGCCGACTTGGACAACCCGGACCTGTTCCACCGCCCCCGGCTCCGGACCCGCCTCCACCCCGGCCGGCTCGGCGGCACGGACCCCGGCCGGCTGGCCGAGCAGGCCGCGGCCTCCGCCGGGAACCGCGCCGCCGCCGGACTGCTCGCCGTGGCCTCCGTCCGGGCCGAGCTCCGGGAACGGCCGGGGCAACGGCCCTGCTTCACCCCGGACGCGCTCGTCGACCTGCAACGCCTGCTGGTCGCGGAGGACCCGTCCGTACCGGGCGGCGGCGGGCTGCGCCGCACCGACGCCCACGTGGTGTGGCCGGACGGGCGGCGGTTCGCGATCGCCGTCCCGCCCGGCCGGCCGCTGCACGGGCACCTCCGGCGCTGGCACGACTGGACGGTGACCACCGACTCGCCGCCCCTGGACCTGGCGGCCTTCGGAGTGCTGCGGCTGTACACCGTCCACCCGTTCCCGGACGGCAACGGCCGGCTCGCCCGGCTGCTCGCCCAGTGCGACCTGGTCGCGGCGGGCCTGCTGCCCGGGCTGCTGCTCGACCTGGACGGCTGGGTGGAGGCCCGGCGCGCCGTGCACGACGAGGCGATCGTGGCCGCGGCCGACGGCGACTGGGCGCGCTGGGGCGCGGTCTTCGCCGAGGCCGTCACCGAGACCGCCCGGCACCGCACCGCCACGCTCACCGCCCACCGGCGGCTGCTCACCGCCGCGATCGACGCCGTCCGGGAGGACCGGCAGGCGGTGGGCGTGCTGCGCGGGTTCACCGCCGCCCCGGCGGTGTCCGCCGACTGGCTGCGGCCGCGGCTGCCCTACGACCCGGCCACGGCGCTGGCCCGGCTGCGTCGGGCGGGGCTGCTCACCCGTCACCCCCGGCTGCCCGGGGCCCTGGTCCACCCGGGCCTGCTGGCGCTGCTCGACACGCCGTTCGCCGCCCGCCTGCCCGACGGAGCCCGGCCACGCTGACGGCCCGTGGTGTCGACGGCACCGACGGGGTCGACGGTGTCGGTCACGTCGTCGCGGGTGGTCCGGAGTGCGCCGGCGGGTTCCGGAACCGGGGCCCCGGTGCGCAGGCTCGAAGCGCCGACGGACCGACGGGATCACCCGTGGCCGGTGGCCGAGGGGGCTCCCCGCGATCAGGCGGCCAGGGTGAGGACCTGGCCGGGCAGGAGCAGGTCGGGGTCGTCGCCGACGGTGCCGCGGTTGAGGGCGTACAGAGCGGGCCAGCCGCCGGGGACGCCGGCCGCCTGCGCGATGTCCCCGAGGGTGTCGCCCTCCCCCACCGTCCACGTGTCGGTGCGCCGGTCGCCGCTCGCCTCCGCGGCGGTGTCCGGGTCGGCGGTGTGCTGCGGGGCGAGGGAGGCCGCGGGTACGTGCGGCCGGGCGTACACCGGGCGGTTGCCGCGCCCGCGGCCGTCGGTGCGCGCGGCGGTGTGGGCGGTGGGGTGCGCGGCGGAGCGGTCACCGCCGTGGGCGGACCGGGCCCCGCAGGCCGGCCAGGGCGTCAGGCCGCGGCGTGCGGCGAGCCGTTCGGCCACCGCGATCTGCTGCTCCCTCGTCGCCCGGTCCGCGCGCGGCGCGTAGGCGAGGCCCCCGTTGGAGCGCCAGGTCGCCTCGTCGAACTGCAGGCCCCCGTAGTAGCCGTTGCCGGTGGAGGTGTTCCACCGCCCCCCGCTTTCGCACCGGGCCACCGCGTCCCAGTCCGCACCGGCCCGGACACCTCCCGCCGCCGCGGCAGCGGTCGACGCTCCCGGACCGCCGGAAACGACGCCGAGCGCGAGCAGGACGAGCGGGAGAAGGACGATCAGACGGCGCACCGCCACGGGCAGCAGCGACATGAGCACTCCTGGACTCGGGAACGAGCACTGGGCACCGCGGTGCCCCCTCCAGCCATTCACCACTCCGGCGCCGTCCGACCGCCGACGGGCCGGTGACTCCTCCGGGCAGCCGCCCTACACCACTCGAACGCCGGTGGGCACGAGGCGTCGCCCGGCGGGTTGTCGCAGTTCTGTACCGGAACCCGGCGGTCCGATCATCGACGGGCCGCCGGTGGCTATCGTCGGCCGGGCATCGAGCATCGCGACGACAGGGGACGTGTGAACGACGGGGGACGCGCGGACGGCGGGAACGAGGTCGCGCCGGGAACCGGCACGGCGGCCTGGGCGAGGGCCGGCCAGAGGACGGTGCGGTTCCTGCTGACGGCGTTCGCCGGTGCGGGGATCGCCCTGCTCCTGCTGGGGCTCGGGCTGGCGTGGCTGGTGGACTGGAGCGGCCCGAACCCGACCGACACCGGCGGCTTCGGGGACTACCTGCTGGTTTCCGCCCTCTGGGCGGTCGGGGCGGGGGTGGCCGGCCTGGTCGGGGCGCAGCTGCGGCCCTCCCGGGGCGAGGGGTCGGACCTGGCCTGGCTGGCCTGGTGCGACCTCGGCCTGGTGCTCGCGCTGCTGTGGCCGTTGCAGGTGTTGGCCGTCGCTGCCGTCGTCGGGTTCGCCGCCGTCACCGGAGTGCGGGCCGGTGGCCGGGTGCGGGCCGGTGGCCGGGCCCGGTGGCTGCGCGGGTGTGGGGCACTGGCGGGGGCGTGCCTGTCCGTCGCCGGGGCGGTGTGGGGTGTCACCGGCTACGCGGCCGAGCAACCGTGGACGTCCGGCGATCCCGCCGACCGGGCCGTCGTCGGCACCTGGAGCGGCCCGAACGGCGAGACCCTCGCCCTGGCGGCCGACGGCACCTTCCGCGCCACCGCTGCCACCACCGCGACGGCCGCGGCGGGGGCGCGACACTCCCTCACGGAGCCCTGGTACCAGGGCGAAGGCCGTTGGAAACTGACCGACATGGTCGGCCCGGGCCGGACGCTGACCCTCACCTTCGCCTCCGGCACCGACGACCTGGTGGTGTACGGGGCGCTGACCCCGTCCACGCTCTGCCGGCCCTACGCGGAGGAGTGGTGCGACGCCGCCCTCCACCGGTGACGGCCCGGCCGGCCACGCGCGCGACCGGCCACGGGCACGACCGGCCACCCGCGACCGGCCGGGCCGTCGAACACCCGGATCGGTCGGACACGTGCGTTCCGTTGCGAGGGCCAACTATTCACCGGGGACGGGGGTTTGGGGCGCAAGGCAGGACGGCGGCGGTGCCGACGGTCGGATGATCGGGGGATGGCCCACGCCGCGAGCCCGTACTCGTTTCCGCTCCCGTCGGTTCCCTTCCCGATGGCCCCGGTTCCGCTGCCGCCCCGGCCACCGCACGTCCATCCGCCGTCCCCGCCGCCCCGGCCCCAACCACCGCCGACCGACTGCCCGACGCCCAGCCCCACGCCCAGCTCCACGCCCACACCCACAGCCAGTCCCCCGGCAACGCAGCCACCGACGACCTCGCCCGCACCCACCGCACCGTCCGCGTCGCCTGCCCACCCGTCGCCGATCCACCCGTCGCCGTCGCACCCCGGGCCGGCCGCCGAGGTTCCGGCGCCGCCGCCGGCCCGGGTTCACGAGGGAACGCGGCCGACGGCGCCCCGGGCGACGCCCGGCCCGACGACGCCCGCACCCGCGACGTCGCGTCCCGCCGCACCGACGCCCCTGCCAGTCGCCGACCTCGGCGCCACCACGACCGCATCGGCGGTCGCCGCCCCGCCGCCCGACGGACCGGACGCGCCCACCGTGCCGGCTCTCGCGCCCTCCGTGTGGGCCACCGTCGTCGTCCTCACCGTTCTGCTGCCCGCCGCGCTCGCCGCGGTGTTCGGCCACCACCGAGCCCCCGTCAGGAGCCGCCGTTGAACCCCGGACCGCTGATCGCCGCCGCCCTCGCCGCCGCGTCCCTCGCCGTGGCCCACCGGCTCCGCCCGCGCTCCCCCGAGGGCGAGGGCCCGCCCGAACCGCACGCCACGCTGGCCAGCATCGGCTCCGGCCTGCTCTCCGGCTTCACCCTGCTCACCGGCTTCCTGATCGCCACCGGCTGGGCCGCCCGGAGCACCGGCATCACCCCGCCCGGCGGCCTGTACGCGGCCGACCTCGCAGCAGGCACGGCCGTGCTGCTCTACCCGGCCCTGGCCGGGCTGCCGTTCACCCCCCGGTACGTGACGGCGGTCTGCCTCTTCGGCCTGCTCGTGGGCTACACGACGGCACTGGCATTCCAGCTCCGACCGTAGCCCTGCCCGGGCGGTACGGGGCCTGTCCGAGCCGGGCGCCCTCGCGCCACGAAAACCGTGTGCCCTCACCCGTCGCGGTGTCCAATACTCGGCGCCATGCAGGCCTTCCCCACGAACCCGGACCGGCTCGAAGCGCCGGTGCAGCTGACGGACGACACCGGCACCGCGTGGCAGCTCCGGAAGAAGCGGATCGACCTTCGCGCGGTGCGCCGGCTGATGAAGGACCGCGCCGCGACGGTCGTCCTCGGCGAGAGCGGGGGCACTCGCCCCCGGCTCGTCGCGGACAGCGAGCGCCCGCAGCTCTGGGACGAGGTCAAGGACGGCTACCGGGGGCCCGGCGGTGGCGGGACCGCGGGCCGCTACCTCGCGCACGAGTTCCGTGCGGATTCCGACCGCCGCATGCTCTACGTGGAGGAGCACTGCTGACCGCGAGGCGGATCACGCCCGTCCTCGTCCGAGGACGCGCTCGGCTCGGGCCGCAAGTTCCGCCCTCGTCCGACCCCCGCACCTCTTTTTCGTCATCTTGACGAAAAAGGGGTCCGCGCCATATCGTCGCCATGACGAAAAGGGGGCCCTCCGATGGCCGACATCACCCGACGATTCGGGCTGCGCCACCTGCGCGCCGTTCCCACCGCCCATGTCCGCCACCTGCGGCGCGGGCGGGTCGCCCACGAGGGGGCCGGGCTGGCGTTCTGGTTCCGGCCGCTGACCGCGGCGATCTCCGAGGTCCCGGTGGACGACCGGGAGCTCGCCATGCTCTTCCACGCCCGCACCGCCGACTTCCAGGACGTCACCGTCCAGGCGACGCTCACCTACCGGATCACCGACCCGGCCACCGCCGCCACCCGCGTCGACTTCGGGATCGACCCGGACACCGGCGCCTGGCGCGCGGCCCCGCTCGACCAGCTCGCCACCCTGCTCACCGAGACCGCCCAACAGCACGCGCTGGGCCTGCTCGCCCGCACCCCGCTCGCCGCCGCCCTCGTGGACGGGGTCAGCGCGGTGCGCGAGCGGATGACCGAGGGCCTGGCCGACGAGCCGCGGATCACCGAGACCGGGCTCGCCGTGATCGCCGTCCGGGTGGTGGCGCTGCGGCCCGAGCCGGAGGTCGAGCGGGCGCTGCGCACGCCCGCCCGCGAGCTGGTGCAGCAGGAGGCCGACCGGGCGACCTTCGAGCGCCGCGCGGTGGCCGTCGAGCACGAGCGCGGCATCGCCGAGAACGAGCTCGCCAACCGGATCGAACTCGCCCGCCGCGAGGAGCAGTTGCTCGCCCAGCAGGGTGCCAACCGGCGACTCGAAGCGGAGGAGGAGGCCGTCGCCGACCGGGTCCGCACCGACGCCGAGGCGCAGCGCCGCACCCGGCTGGCCGCCGCCGAGGCGCAGGCCGCCCGCGAGCTCGGCGACGCCCGGGCGGCGGCCGAGGCCGCCTGGCTGGCCGCCCACCAGCAGGCCGATCCGGCGGTGCTGCGGGCGCTGGCGCTGATGCGGCTGGCGGAGCACCTGCCGCGGATCGACAGCGTGACGCTCACCCCGGACGTGCTCACCGGTCTGCTGGCCCGCCTCGGCGCCCCCGGGGCGCAGCGGTGACCCTCGCCCCGCGGGTGGTGCTGGTGCACCGGCGCACCGAGTACGAGGAGCTGGTGGCCCGTCACGGCACGCCCGGGCAGGCGGCGTTCTTCCTCGCCTCGCGGGGCCGCTCGGTGGAGGAGGTCGAGCAGCGCCATGCCCGGCAGGCGGCGGCGCTCGCGCGGGCGGCGGCGGCCGTGCCGCTGGACTGGCGGCGCAGCCGGGTCGAGCGGGCGGACCTGCCGCGTTTCCTCTTCGAGCCGGGGGACGTGGTGGCCGTGGTCGGGCAGGACGGCCTGGTGGCCAACGTCGCCAAGTACCTGGACGGCCAGCCGGTGGTCGGCGTGGACGCCGAGCGCGGTCGCAACGCCGGTGTGCTGGTCCGCCACCGGGTGGAGGCGCTGCCCGCGCTGCTGCGGGCGGCGGCGGGCGGCGAGGGGTCTCTGGAGGAGCGGACGATGGTCGAGGCCGTCGCGGACGACGGCCAGCGGCTGCTCGCGCTGAACGAGGTGTACGTCGGGCAGCCCGGCCACCAGACGGCGCGCTACCGGCTGGCCGTCGAGGGTGACCCGGAACCCCAGGCCTCCTCGGGGGTGCTGGTCGGCACGGGGACCGGTGCCACCGGCTGGTGCCGTTCGGCATGGCTGGAGCGCGGCGGCCCGCTCGCGCTCCCCGCCCCGGGTGCCCCGGCCCTGGCCTGGTTCGTCCGCGAGGCGTGGCCCTCCCCCACCACCGGCACCACCCGGGTGCACGGACTGCTGGACGGCGGGCGGCAGTTGGTCCTGACCGTCGAGTCCGAGCACCTGGTCGCCTTCGGGGACGGCATCGAGGCGGACGCCCTCGAACTCGTCTGGGGCCAGAGCGTCCGCCTCGGGGTCTCCACGACGTGCCTGCGCCTGCTGGCGTGAGCCCGGCCCCGCGCGCCGCCGGGCGGGGTGCGGGGCGGCGCGCGGGGGTGGGAGAGGGCGGTCAGGCCCCGTGAGCACCGCCCGCCCACACGGCGGGGGTCCGCTGCGACCAGGGAGCGGCCTGTTCCAGCTGTCCGGCGAGACGGAAGAGCAGGTCCTCGCGGCCGTGTCCCGCCGCGAACTGGATGCCGATGGGCAGTCCGGTGGCGGGGTCGGTCTCCAGCGGCACGGACATCGCGGGGGTGCCGGCGACGTTGAACGCAGCCGTGAAGGGCGAGCGATGCAGGACCTGCCGGAGCCAGCCGACCGCGTCGCCGCCCTCGGCGCCCTCGGCGTACCCGCCCAGGGGGACGGGCAGTTCGGGCAGGGTCGGGGTGAGCAGCAGGTCGTACTCGGCGAAGTAGCGGCCGATCGCGCGGGCGACGCCGTTGCGCATCGCGAGCGCCTGGACGAACTCCGTCCCGCCGACCGTCCGCCCGTAGGCGTAGCTGGTCAGCGTCTCGGGTTCGAGGGTGGTGGAGTCGACCGGTCGCCCGGAGGCCGCGGCAAGGCCGTCGATCCAGACTGCCAGATTGGTGGTCCAGAGGCGGGCGTTGGCCAGGACGAACTCCTCCCAGTCGACGCCGAGGTCGACCCTGACCTCCTCCACTCGGTGCCCCAGCGATTCGGCGAGCCGGGCGGAGCGGAGGGCGGCGTCGACGACGGTGCCCTCGACGGCCCGGCCGCCCCAGGGCCGGGTGAGCAGGCCGATCCGCAGGCTGCCCGGGGAGCGGGTGACCTCCTGCGCATAGGGCCGCTCGGGCCGCTGCGCGGAGTACGGGTCACCGGCCTCGGCGCCGTGGACGAGGTCCAGCAGCGCGGCGCTGTCGCGCACCGAGCGGCTGAGGACACCGTGGACGGCGAGGCCGTTGAAGACCTCGTCCGCGTCGGGGCCCATGGATATCCGGCCGCGGGTCGGCTTCAGCCCGAACAGGCCGTTGGCGGCGGCGGGGACGCGGATGGAGCCCGCCGCGTCGGTGGCGTGCGCGATCGGGACGATGCCGGCAGCGACGGCGGCTCCCGAGCCGCCGCTGGAGCCGCCGGGGCTGCGGGTCGGGTCCCAGGGGTTGCGGGTGGGGCCGTACAGGGCGCCTTCCGTGGTGGTGCTGTACGCGAACTCGGGAGTGGTGGTGCGTCCGAGCGTCACCAGTCCGGCGCGGCGCAGGCGCGTCATGAGCGTCGAGTCGGCTCCGGCGACGTTCCCCGCGGCGAGCCGGCTGCCCAGCTCGACCCGCCGGCCGGCCATGGTGACGGCGAGGTCCTTGATCAGGAAGGGCACCCCCGCCAGCGGGGTACTGCCCGGGGCCGGCGCGTCCTGGGCCGGCCAGGTCTCGACGACGGCGTTGATCCGCGGATTCACCGCCTCGGACGCGCGCCGGGCGGTCGAGGCAAGTTCCGCGGCGGTCACCTGGCCGCGGGCCACCAGGTCGGCCAGGCCGACGCCGTCATAGGTCACGTACTCGGAGAGCTTCATCTTCGTCCGTTCTGGAGGGTCGACACCGGTCGGCGATACCGATCGGTCTTGCATGAGACCGATCGGTATCGTCCGGGACTGAGCGGTACCGTAGCATCGGAAGCAGGCGGCGCAACGCCCCACTGGAACGAGGAGGGGCCGCAGGGTGAGCACGGACGGGATCGGCGGAGCCGACAGGGCCGGCAGGCGGAGCAGGGTGGCCACGTTGCCGCCCCGGGAGCGGATCCTCGACGCGGCGGAGGAGCTCTTCGCCCGCGAGGGGATCAAGGCCGTCGGCGTCCAGGCGATCGCCGACCGGGCCTCGACCACCAAGATGGCGCTGTACCGTCACTTCGCGACCAAGGACGCCCTGGTGGAGGAATGGCTGCGCATCGTCGCCGCCGACTACACCGCCGTGTTCGACCGGTTGGCGGAGGCCCACCCCGACGACCCCCGGGCCCAGATCCTGGGGATGGCCCGGTTCATCGCCGACGGACTTCCCGGGATCTCCCACCGGGGGTGTCCGTTCATCAACTCCATCGCGGAACTGCCCGACCGCGCGCACCCGGCGCGGCGGCTGATCGAGGCCCACAAGGCCGGCCAGCTGCGCCGGCTCACCGACCTGTGCGCCCGGGCCGGACTGCCCGACCCGGACGAGGCGGCTGCGGAGCTCACCTTCGTCCTGGAAGGAGCCCAGGTGAGCACCCAGAACGGGAGCGTCGAGCACGCGGGCGAGCGGCTCATGAGGATCGTCGGGGCCGTCCTGGAACGGCACCCGGCCCCTGCCCCCGACGGCCCGTCACGGCACCGGACCGGCCGACCGCCGGGGAACGGCTGACGGACGGCCGGGGAAGGGAGCGCCGACCGCCGGGGAACGGCTGACGGACGGCCGGCGGCCGGCTCGGCAGCGGGTCAGGAGCCGCCCGCCACCAGGCCGTCCACCTGGTCGCGGTCGATGCTGAGCGCCATCCCGCCGTACGTCTCGTTGACGCCGCCCCGGTACTGGTGGATGCGGTGGCCGGTCCACAGGTCGTCGGGCAGCCCGGCCTGGCCGGTGGTCGTGGCCTTTCCGTCCCAGCGGGCGTACCAGATCGCGTCCGGCAGCGGGGACCGTCCGGCCCGGGCGGCGGCGACGATGTCCGCGATGCCGGAGTCCATGCTGGAGTAGAAGCCCGAGCGGTACCCGGCCTCCTGCAGGGCCCTGGTCCAGCCAGCGGTGAAGTCGACCACCGCCCGGCTGCACACCGCGTCGCCCGACGGGTACGCCTCCATGTCGAGGTACACCGGGCTGCCCGGCCCCAGCCCGAGCGTCTGCAGCGCCTGCGCCGCCTCCGCCGCCTCCTCCCCGCCCTGCTCCTCGGCCCGGTCCGGGTCGATCCGCAGCGGCTTGTCCGGGCGCGCGGCGCAGGGCGCCTGGAGCCCGACGTGCGTGGGCACCAGCTGCCACCCCATCGCGCGGACCTGGGCCACCCACTGCGGCGTCAGCCGGCTCTGCGTACAGGCGCGCTGGCCACCGCTGCTGTAGATGTTCACCGCGCCGTACGGCGAGGCGGTCCACCAGACGGACATGGCGTCCAGCGACGGCGCCGAGCAGGCGTCGAACCCGGGCCCGGTGTAGCGGTACTCGGGCAGCGCTTCGTCCGGTCGTGGTCCGCTCGGCGGCGGACCGGGCGGCAGCGGTACGGGCGGTCGTGGCACGGGCGGCAGCGGTACGGGCGGCAGCGGTACGGACGGCAGCAGCCCGGCGAGGGGGCCGGAAGCGGGCGCGGCAACGGGCACGGGCCGGACGGCCGGCTCCCGCGCGTCGTGGGCGAGCCCGTGGGCGGCGCCGGGGAGCATGGCGAGCACGGCCGCGGCGGGGAGCGCGGCGAGGGACGAAAAGCGCATCCCCCCGTTCTAACCGCCGCCGGGGACGCCCCCGCGTCACACTGCGGCCGTGCCGCACCCGTTCACCCGCAAGCGCGACACCGCCGAGCCGAACGTACCGGACGCGGGCCGGCCGGCTCGGACGGAGCCTCACCACACCGTTCCCGCCCGGCCGACCGGGACTTCACTGCGGTCGGGCGGTCCGGCGCAGCGCGGCCGTGAAGGCGGCCGCGTGGCGGGCGATGTGTGCCGCGTCGGCCCGGTATCAGTCCGGGGCGGGGGCCGCCTCGGGGCGGCCGGGGCCGATAACGGGGTCGGCACCGGGGCCGAGAACGGGGCCCGGCTGTGCGGCGCGCGCGGGGGCGCGCGGGGTTTCGGGTGCGCGGTGGAGCAGGCTGAGCCCGCCGCCGACGGCCAGGGTGACCACCACGCCGATGGGGACCAGCCACTGGGCGGCGATGGCCGTGGGCACCGTCCCGGCGGCCGTGGTGACGTCGATCTTCACCCCGCGCACGAGGTAGGTCATCGCGGCGACGGTGACCACGAAGGCGAGCACGGAGTCGGTCCCGTTGGCGCGCCGCACGAGGCGGCCGAGCAGGAAGGCGCCGAGCAGTGCGCCGTAGGTGTAGCCGGCGATGGTCAGGCCGGTGAGGTAGACGTTGCCGGTGCTGGTGCTGAAGGCGCAGGCGAAGACGGCCATCAGCGCGGCCCACACCAGGGTCATCACGCGGGCGAGCCTGAGGAGGAACTCCTCGGAGGGCGTGCTGCGGAAGAAGCTGTGGATGATGTCGGCGACCGTCGAGTTCGACATGGAGTTCAGCGCCGAGGACAGCGAGCCCATGGCGGCGCCGAGGATGCCGGCGACGAGCAGGCCGGAGACCACCACGGGCAGCCCGTGCAGGATGAAGTCGGGGTAGAGGTTGTCGGAGCTGCCGAGTCCGAGCGCCTTGAAGCTCTTGCCCTCGTTGTAGGACCAGAGCAGGGCGCCGACGAGGGAGAAGGCGGCGAACTGGAGGGTGACGAACACGCCGGAGGCGATCATCGCCTTCTGGCCGTCGCGCAGGGTCCTGGTGGCGAGGATGCGCTGCACGATGAGCTGGTCGGAGCCGTGGCTGGCCATGGCGAAGATCGCGCCGCCGACGATCGCGGTCGGTAGCGCGAACGGGCTGGTGAGGACGTGGGCGGGGGCGAAGTCGGTGTCGAAGAGCCGGAACCGGCCGGCGTCCAGGGCGCGCGCGTAGCCGTCGGTGCCGACGTGGCCGGACAGCACCGCGATGGTGAGGAGTGCGCCGCCGAGGTAGAGGCCCATCTGGATGGCGTCGGTCCAGATGACGGCCCTGATGCCGCCGAGGTAGGTGTAGACGACCGTGATCAGCGTGAGCACGATGATGATGGTGCGGTAGCCGGTGTGCACGCCGAACTCGCCGAGCAGCAGCTTGATCGGGATCGCCGAGGCGAACAGGCGCACGCCCTCGGCGAGCAGCCGGGTGACGACGAAGGTCACCGAGGCGAGCCCCTGGAGCCCGGGGCCGAACCTGCTGCCCAGGTACTGGTAGGCGCTGACGAAGCCGCCGCGCTTGTACAGCGGGATGAGCGCGGTGGCCACGACGACGCGGCCGATGACGTAGCCCAGGGCCAGTTCGACGTTGCCGAAGCCCTGCCCGCCGTAGGCGCCGCCGGGCAGGCTGATGACGGTCAGCACGCTGGTCTCGGTGGCCACGACGGAGAACGACACGGTCCACCAGGGCATGTGGCCCTCGCCGACGAAGTAGTCCTTCGCGGTCCGCTGACGGCCGGCCAGCCGCAGACCGATCACCGCGATGGCGACCAGGTAGACGACGACCACGAGAAGGTCGAGTTGGCGCACGCTCTCTCTCCTGTCTCTCTCCCGGCCGCCGTTCCCTCCCGCCCCCTGCGCTCTCCCGGCTCCGGGCCCGCTCCCGACGTCTCCTCATCATCACGCACCGGAGCCGGTCTCAGGGCCGAAAGCCCGGATGCCTGCTGACGTGCCGTCCGATCACAATCTGAGAATCGGATGATCTGTGAGACGGCGGTGACCTCCGGTGGGATGCTGTGCCCTTGGTCCGACCACCGCACCGACCCGGGAGCCACCCATGCCGCTGTTCGGCAACCGCAAGAACCTTCCGAAGCCGCTCTGCGACGAGCACGGCCCGTGCAAGGCGCTGGCCGCGATCTCGGTCTTCGAGGTCCGGGACCGGCTGCGGCTGCTGGTCGCCCCGACCCGGTCCCTGGGCCCCGACCCCATGGCCCGGCCGATCGACGACGAGCTGTCGGTCGTCCTGTGCGTGAACGGCGGCAAGCGCGGCGGGGCGACCGAGGCCCTGTCGATAGCCGAGCACGCCGCCGACCAGTGGAGTGTCAGCCGGGCCGAGCTCTGGGAGCGGGCCTTCGCCAACCTCGCCACCGAGAAGCTCAACCGACAGTCCTTCAACGCGACGAACGGCGACGTCCTGTACGCCGTCAACGGGATGGGCGTGTGGCCCGGCGCCGCCCAGGCCCTGCGCCTGGAGAACGCCCTGGGCGGGGCCGAGCTGCCGTACGGCGCGCTGGTCACCCTGCCGACGAGCAACGCCTTCTGCGCGGCACCGATCCGCACCGGCTCGTCGCTGAACGCGATCCGCTTCATGATCGACCTGTCGAAGCAGCTCCAGGCGAACGACCCGGCCCCGCTGACCTCCTCGATCTTCTGGTACCGGGACGGCTGGCTGGAGAACCTGAACGTCGGCGACAACGGGATGATGCGGCCCTCCGCCCGCTTCCGGGAGATGGCGAACGGCCTCCCGGCCGCGTGAGGCCCGTCCGGATCGTGATCCCGGCTCGCCCGCCGGGGGCTGCCGGCCGTCCGCCGGACGATTGGCACGGTGTGCGAAGCACTCGCCCCGCCGTCACCCGCCCCCGGGGGCCGGGAACCCGGTGTCCACGGGGTGCGTCCTCGTCGTCGGTCGGCGTGCCGTAGGGTGCCGCGCCGGCAGGCACAGTCGGCGGTGGCGCACGGCGAGCACGACACGGAGCGGGGAGCAGCAGACGATGGACGACCGGACGCAGCAGGGCGACAGACCCGGCGGGGGCGGCACGCCCTCCACCGCCCCCGGCGAGGCCCCTCGGGCCGAGGACGCCCGGGTTGACGAGGCCGGCGTCGACGAGGCCGGCGTCGACGAGACCCGGGCCGAGGACTCGCAGACCGAGCAGACCGAGCAGACCGAGCAGACCGCGGAGTCCGCGGAGGCCCGGCCCGAGGAGCCGCAGGTCGAGAAGCCGCAGGTCGAGGACGCCCGGCCCGAGGACGCGCGCGGGGCCTGGGAACTCCCGGGCTACCTCCACGACCGTGAACTCGGCGCCGGAGCCAGCGGCCGCGTCGTACTCGCCCACCACCTGGAGACCGGCACGCCGGTCGCGATCAAGTACCTGCACGACCGCGTCGGCACGCCCGCGCTGCGCGCCGAGGCCGAGGTCCTCGCCCGGATCGACTCCCCGCACATCACCCGGCTCTACGAGTACGTGGAGGGGGCGCGGGGCTCCGCCATCGTGATGGAGCTGGTGGACGGCATCGCCCTGCGCGACCTGCTGCGCGCGGAGGGCGCCACCAGCGCGCAGGCCGCCCTGGTGGTGCTCAAGGGCTCCCTGCTGGGCCTGGCCGCCGCCCACGAGGCCGGGGTGGTGCACCGCGACTACAAGCCCGCCAACGTGCTCGTCGACACGGCCGGCACATCGAAGCTCGTCGACTTCGGCATCGCGGTGCCCAGCGGCGACGACCGCGACGTCTCCGGCACCCCCGCCTACATGCCGCCCGAGCAGTGGGCGGGCCGCCCGGCCTCCCCGGCCGGGGACGTCTACGCCGCCACCGTCACGTTCTTCGAGTGCCTCACCGGCGCCCGCCCCTTCGAGGGCGCCACGATCGCCGAACTCGCCGTCCAGCACGCCGAGGCGCCGATCCCCGCCGAACTCGCGCCCGACCTCGTCCGGCCGCTGATCCTGGCCGGTCTGGCCAAGGACCCGGAGGCCCGTCCCGACAGCGCGGCCGCGTTCGTCCGCGAGCTGGAGGCCGTCGCGACGACCGGCTACGGGCCGGGCTGGGAGGAACGGGGCCGCCTCGACCTGCTGGGCCTGCTCGCGCTGCTCGCGCCGCTGCTGCCCGGCGCCGGCGCGGCCGGCGCCACCTCGCTGGCCCACACGTCCGTGGGTTCCCAGAGCTCCCTGGGTTTCCTGGAGTCGCTGGGCTCCCAGGGTGCCGTGAGCGCCCTCGGCACCCAGGGCGCGGCTCCTGCGGCCCAGCAGATCCCGCACCCGGTCCCGCCCGGCCGCGGCGTGCTCCGGCGCAACCGCGGCAAGGCCCTCACCGGCGTCGCGGCCGGCGCCCTCACCCTCGCCACCCTGGCCGGCCTGGCGGCCGCGGGGGCGACCGACGGCGGTGCCCGCACGGTCGTCGGCGCAGCCTCCCCGGAGGCGACCACCAGCATCGACCCGCAGACGCCGACGGACGGCCCCGCCTCCCCCATCCCGAGCGGCGACGGCTCCACGCCGAGCCCGACGGCCTCCACCTCCGCCCCGACGGCTTCGCCCACGGCCACCCCGAGCACGCCCGGCAGCACCCCCACCGCCACCCCGACCTCCAAGGCGCCCACGGCACCCGCCACGCCCGGCCGGCCGGCCCCCGGCGGGCCGCCCGCACCGTCCACCCCCGGCGCGCCCGCCCCCACCACGGCCGCGCCGGCACCGCCCCCGGTCACCGCCCCGCCGAGCCCCAGCCCGAGCCCGACGGTCGCCCCCGCCACCCTGACGGTCGACTCGGTCAGCCTGGCCCCCGTCACCTGCAGCGGCCGTTGGAGCCTGACCGCGACGGCCACGGTGACCGCCCGGGGCACCGGCAGCGGGACACTGACGTTCAGCTGGTACCACAGCTCGGGCGGCCGCGCGGTCACCGTCGCGACCGACACCGTGCCCGTGGTGAACGGCACCGCCACCATCAGCCGCGCGCACGACTTCGGCTCCGCCGACACCTTCCCGACCTGGGGCGTGCGCGTCACCACCACCCCGGCGGCGGGCAAGGCGGGCACCACGTCCTCCGAGACGTCCGCCTTCCTCTGCAACCCGCCCCGCTGACGCCCCGGCACCTGATCCTCCCGTTGCCCGTGCCGTTCCAGTCTGCTCCCCCTTTCCGTCCCCGTTCCCGTCCTGGAGAAGCCATGTCCACCTCCCGCCCCGACTCCGCGCCCGACCCGGGCGCGGACAGGACCGTCGTTCTCGGCAAGCACCCGGCCGCCGACGGCGGTACGGGCGGCGGAGCCGCCGTGGGCGAGGCGACCGTCCGACTGCCCCGCGAGACGGAGGCCACGGTCCGCCTCACCGGCACCCCCGGCGGGACGGGAGCGAGCGCCGAGGGGGCGGAGTCGGAGGGACCCGACGGCGGTACGGGCGGCGGAGCCGCCGTGGGCGAGGCGACCGTCCGGCTGCCCCGCGAGACGGAGGCCACGGTCCGCCTCACCGGCACCCCCGGAGGGACGGGGGCGGGCGCCGAGGGGGCGGAGTCGGAGCCGGAGAGCGCGACCTTCCTCGACCCCCGGGTCTGGGGCAGCGAACCGCGGAGCGGGCAGACCCTCACCCTCACCGACTCCACGCGGACCGAGGAGTCCACCGCTCCGGCCGCAGCCCAGGACGCCGAAGCGGCTCCCGCCGTCCCCCCTGCCCCTGCCGTCCCCGCCGACAGTGCAGCCAGTGCAGCCGCCGCCTCGTCGTCCTCCTCCGGGTCCGTCACCCCGGCGGAACGCCCGCTCGCCTCAGGGGAGTTCCGCCACTTCGGCCCCGGCGTCCCGCCGCGGGCGGCCGCCGCCTGGCACGGCCAGACGGTGCCGGAGACCGGACAGCCACGGCCGCCTCGCCGGGTGTGGCGGTGGCTGACCCCGTTGCTCGTCGTCCTCCTGGCCCTCGCGGCCTTCCTGTTCTGGCGCCACCTGCGCCCCCCGGCCCTGGCCGTCACCGGTGTCACCGTAACGACCGACCAGGCGAACCCCGGCTGCGCGGCCACCGCGGTGGTCACCGCCGCCGTCGAGACCAACGGCGGTGCCGGCACACTGCGCTACCGCTGGGTGCGCAGCGACGGCACCACCTCGGACGAGATCGTCCAGGACGTCCGCTCCGGTGTGCACCACACCGACCTGGTGCTGCGCTGGAGCTTCGAGGGCCAGGGCGCGCTCCAGGCCACCGCGACCCTGCAACTCCTCGCCCCGGCCGCCCGCACCGCCGCCACCTCGTTCACCTACCACTGCAGCTGAAGCCCGTCGCCTGCCGCCTGCCCCACGCGGGCGGGCGGTCCGGGCGGGCGGTCCGGGCGGATGTCCGGGTGGCAGGCCGGGTGTGCCTCACCCGAGGCGGACGGGGGCCTGCGCGTGGTGGTACAGCTGCGCGATGTCGAGCGGTGGGAGCCGTGACAACGTGGTGCGGGCTGTGTTCATCGCGGCGGCGTGACGGGGGTCGCCGAGGACGGCCGTCATGGCTTCGGCGATCTCGTCGCGGGTCGCGGTGAGGTCGAGCGCACGGCCGAGCCCGCGCCGGGCGAACGCGGCGGTGTTGCCGGGCTGGTCGGCGAGAACGCCCATGCCCAGGACGGGCGTTGCGCCCTGGACGGCGTCGAGCAGGGAGGCCCGGCCGCCGTGTGTCACGAACAGGTCGGCGCGGTGCAGGAGCGCCGGCTGCGGGGCGTGCTCGACGACCGTGATGCGCGGGTCCGCGCTGTGCAGGTCCTCGGCGAGGCGTCCTGCGGACACGATCGCCTCGCAGCCGATGTCGGAGAGTGCGGCCGTGATCTCCCGGTACGCACCCCCGACGACGCTGCGGAGGCCGGCCATCGCGGTGGTGAGGGTGCCGAGGCTCACGTAGACGAGCGGCCGGGACGAGGAGGAGGCGCGCCCCCGACGGTCGGGCTGAGCGGTCCGGAAGCTCGCGACGGTGCGTCGGACGGCGTGCGCCGAGGGTGGGGGCGCCGCGTGGAACCACGGGAGCGGCGCGGGGGTGAGCATCGGGGGCAGTAGGGGGACGTCCTGACCGTACCGGTCGTGGAGGGGCGCCAGGGCGGGTACGACGTCGGTGTCCCAGAGTTCCAGGAGCAGCGGGCCGAGCCCGTTGTCCGCTGCCAGCAGTGGCAGGTGAAGGACCCTCGCCGCGAGGTGCGCGCCGAGGTCGCTGCACTCGGCGATCACCAGATCGGGCCGTGTGCGGGTCCACGCGGTGATCAGGTCGCGGGCCTTCCGTTCGGCCCGGTCCGGCCAGAGCCGACCGAAGACGTGGCGGTTGAAGGACGCGTTCCCGTACTCCTTCCAGATCTCGCTCGCCTCCTGCTGCACGGCGGGATCGCAGGTCCAGTCCGACCCTGCCCGGTGGAACTCCACTCCTCGGCGCCGGGCTTCGAGGCGGAACATGGGAGGGGCGTGGAGCGCGACCCTGTGGCCCTGCTCAAGGGCCGGGCCGATGACGTAGTCGAGCGCGGACACGTGCGAGGGGACCGGCTCGGCGGTGATGGCGATCCGTAAGGCCACGGGGGACTCCAAGTGGTGTGGTGCGGGCCCGCGTTGCGGGCTTTGCGGGCGGTGCGTCGACCGGATGACCGGGCTCGACGACCGAAGCGTGCGTGGCGGCCCGTCCCGGCGACCAGAGCTGACGGCACGATGGGTAGGGTGGAACGGCTGATGGGGCTCTGACCAGCGGGGGCGGAACGGGCCTGGAACGCCGGACCGGGACGCCGGGGGATCGGAGGGGACAGGTGTCACAGGACACGGGGGCCGGGGAGGCGGAGGAGTTCGCGCGGCTGCTGCGGGAACTCAAGGACCGCTCGGGCCTGAGCTACGGGACGCTGGCCAAGCGCCTGCACATGAGCACGTCGACGCTGCACCGCTACTGCAGCGGCACGGCGTTGCCCAACGAGTACATGGCGGCGGAGCGCTTCGCACGGTTGTGCCGGGCGACGCCGGAAGAGCTGGTGGAACTGCACCGGAGCTGGATCCTGGCGGACGCGGCACGGGGGCGGCGGACGGAGCGGGCCCCGGAGCCGGCGCCGGAACCCAAGCCCGATCCGGCTCGGACTCCGGCTCCGGCTCCGGCTCCGGCTCCAGCGCCGGCTCCAGCGCCGCCCGCCTCCCCGGCGGCCGGGGAAGCGGGCGCTGAACCGGTCGTCGAGGTGGTGACGCCGCCCGGATCGCCGCGGCGCCGCCGCAACGTGCTGATCGCCTCCGCCGCGGCCGTCGCGCTGCTGGCCGCCGTGGTGGTCTTCGTGCGTCCCGGCGGCTGGGGCGGCGACGACTCGGGCGGCCGGCAAGCGGCCGGCGCCACCGCGTCGGGCGCGACGGCCACGGGCACGACAGCGCTGCCGGGGCCGCCGCCCTCCGCCGTCTCCGCTGCCTCCACCGCCGGGACGGCGAGCCCGTCGGACACCGCCACGGCAGCCGCCACCCCGCCCGGGACCGCGGCTCCCGGGTCCGCCACCCCCGGTGCCACCCCATCGGCCGACGCACCCCCGCCGCTCACCGTCGGCACCCGGCCGTACGTCTACGACAACCCGTGCAGCCAGCACTTCCTCGTCAACAGCGCGCCCGCCCAGGTCGGGCCGCCCGCCCCCGAGCGCGACGCCCCGCGCTGGGCCGCCGCCTACGGTGCGGTGTCCTCCGGCGAGCAGGAGATCGCCTTCACCGTCCAGGGCACCGGAGCAGACACGGTCGTCCTGGAGGCGCTGCACGTGCGGGTCGTGTCCAGGGGTGCGCCGCTCGCCTGGAACGACTACTCGATGGCCGTAGGCTGCGGCGGCGAGGTCGACATCAAGTCCTTCGACATCGACCTCGACCGGGGCAGCCCCACCGTCACCGTCAAGGGCGGCCAGCGGAACTTCCCGTACAAGGTCAGCGAGTCCGACCCGGAGGTCTTCTACGTCATCGGCCACACCAAGGCGCACGACGTCCGCTGGGACCTCACCCTGGACTGGTCGAGCGGCAGCCGCCGCGGCACCATCCGCATCGACAACGGCGGCACCACCTTCCGCACCAGCGCCAACGTCAACCGCCCGGGCTACGACTACCCGCTGGGCCCCAACGAGTGGATCAAGCGAACGGACGGGTAGGAGCTGTCGGGTCCGGTCGTCGACGGCGTGTTCCGGCCTTTGCTTCAGGCGCCGGTGGCGGCGGCCGTAAGTCGATTGCCGGAGCTCGGCGGCTGCGCGACCATCGTCGGATGGAAACGGACGAGGGTCGGAAGCTGGTTCGGGTGGTGCAGACGTGTTCTGCCTGCCCGTCGCAGTGGGATGCCTGGACGGCGGACGGCCAGTACCTGTACCTCCGGTACCGGCACGGTGAGGGCAGCGTCGAGTGGCACCCCGGGCCTGACGATGAGGCCGACACGCCGGAGTCCTGGAACGCGGGCCTCTCGGGGCTCCTGGTCGAGTGGGACGACGGCACCGACGGCGGTGTCATCAGCCTCGGGGACTTCCTCGCGGCAGCGGGTCTGGTGCTGGCGCCGGGTGCCGCGGTGAGCTGAGGCCGTGACACAGCGTCGGGCGCGCGGCCGGGCGACGGTCACCCGACCGACCGGACAGCGTCAGGGCCCGCCGTCAAAGCCCCGCGGGCGGGGGTTCGACGACGGGCCCTGACGTGCCCGGCGGCTAGGTCAGCACAGCATGTCTTGGCCGCTGTTGACGACGGAGCCGTTCGAGAAGTTCCACTCCGGCGTGTGCCCCTCGCGGGAGCAGCCGCTGAACTCGGCGATGCCGTAGTAGAGGCGGTCGCTGGAGGGGTTGGAGTAGATCGACAGCTTGCTGTGTCCGGGGAGGAACGAGTCCCACCAGGCCGTCCCGTCCCACACGACCGTCGGGGACGCCGGGCCGTACTCGGAGCCGCCGCCGGAGGAGTTCCGGACCTCGATGAAGCCGTTGGCCCTGGTCCAGTTGGTGTTGGTGATGTGGGCTTCGGTGTAGGCGCCCGAGGTGCACGAGTCCCACGCGAGGTAGAACGTGCCCATGGTGTGGCCACCGCTCCAGATGTAGCGGGTCGGGCCGAGCTGGGACAGTCCACAGGCGTGCGCGGTGGCGGCCGGGCCGGCGACGGCCACCGTCAGGCCGCCGGCTGCGACGGCGAGCGCGGTGATGCCGGCCCGGATCCGGGTGCGGAGTTTCATTTCACGTCCCCCTTTGTGAGCTGAACTTCCTCGCTCGAACGGTGCCACGGAATCCGGACCCCGGTCCAGCCATCGACTTACCGGATTCCCGTAAAGCTTTCGTATGGCGCCGCCGATTGCCGCCGACGCGTTTTGTCGGGCGAATGACCCATGGTGCCGAGATGGGTGGACGACTGCAGTTCCTCGACAACCCGCTGGGCTCAGGAAGTGCTGGTGGGCGCGGACCGGCCGACCTGGAGGTGGTAGTCGGCGGCGGTGGCGAAACTGCCCGCCGCACCCCGCACGCTGAGTTCGTGGCGGCCGGGGGCGAGCGGCTCCAGCCGCACCCACAGGCCGCAGGCGTACCGGTAGACCTTCCCGGAGCCGGCGGTGAACGGGTTGCCCTTGACCGTGTCGAACCCGATCAGGGTCGGCTCGATCGTCTCGACGGGCAGGGCGCGCCCGTCCAGGGTGGCGCTGCCCTGGGCGGCGGTCATGAAGTCCAGGCAGTCGGTGCGGCCGCCGCTCAGGTTCACCACGGGGAAGATCATCGGCATGTCGGCGGGGACGGTGCAGGAGCGTGTGACGGCTCCGCCCGTGGTGCCGGCGAGGAACCAGAGGTCGGCCTTCTGCCCCTGGCCGCAGAGGTGGCCGTCGCGGTCGAGGACCGGATTGCGGGCCTGCTCGATCGAGGCGGCCCAGCTCCACCAGCTCGCCTGGACGTCGTACGGCCGGATGGCCTGCACCCTGGCCGTGTAGGCGGGGTTCGCGTCGGGCGGGGGTTCCTGCGTCGCCGGGACGCTCGGCGAGGGGGTCGCGGCGGTCGGGACCGGGGTGGCGGACCCCGAGGCGGCGGGGCCCGGGGCGACCGAACCGGCGGCCCGGTCGGGGGCCGGTGAGCCGGTGCAGGCCGCGGTGAGGGCCAGGGCGCCGACGAGTACCCCGGCGAGTCGTCTGGAGAGCATGATCGGAAAGCTTACGGGGGCAGGTCCGGGGACCGGACGCCGGGCGGCCCGGCCAGCCCGGCCCGGAACGGCTCACCCGCCCCCCGGCCGTCGCCGGTCCGGGGGCGGTTGACGGATGGTCACGGCCGGGCCCTACGGTGGTCGGCATGACGAACTCGGGGACCCCGGACAGCGACAAGACCGACGTCCGGATCAGCATCTTCGGCGGCAACCGCCTTGCAGGACACGAGATCCACAGCCGCACCGTGACCGCCTCGCTCATCGGCGGCGCCGACATCGACCTGACCGACGTGGACATCCCCGACGGCGCCGAGGTGCGGATCACCAAGCTCAGCCTGATCGGCGGGGTGAAGCTGCGGGTCCGCCCGGAGGTGCGGGTGGTGGTCGGCGGCATCCGCCTCGGCGGGGTCAGCGACGACGGCCCGAGCCGCCCCGGCGGCCCGACCGTCCACGTCGCCGCCTGGGGCCTGCTCGGCGGCGTGAGCGTCCTGCGCGACTGACGCGGGCCCGCGCGGGACCCGCGCCGCGAGCGGTGGGAGCGCCGCCATCGGACGGCGGGCGCCGCCGTCAGGTGGTGGGCGTCGGCGCGGGCGACGCCACGCCGGTGGGCGGAGCCTGGCAGGGCAGGGTGACCATGACGGTCACGCCCTGGCCGGGCTTCACCGCGCCCACGGTGATGGTGTAGTGCTCGGACTCCTGGGAGGCCTTGAAGTCCCAGGTGTCCGCGTCGGACCCCTTGGAGGCGATCTTGAAGCCTTCGCCCGCGAGCTTCTCGCGCAGTGCCCGGACCACCTCGGGACGCTGCTCGTCCGCGGCATCCAACTGGATCGCCGAGCCGAGCTGGTACGGCTCGCCCTCGTCGGCGACACTGATCCCCCGGCCCGGGCACTCGAAGAAGCCGGACATGCCGCCCCACGGATTCCGCTCAAGGCCCGTCAGCGTCCGCACGTGGTCCTCGATGCGCTCCGCCCGGGTCCGCGCCTCCTCCCGGGACTCCACGCGCACCGGCTTGCTCGGCGCGTCCGACCCGCCGACGAGCGAGCACGATCCGAGCACCAGTGCGCCCGCCGCCATCAGCACGGCCGCACCGGCCCCCCGTACGGCCGCACCGGACGGAAGGGCCGTCGAACTCTTGGACAACTGCGGTACTCCCCCGTGAACAGGCGTGCGATCTGCAGTCCGGATGCTACGGCACCACCGGGGAGGATCCGTACTCGATTCGAGGCCCTCCGTGCCCGGTCCTCGTCCGTCCGCCGTCAGCTGTCAGCTGTCACCCGTCACCCGCCGGCCCGTCAGCCGTCGCGGAGGATGCGGTGGGCGATCGGCGGGTGCACGCGGAGCAGGGCCAGCAGGGCCCGGGAGGCGCCGATCGGGACGAGGGGGCGGCCGCGTTCGATGCCCCGGGCGATCGCAGCGGCGGCCTCGGCGGCCGACAGCTTGCGGACCGCACCCTCCCGGTCCGCCGTCATCGCCGTGTCGACCAGCGGCAGCACCACCTCCTGCACCCGGACGGACGGCGTGTCGGCCTGCGCCTGGTAGCGCAGCGACTGCACCAGGGTGTGCACGGCGGCCTTGGTCGCGCAGTAGACGGGTGCGGAGCGCTTGGGCGCGTACGCCAGGCCCGAGGTCACGGCGACGAAGGACGCCGGGCCGCCCGCCGCCGCGAGGTGCGGCCAGCTCGCGGCCGCCAGCTCGACCACCGAGCGGAAGTTGACGGCGATCTCCTGCCCGACCCGGTCCAGCAGTTCGGGGCTCGGCCCGCCGGTGAGCGAACCCAGGTGCTGGACACCGGCGTTGGCGACCACCACGTCCAGCCCGCCGAGCTGCCCGGCGGCGAGCCGGACCACCCGGGCGGCCTCCCCGGGCACCGCCAGGTCGGCGACCACCGCGTGCCGCGCGGCCTGCGCGGACGCCGGGGTGACGGTGAAACCGTTTGCGGTGTCCGGGACTTCGGGCACGCCGGGGTCGCTACGCCGGCCGCAGGTGACCACCCGCGCGCCGGCGTCGACCAGGGCGCGGGCCAGGGCGTCCCCGACCCCGCTGGTGCCGCCGGTGATCAGAATGCGCTTTCCACTCACGTTCATGCACGCCACGATGGCTCGGCGCCGCACCCCGCACTTGTACGATCGCGCCATGGCGCCTCCCCCGTCCCGGCCCTCCGGCCGGACCGTGCACCCCGAACTCACGGCCGCGGTGCTGTGGGCCGTCACCGCGGGCGCCACGCCCCCCGCGCCCGCCGCCCGGCTCGCCGAGCGCCACCTCACCGACGGCACCCCCGTGCCCGAGCAGCTGCACCGCGAGCTGCTCGCCCACCTCCAGCGCCTCGGCTGGCCGACCGTCCTGGCCGCCGCCCGCCGGCTGTTCGCCCGACCGCGGGACCCGCTGCTGCGCTCCCTCGTCGCCGCCGAGGACGTGGCCGACTTGCTCACCCGGTCCCGGCTCGCCGAGCCCTGGCTGTACATCGGCCACACCACCCGGGCCGACCTGCGCCCCGGCGAGCTGACCGTGCGCCACCTCGGCCACCTCGGCCACCGGCCGCTGCCCGCCGAGACGCTCTTCGTCTGCGCCCTCCACCTGACGGCCGTCGCCACCGTCACCGCCCAGGACGTGGACGCGGTCCTCCTCACCGGCGACGGCCGCACCCTGCCGCCGTCCGCCCTCCACCCGACCGACGCGCCCGCCCCGATCGCCGCCTGGCGGCTGCGCTGGACGGACACCGCGACGGCCCCGACGGCACCCCACCCGGCCGAGCGGCGGCTGCTCGGCGAGGTCCGCCGCCGGATCGCCCTCGACCCGGCCGCCCCCTGGCGGGTCGGCGACACCGCCACCGGCCTCGGCCTGTCCGCGCGCACCCTCCAACGCGCCCTGCGCACCGCCGGAACCACCTTCCAGGCCGAACTGACCGCCGTCCGCCTGGACACCGCCGGGCACCTGCTGCGCCGCACCGACCTGCCGCTCGCCGACATCGCCGCCGCGGCCGGCTTCACCGACCACCCCCACCTCAGCCGCCGCTTCCGCGCCCACCACGGCTGCACGCCCAGCCAGTTCCGCCGCCGGTCCGCCGAGGCCGCGCACTGAGCCACCGGCACCGGGCGGCGGCCGGTCACCCCGGCGCGCTCCGGTGCGCTGCCGCGGACCGCGCCGCGTCCTCGTTCCGCCGACGCCGCTGCACGGCGCGGACGATCTCCGCCCCGGTGTCCTCCAGGAAGGCGGCCGCCGTGCCCAGCCTGGCCCCGGCCGGCGTGGCCGCGCCGAGCAGGTCGGCCCCGCCGCGGGTGAACTCGGCGATCATCGCGTTGCGTTGGGCGCTCGCCAGCAGCGCTCGGTACCAGACGTCGTCGTCGATGACGTACCGCTCGCGGCGGCCGTCCTCGTCCTGCTCGCGCCGCACCAGCTCCTGGCCGGCCAGGTAGCCGATCGCCTTGGATACCGACGCCGGGCTCACCCCGAGCCGCTGCACCAGTTCGGCCGCGGTCAGGCTGCCGCTGTCGGTGACGTAGAGGCAGGTCAGCACCCGGGCCACCATGCGCGGCAGGCCCGTGTGCACCAGCAGCTCGGCGAACTGCGCCGCGAACTCCCCCACCGCCGCCGGATCGCGCCCGTGCGCCGCGCTCACGCCGCCGCCGGGCGTCCGGGCCGGCCCGGCCTTGCTCCGCCGGGAGCGCCGCAGGGTGGCGCGCTGGGCGTTGTCGGCGCGGTAGCCGGAGGGGCCGCCGTTGCGGGCGATCTCCCGGGTGACCGTCGACGTGGGGCGCGCGAGCTCCCGGGCGATCTCTCCGTAGCCGAGCCCTGCGGTGAGCCCCGCGGCGATCCGGCGGCGGTCTTCCTGGGTCAGCCTGGCACCCGGCATGGTTGCTCCTCTCGTCGCGGTCGAGTATGCCGTCACCGTCGATCCCATTGCAGCAGACAGGGCATACCCATTGCATTCGCCCGCAGGCTCATTGCAAGGATTGACCATCATTGACCTGCCCATACATGCCAGTTGAGCATCATCGGCATTGATGGATCCGCGAACTGACACCTAGTCTCTTCACGAATCGCGAAACCGGATTGCCCCAGGAGGAGTCACCGTGAAGACCACCGTCCGCACCGCCGTCACCGCCCTGCTCACCGGCGCCCTGCTGGCCGCCGCTCCGGCGGCCGGCGCCGCCGACCGCACACCCGACCGCGACCACGACCGCCGGCACGCCGGCGTCCAGTCGGTACTCGACCGCGCGGTCTCCGAGGCCGGCCTGCCGGGGGCCATGGCCGAGGTCCGGGACGGCGACTCGACGTGGTTCGGGCAGGCCGGCACCGCCGACCTGGACACCGGCCGCAAGCTCGCGCCGCAGGACCGCTTCCGGATCGGCAGCACCACCAAGACCTTCGTCGCCACCGTCCTCCTCCAGCTGGAGGCCGAACACCGGCTCAGCCTGGACGACAGCGTCGAGCACTGGCTGCCCGGCCTGGTCGACGGCAACGGCTACGAAGGCTCGCGGATCACGATCCGCCAGCTGCTCGACCACACCAGCGGCATCCACAACTTCGCCCGGACAAAGCTCGCGGCGGACGACTTCGTCGGCGTTCCGTTCCTGCAGCACCGGTTCGACAGCTTCACCCCGCGTCAACTGGTGGAGATCGCCCTCGCCTACGAGCCGACCTTCGCCCCGGGAACGGGCTGGGAGTACTCCGACACCAACTACGTGCTCGCCGGGATGATCGTCGAGCGGGTCACCGGCAGCAGCACGGCGCAGCAGATCGCCCAGCGGATCACCACGCCGCTGCACCTGAAGAGCACCTACGAACCGACCGGTGACGACCCGCGCATCCACGGCCCGCACGGCCGCGCCTACTCCAAGCTGATGGTGCCCGGCGACACCACCCCCTTCTACGACGTGACCGAGCAGAACCCCTCCCTGGGCTTCGGCTCCGGCGACATGATCTCCACCAACGGCGACCTCGCCACCTTCTTCCGCGCCCTGCTGCAGGGCCGACTGCTGCCGCCCGCCCAGCAGCAGGAGATGCTCACCACGCTCGACCCGCGCGGCGGGTGGATCCCGAACACCCGCTACGGCCTGGGCGTCGCCTCCCTCGACCTCTCCTGCGGCACGGTGTGGGGCATGGGCGGCGCGATCGACGGATCCTGGTCCTACACCTTCGGCACCCGCGACGGCCGGCACGTCCTCTCCACGGAGGTCAACGGCGACTGGGCCAACGGCACGTGGGCCTGGCCGATCGGCGTCTTCACCGCCGAACTGGAGGCCGAGTTCTGCACCCCCACCACGACCGCCACCACCCCCTCCTGAACCGCCCGCCCGCCCGGCGCTAACCGACCGCCCTCGCGGCGCCCGGCGCCCCACGGGGTGCGTGACCCGACGTGACCGGCACCGCGTCACGCTGCGCGTTCGACCTCGGGGGGGGTGGAATCGGGTGGCGGGCGGGGGGATACTGGATCTTGGAGGTGCTGCCCGGCCGAGCAGGGCTCTTCGCTGTCGGAAACGACCGGGAGAGGCGGTGCCTGCGATGTCGGGCCGTTTGAAATCGCTCATTACCCGGCTCCGGAAGAAGTCGCCCGTCTTCTGGCTCCGGACGTTGACGGTCGTCTTCGCGGTGGCGATCTTCGCGATGCTCGTCGACGTCTTCGTCGACAGCGCGGTGAGCCACACGCAGAACGTGACCGCCGCGATCATCGCGGTGTTCGGGGCGCTGGTCCTCGCCCTGCTGGCCCTGGCGAGTCCGGGAACACTGGAGGAGCTCTCGTTCGGACCCTTCAAGGCCAAGTGGCAGCACATCAAGAAGCTCGAAGACGAGGTCCAGTCGCTCCAGTTGGCCATGCTCAGTCTGGTCACCCGGTACGAGCGCAGCCACCTACGGAAGCTGGTGGCCGGGAACCAGGACGGAAAGGTCCAGTACCGGCCGTCGATGTACCAGGAGTTGGAGCGGCTGCATCATCTGGGATACGTGAAGCCGAAGCCCGAGTCCCCCGGCCTGGTGGGGATGAAGGAGAGATTCGAATCGGACCCGGTCACGCAGTTCCCGCTGTCGACGTACGTGGTCCTCACCGCCATGGGAAGCAAGTACCTTGAGCTGTACCGGAACTGGACCCCCAAGATCGAGGTGAGCCGGCAAGGGGACGTGACGATCGCCGGCAAGGACTTCGGCCGGGCGGAGGACTGGGAAGACATCGTGGATTACGCCATGAGGTCGGGCTGGTACGACGAACCGGACCACGAGGACGTGGACTTCGCCCGGAACACGCCGGAGGCTCTGCGTACGCCGGTGGCCTTGCGTACGCCGGGGGCTCCGCGCACACCGGACGGCACGCCGCAAGGGGCGGAGGGCCGGAAGAAGGAAGAGGAAGAGGTCCCTCCGATGGGGGCGGTCCCCGGGCCCGACGGCACGGAATTCCGGGTCTGGGCCCCGAACGCCGCTGCGGTGAGCGTCCTGGGGTCGTTCGACGGCTGGGCCACGCCGCACCCGATGGCCACCGAGGGTCGCGGCAACTGGGCGGTCCGGCTGGACGAGGCCGCCCCGGGGGACGAGTACAAGTACCTGGTCACCGCCAGCGACGCCGAGCTGCGGAAGAACCGCGAGCTGTGGAAGATCGACCCGTACGCGCGCCGGCTGACCGGTTCGGTCGGCAACGCGGTGATCGAGGCCGCCGCCTTCGACTGGGGCGAGCAGGAGTGGCAGACCCCGGCACTGGACGACCTCGTCATCTACGAGCTGCACGTCGGCACCTTCAGCGGCGCCGACGGCCCGCCCGGTCGGCTGTCCGGGCTGACCGAGCGGCTCGACGTGCTGGCCGGGCTCGGGGTGACGGCCATCGAGCTGATGCCGGTCACCGAGTACGCCGGGGAGAGGTCCTGGGGCTACAACCCGGTCTCGGCCTTCGCGGTGGCCGGCGACTACGGCACCCCGGACGAGCTGAGGACCCTGGTCCGGGAGGCCCACGCACGCGGCCTGGCGGTGCTGTGCGACGTCGTCTTCAACCATTTCGGGCCGAACGACCTCGATGCCGGGCTGCGCCGCTTCGACGGCTGGTACGAGAACGACGGCGACGGGATCTACTTCTACAACGACGAACGCCGCGATACCGGGTGGGGTCCGCGCCCGGACTACGGCAGGCCCGAGGTCTGCCGGTACCTGACGGACAGCGCACTGCACTGGCTGCGGGAGTACCGCATGGACGGCCTGCGGTGGGACGGCACCGCGTTCATCCGCAGCGTCGGCGTCGGCAACGAGGCGGGCGGCGGGCTGGGCGACGGGATACCCGACGGCTGGCGCCTCATGCGCGAGGTCAACGGCGCGATCGGAACCGCCCTGCCCGGGAGGATCCGCATCGCGGAGGACCTGCAGGACGAACCCGCGCTCACCACCGCCGCACCCGTAGGGGCGGGGTTCAACTCCCAGTGGGACGCCGGCTTCGTCAACGCCCTGCGGGACGCGCTCACCCCCGCCCGGGACGAGGACCGCGACATGCGTCGGGTCTGCGAGGCGGTCGGGCACCGGATCGGCGGCCGCACGTTCGCCCGGGTGATCTACACCGAGTCGCACGACGACGTCGCCCGCAAGCACGAACGCCGCCGCCTGCCCGAGGCGATCTGCCCGGAGAGCCCCAGGAGTTGGTTCGCCAAGAAGCGCTCGACCCTCGGCGCCGCGGCGGTGCTGACCGCACCGGGCATCCCCATGATCTTCCAGGGGCAGGAGTACCTGGAGGACACCGCTTTCGACGACCGCGCTCGACTCGACTGGGCCACCAAGCGGGAGCGCCACGCGGGGATCACGCAGCTCTACCGGGACCTCATCGAGCTGCGACGCAACCGCGGGAACACCACCGCCGGCCTGCGGGGCACGGGGGTGGAGACCTATCACCGCAACGACACCGACAAGGTGATCGCCTTCCGCCGCTACCCGACGGAGCACCCCGAGGACAGCACCGTCGTCGTCCTCAACTTCGGCAACCGCGCGTACCCCGCGTACGACCTCGGGTTCCCCCGCGAAGGGACCTGGCACGTGCGGTTCAACAGCGACGCGCAGGCCTACGACTCGACGTTCGAGAACGCGCCCAGCAACGACGTCCGCACCCGCCCCGGGCCCAGGGACGGGCAGCCGTGCACGGGCACGGTCGGGGTGGGAAAGTACAGCGCGGTCATCCTGTCCCAGGAATCGTGACGGGCGACGGGTCGAGATCGGGGTCGAGGTCGAGGTCGAAGGAGTCGGCTGCGGTGAGCTGCTCGACGAACGTCCTGAAGTCCGCGGCCAGTTCGAGTTCGGTGCCGAGCTCGGTGTCGAACCAGGTGACCGACGGACCGCCGTCCGGGCCGCAATCCCGGTAGTCGAGACCGATCCAGTGGTGACCGTCGCCCGAGAGGAGGACGAGCGGCGACGGCAGCGCCCATTCCTCGACCAGGTAGGGGGTGTCCAGCAGCGACATCGTCCGCTCGCTCCGGCCGATGCCCAGCAGGACGTCGAAGGGAACGTGGTCCTCGCTCCACGAGGTCGGCCGGCCGGTGGGGAACGCGTCGTGCTCGTCGGCCACGATGCCGCCGTTGCGGATCCGCGGGAGGTCGAGCAGGGCCGGGGGCAGGGTCACACCGAGCAGACGCTCCGCTTCCCGCACCGCCTCGTCCGTCAGGGGCTCGTGGACGCCGTGCTCACCGGCACCCCAGAACGTCGCCGTGACCTCGTCGAATCGCGCCATGACGGGCAGCCTACGGCTCGGCCGCACGGGCCCCGGCCGCCGGGTCACGCCGGGCGCAGGGTCACACCGGCCGCAGGGTCACACCGGCCACCGGGTCACGCCGGGCGCAGGAGGTCCAGTTCCTCCCCGATCGCCGCGCGTAGGACGTCGTGCCGCGGGCCGAGGGCGAACCGCCGGTCGGACCACCGGTCCCGGGGGTAGAGCCACACCGGCCGGCCCACCAGGTCGGCCGGCTCCCAATCGAACCGCGGCCAGACGTGCGCGTGCAGGAAGCCGTCCGTGTTGCCGAGGATCTCCAGGTTGACCCGCCGGAACGCCGGGTCCAGGCGGCGGGACGCCCGTTCGACCGCCTCACCGAGCCGGTCCATGTCGGAGAGGAAGGCCAGCCGTCCGTCCCTGGGCAGGTCCGAGAGTCGTTCCGCCCGGGGATCGTCGGCCAGGAGCACCGAGTAGCCCGGCAGGAACTGCACGTCGCCGATCACGGCGAACCCCGCGGTCAGCCGCCGCAGCACCGTGGGGTTCTCACCGCGCAGGGCGCTCCCGATCCGATCCGTCCGCCAGTCGTCAGCCATGGCCGGAACCTACCCGGCCACGGCCGCCCGCCCGTCGGCCGGGTTCCTGCGCCCCGGTCGACGTGCGGTCACAGGACCGTCAGGGCCGCCTCCAGGTCGTCCAGGCCCAGCGAGCCCTGGCGCAACGCCTTCATGTGCCAGCGCTTGAGGTCGAAGTCGTCGCCCGCCCTGCGGCGGGCCGCCTCGCGACCGGCCAGCCAGGCGCGCTCGCCGAGCTTGTAGCCGATGGCCTGGCCCGGGCGGCCGAGGTAGCGGACGATCTCGCTGTCCAGGACGGCCGGCATCAGCCCGGCGTACTCCGCCATGAAGGCGCCGCCCAGCTCCGGGGTCCAGCGCTCGCCCGGGTGGAACGGGGAGTGGGCCGGGATGACGCTCTCCAGGTGCATGCCGATGTCGATGACGACGCGGACGATGCGCATCATCTGCTTGCCGAGGTAGCCGAGGCGGCGTGCGGGGTCGGTGAGGTAGCCGAGCTCGTCCATCAGGCGTTCCGCGTACAGGGCCCAGCCCTCCACGTTGGCGCTGATCTTGCCGAGGGTGACCTGGTAGCGGGACAGCTGCCCGGCCGCCGCCGTCCACGAGGCGAGCTGCAGGTGGTGGCCGGGGACGCCCTCGTGGTACCAGGTGCTGACCAGCCGCCAGGTGCGGAACCGTTCCTCGGCGTCGCCGTTGGCCGGCGGCAGGAAGGTCCGGCCCGGGCGGGCGAAGTCCAGGCTCGGCCCGTTGTAGTACGGCGCGGCCGCGCCGCCGGCCGGGGCGATCCGGGTCTCGACCCGGCGCAGCGGGCCGGTGATGTCGAAGTGGCGCCCGTCCAGCGCCTCGATCGCCTCGTCGGTGATCCCTTGCAGCCAGGCGCGCATCCGCTCGGCGCCCTGCACGGTGTGCCCGTGCTCGTCGAGGTGGGCGCGGGCCTGCCCGACGGTGGCGCCCGGGAGCACGCGTCCGGCCTCCGCGCGCAGCTCGGCCCAGACCCGGTGGAACTCCTCCCACGCCCAGCCGTAGGCCTCGTCCAGGTCGAGGTCGGCGCCGGTGTACCGGCGGGCGCCGAGCAGGTAGCGCTCGCGGCCGACGGCGTCCGGCGTGCCCTGCGCGGCGGGCCGGTAGGTGTCGCGGAGCCAGTCCCGGAACGCGGCGACGGCGGCGGTCGCGTCCTTCGCGGCCGCGTCGAGGTCGGGGCGCAGCCGCTGCGGCGCGGGGGCGACGAAGTCGGCGAACCAGCCGGGGCCGCCGGCCGTCTCCCCGGTCCACGCGGTGAGCTGCGCGCCGAGGACATCGGCCTGCCGCGGCGCGGCGAGCAGTCCGCGCGCGACGCCCTCGGTCAGGGTGGCCCGGTGGCCGTCCAGCGCGGCGGGCAGGTTCCGCAGCCGTCCCAGCACCGGGGCCCAGTCCTCGTCGGCGGCGGTGGGCATCATGGTGAAGATGTTCCGGAGCTGATGCACCGGCGTGTGCAGGTTGGCCACGGTCCGCAGGTGTTCGCCGGCGTCGTGCGCCCGCAGTTCGGCCTCCAGCCGCTCGCGCAGCAGCCGGGCGCAGGCGTGCTCCGCCGGGTCCTCGCCGGGCCCGGCCGCGGGCAGGGCGTCGAGTCGTGCCAGCGCCTGCCGCGCGAGGCGGGCCTGCTCCTCGATGCCGTCCGGCGACAGGTCGGGCATCGTGTCGTCGCCGGGTGCCAGGCCCAGGGCCGTGGACGTGACGGGATCGTGTGCGGCGACCCGGGCCACGTAGTCGTCGGCGATCTGTCGGGGGGTCATCACCTGGTCGGGCATGTCGTCCTTCTCGCTCGGTCGGCCTCGGGCGGCCGGAGGGAGCCCTCCGACCGAGGCTGGTGCCGCTGGTCTCGGAGTCGGGGTCGGGGTCGGATCGGTGGGCGCGCACGGGTACGGCGGTGGCTGCGGGGGTGGCGGTCGCCATCCTGCCCGGATGCGCCGCGAATAGTCCCGTCGTTTGACGGATTCCGTCAAACGAGCACCGTGTCGCGGGTGCGTCGGGTGCAGCATGGGTGCATGAGCGTGCGCATCGACATCGCGGGGCTTCGACCTGAGCAGGTCGCCGCCGCCCCCTCCCCGCTGGCCGAACTCGGCATGGCGCTGCACGCGCTCGCCGAGCCCGGGCACCACCCGGGGCTCCAGGGCTGGGCGGCCGGCGTGACCGCCCGCCTCGACCCGCACCTGGCCGACCGGCTGTACGAGGTCGACTTCCTCTGGCGGACCACCTTCTCCGATCTCTTCCTCCCCTACGCGGGTATCCCCGGCGACGCGGCCCGCCCCGGGGCCACGCTCGGCGAGGAGCTCGACCTCCTGGACGAGCTGACCGACGAGCAGTTCGTCGACGCCGCGCTGGAGTTCAACTACCCGACAGCGTACGGCGAACCGGGCCACGGACCGCTCGACGACCCCGGACAGCACCGCCGCGTCCTGGAGCTGGCCGCACTGCGCGGCCCGCGCCAGATGAGCTTCACCGACCGCCTGTTGACCGACCCGCCCCGGATCCGGCACTGGCTGCGCCGCCTCCTGGAGGACTGCGACGAGGCGTTCTTCGCGGACACCTGGGCCCGGCTGTGCCCCCGACTCGCGGCCGACACCCGCCACCGGACCGAACTGCTGCGCCGCAAGGGGGTGGCCGAGGCGCTCACCTCCCTGTCGGCGGCCGTCACCCTGGACGAGGCGGAGGCCCTGGTCACGGTCGACAAGGTCGGCGCCGGCCGGACCGCCACGGCGGGCCGCGGCCTGCTCCTCGTGCCCACCAGCATGGGCTGGCCGCACCTGATGGTCCTGCACCGCGACGGCTGGCAGCCGGTGGTGCACTACCCGATCGCCTCCCCCGAGCTGGCGACACCGCCGCCCTCCGTCGAGCAGGTCACCCGGCGCCTGGCCGCCCTCTCCCACCCCGTCCGCATCCGCCTCTGCCGCCACCTGGCCCGCGGTGCCTTCACCACCAGTGAACTCGCCCAGATCCACGGCCTGACCGCCCCGGAGATCTCCCGGCACCTGGGCGTCCTGAAGAAGGCGGGCCTGGTCACCACACAGCGCCGCGGACGCTACGCACTGCACCAGCTGGACGTCACCGTCGTCGCCCGGCTGGGCAGCGACTTCCTGGAGGGCGTCCTCCGCTGACCGGCCCGCCCCACCCACGGCCCCCGGCACACCTCCTGACCCGGCGCCGCCGGGGCCACGCGCCGGGCGGGGGCTCAGGAAGCTAGTGGCCGTCCTGCTTGACCCCTCGTCTCAGCCACGGAGCGAAGATCGACGTGGCGAGGAACGTTCCCACGGCGCCCAGAACCGTCACCACGACGGGGAGCGTGGGTGCATGCAGGACCACGTAGAGCGGCGACCCGGGGATGACGAGCCCCCACACGGCGAAGGAGAAACACCCCATGCAGGCTTCCGCAACCGGCGGCTCGGACTTCCGGGTCTTGTCCTCGGGACGGCTGGGGGCTGGCTGCGGAGTCCCGGATCCGACCAGGGGCGGAAGGCGGGATGCCGCGGGATCCTCCCCGCCGGGCTCCTTCGCAGCAGGTGTGCCCGTGAAGGCATAGGTGGCGAAGAACGCCGCCGCGGTGCCCAGGATGCAACCGCCGTAGAGGACCCAGCGGAGCGGCAGGTAGGTCGCCAGCGGGTCGTCCTTCACCACGCCGGTCAGCACGCCCAGCACGGTCGTGTACAGCGCGATCACCTCGGTCGGAACCGCCTCGACCAGGGTGTCCGCGCCATTGCCTTCGCCGGGGGCGGTCGACTCGCCGTTCCCCGTGGCGGAGGCCGGCCAGGTCCCGGAGGTCGGCGGTCGGACCGCGACGGCGGGCGCGCGTCGCCGACGGGCGGTGACGGCGAGTGACCTGATGCTCATGGCTCACACCCGGCCGTCGTCAGAAGGTCACCTGGACCGCGAGTCCGCTGTCCAGTGTGGAGGCCAGGTCCTGGATGTACTGGTGGTCGAAGAAGTGCGGCGACGTTCCCGAGCCTCCGACGAAGTGGCCGAGCACCGAGCCGCTCCGGCTACCGGAGGTGACCATGGCCAGACTGCCGGAATCACCGCGCCGGAGTCGGCCCGACGGCGCGAACTGCCACACCTTCAGCCACTGGCGTCGGGCGTCGCCGAGCGTCACCAACGCAGCGGTGACCGATCCGACCTGTCGGCCCGACGGGCCACCGTAGACGACCACGTCCAACGTCCCGTACGGCGGTTGCGGAGGTGGCATGGCGCCCCGGTGGGAAACGAACGCCACCTGGTGGCCGGGATCGTCGAGTGCGACCACGGCGTAGTCGTACCCTCCCTTGGTGCCCGCGTTCACCGGATCCTGCCAGTCCACGACCGTCCCGGTCACCCAGCTCGGAACACCGTCCCCCGTGGCGTACACGTCGACCTGCACCTTGCCCGGAACGAGATGACCGGCAGTGATGAAGCCCGACTCCTGCGGGCCGATCCTGCAGGGCAGGCCCACGGTCGCGCTGCCGGCGGGGCTGCGGGCGACCACCTCGTCGGTGGGATAGACCATGCCGGCGGCCGTCGGCCGGCCGGCCAGGTCGATCAGGGTGTTCGGCGGCACCTCCCAGGACCGCAGCTGTCCCCAGACCCGCGTGTCCGACCAGCCGTTGTCCATCAGCGTGGCCAGCGGGTAGCGTCCGGCGGGAAGCTCGACCCCGTCGGCCCTGACGTCCTCGAAGCTCGCCACCACCAGCGGGTACGTCCATCGCCCGTGTGCGTCCGGTGCACTGCCCACACCCCAGACCAGGGGCTGCATCCCCTCCTCCAGGGACCCGAGGTAGTGCTGGTACAGGTCGAACAGTTGCTGGACGACTCCGAACAGTCGCCCGTTCTCCGGGTCGGTCCACCACACCGTGACCACCTCCCACGTGCGGGGCGCCTGCCGACGGAACAGTCGGCGGAACTCAGGGCCAGGATGGCCCCGCCGGTTCCGGCAGGCGAGCCGGTGCTGCCCGTCCGAGTGGCCCTGTCGGAGTCGGGAAGGGGGGAGGCCGGAACTCAGCGGCGGGCGGCGGCGGCGATCATCGGGCGCAGGACCTCGGCGGCGGGGGTGCTCGCCAGGTAGCCGACCAGTTTCTCGCGGTGGCCGGACGGGATTCCGTGGGTGAGGCCCGCGGCGAGCAGGGCGGCCACGTAGGCCTGCTCCAGGACCGGGCGCGGGAACCGCCGGCGCAGCTCGGCGCGCAGCCGGGCGGCGTCGGCGTGCCGGCCCTTGCGGTCGGCCTTGACGAGGTCGACCGCCAGCCGTACCGCAGGCAGCACCGTGGCCAGCCGGAGCTGCTGCTCCGGGCCGGTGGTGCCCGTGCTGAGGAAGTGCGTCAGGTGCGGGCCGAAGCGCCCGGCCAGCTTGCGTAATTCCCTCGGGGCCGGGGGAAGTTCCGGATCGGGGTTGCCCTGACTGCACCAGTCCAGCCGGGCCGTGTCCCGCCAGAACCGCGGCGGATCCTCGAACCAGGCCCACCGCACGACGGGGGCGAGTCCGGTCACCGGAAGCCCGGTGGTGCGGAAGCCTGGCGCAGGTCGGACGGCGAACTCCGTCCCGTCGTCGCCGCGGAAGGCCAGGACGAGCTCCCAGGTGCAGCAGGAGCTGCGGATCCGCGCGGTGACGATGAAGCGTTGGGACTCGTCCGGGGCCAGCCGCACGTGGGTACGGTCGAGGAACGGACGGGCACCGACACGTCGGCGGGTGAACTCGTCCACCTCCCAGAGCTTCGGGTGTTCCTGGTCGAGGTCGAGTTCCAGCTCCGGTACGCCGCTGACACCCTGCGGGAGCCGGGAGACCAGCGCTCCGGTGAGCGGTTCGGCGCGGTCGACGACCTCGGCCCGCATGCCGCGCAGGGTGAGGTGGGCGTCCGAGCGGTTGGTCACGGTCACGGACAGTTCCGTGGTCGCGAAGTCCACGCCGCCGTGCCCGCGCGCCCACTCGGCCACGTCCTCCTGTCCCGGCCTCTGCCCCGGCAACAGCGCCGGGGGTTCGTCCAGCGCCGCTCGCGAGGGGATCACCAGCCACTGGCCGGGCTCGAAGTACTCCACCAGGACGTCCACCGTCCCGGGGCCCGTCGGCCGCGCCGGCCGCACCGGCCGCGCCGCCGGGTGGAGGTGCACGTCTCCGTGCACGCTTCCGGCCTGCAGCACCGAGCCGTTGACAGTCGCCCCGTCGGCGAGGAGGTTCTCCACCGAGGAGGTCGAGGGCGGTTCCGGGTGATCCTGCGGCATGACTCCATGCTCGCAGCCGCGGACCGGGGGTGATGGGCGTTCGCCCGAAACTTCCGCCCCGCCAGGGGGGAAGAACGACCCGACGTGCAGCGGAGGTTGGGGACCCGGCAGCGCCCCGGGGCTCACTCCACCAGGGCGGCGGCGATGCGGCGGATCGTCTCGCGGCGCTGCGCCCGGTCGGCGGGGTCCAGGACCGCCAGCACCTCGGGGTTGGACGCCGCCCACAGCATCGCGACGTGGGCGAGCAGGGCGAACAGGACCCGGGGGTCGAACCGGGTCGAGACCCGGCCCTCGGCCTGCAGCTCGGCGATGGCGGCACTCCTGCTGCGCACCTCGGCGATGCCGAGGTCGTTGAGCGCGTCGCCGTGCTCCAGCCGCTGCCAGGTGATGATCCGGGGGATGTCGGGGTGCTCGGCGTAGAGGTCGCTCAGGCTTGCCGTGAACCCGGGCAGGTCGTTCACGTCGAGCGGCACGTTCACGACGATCTGCTCGACCAGTTCGTTCCAGACGGCGTCGAACAGCCCGGCCTTGTTCCCGAAGTAGTGGTAGATCTGCGCCTTGTTGCTGCGTGCGGAGGCGGCGATGCGGTCGACGCGGGCACCGTTCAGCCCGTGCGCGGCGAACTCGGCCCGGCCGGCCGCGATGAGTCTCCGCTTGGTGGCTTCGGCGTCGCGCTCCATCTACCCAGCTCCTAACTAACCGTTTACTTGACAGGGTCACCACGACACAGTCTAATCAACTAACCGTCCAGTTGAATATGGACGAGCGTGCACCTCGGGGTGGGGTCACGCATCTCGGGGCGGGGTCGCGCACCTCGGGGCAGGGGAGGGAACCGGGCGTGGAACCGGGCACGGTGATGGTCGGTCGGGACGGCGAGCGGGCAAGGCTGTCCGCGTTCGTACAGGCCCCCGACGGACAGGCCCTGCTGCTCAGGGGCGAGGCCGGCGTCGGCAAGAGCACCCTGCTCGACCTGGCGGCGCGGATCGCGGCCGGGGACGGCCACCTGGTGATCCGCGCGACCGGGGTCGAGGCGGAGACCGAACTGCCCTACGCCGGGCTGCACCAGCTGCTCTACCCGCTGCTCGCGGACGGCGGACAGCCCGGCCGGCCACCGCTGAACGCCGCCGCCCGCACCGCGCTCGACGCCGTGTTCGACCGGACGGACGACTCGCCGCCGTCCGTCATGGCCCTCGGCATCGCCGTCCTCAACCTGCTGTCGTCGACCGCCGCGACCCGGCCCCTGCTGCTCGTCCTCGACGACGGCCAGTGGCTGGACGAGGCCAGCGCCGACGTCTGCGGGTTCGTCGGCCGCCGGCTGGCCGGCAGCCCCGGGGTCAAGCTCCTGGTGGCCGTCCGCAGCGACATCGCCTCACGGTTCGACACCGCGGCCCTGCCCGAGACACCGGTCCACGCGCTCGCCGACGCGGACGCCACCCGCCTGCTGGACCGGCACCACCCCCAGCTCGGCAGGCACCTGCGCGGCCTCGTGCTGGAGACGGCCCGCGGCAACCCGCTGGCACTGCTGGAGCTGCCCGCCCACACCGCCTCCCAGCCGGGCGACCGGGCGCCGGAGGACCTGCTCGGCCCGCACGGCGTGCCGCTGCCCCGGCGGATCCAGGAGATCTACGCCACCCGCCTCGCCCGCCTCGGCGACACCGTCCGGGCGCAACTGCTGACCGGCGCCCTCGACGGCACGGCGGCCAGGCCGGGCGAGGGCCACGCCCCGACCGCGGGGTACCGCATGCGCGGCGTCGACGAGGCGGTCGGGTGCGGCCTGCTGGTCGTCGAGCCGGCCACCGGCAACCTCGTCTTCCGGCACCCGCTCGTCCGGTCGGCCGTCGTCCAGCTCGCCGCCACGGACGAACGCCGCGCCGCCCACCGGGTGTTGGCGCACCTCCACCGGGAGAACCCGGAACGGCGCGCCACACACCTCGCGGCCGCCACCGTCGACCCCGACGAGGAGGTGGCCGCCGCCCTCGAAACCGCCGCCCGGTCGGCGACCCGGCGCGGGGGCGCGCGCATGGCCGTGTCCTGGCTCACCCGTGCCGCCGAGCTCAGCGAGAACCGGGCCGACCGCTCCCGGCGGCTCGGCGACGCGGCGTACGTCGCCGGGCAGGCGGACCGGCTCGGCCAGGCCCGCAGCCTCGCACAGGCCGCCTCCACGCCCGGCTCGGACGACAACCCCGCCGCAGTCCTCGCCGACGCCTACCTGGCGCTGTACCAGAACGGCGACGTGCGGGCCACGCACCGCCAGGTCACGGCGGCCATCGGGCGACTGCGCGACGGCGACGCGGGCCGACCGTTCCCCGCCCGGCCGTTCCCGGCCCAACCCTCCCCGGCCCAGCCCTCCCCGCCCCAGCCCTCCCCGCCCCGGCCCGACGCCGACCCCAACGGCGAGGTGCTCGACCGCCTGGTCAGCCTCCTGCTCGCCGTCAGCCAGTACGCCGGCAGCCGTACCGCGTGGCACCGCACGCACGACGTCCTCACCTCCCTCGGCGACCTCGCCACCGAACGGGCATGGCTGTACGCCGGCACCTGGAGCGACGTCGTCCGGCACGGCGCCGGCCTCGCCGAGGCGGTGGAACGGGCCGCGGCGCACCTGCAGCACCAGGACCCGTGGGACGTCACGCGCCTGGCCGTGTCGGCCTACCACCTCGACGTCCTGAGCCCGCTGCGCCCGTACCTGGAGCGCGTCGTGGACCGCGAACTGGACACCGGCGCCACGTCCAGCGGCATCGTCATGCTGCACCTGGTCATGCTCGACCAGACCGCGCTCGGCCAGTGGGACGCCGCCGAACGCACCGGACAGCACGCCCTGGCCCTGGCGACCGAGACCGGCAACCAGCTGTTCGCGCACCAGACCCGCGCCTACCTGGCCCAGCTCGCGGCCGTACGCGGCCGGGCGCAGGAGGCCCGCGACCTGCAGGCCGAGGTCGACGCCTGGGCCCGCCCGCGCGGCGTCGGATTCCTCACCCAGCTCGCGGACGGCATCGGCGCGACCACCGCGCTGAGCGCCGGCGACTACGAGACCGCGTTCCTCTACGCCATCGGCATCACCGCGCCGGGGGCGTTCCGGCCCTACGCGCACCAGGCGTCACGAACCCTCCTCGACCTCGTCGAAGCCGCCCTGCACACCGGGCGCGCCGAACAGGCCCGGGCCCACGCGCTGGCCGCGCGGGACGCCGGCCTGCCCGACCTCTCCCCGCGCCTGGCCCTGATCACCCACGGGGCCCTGGCGATGACGGCCGACGACGACGGGGAGGCGGCGGAGATGTACACCCGCGCGCAGTCCCACCCGGCGGCCGAACGGTTCCCGTTCGAGCTGGCCCGGATCCGGCTCGCCCACGGGATCCGCGTGCGCCGCGCCCAGGGCGGCGCGGCGGCCCGCACCTTCCTCACCCCGGCCGCCGAGGCCCTCGACCGGCTCGGCGCCACCGCCTGGGCCGCGCGCGCCCACGCCGAACTGCGGGCGAGCGGCGTCACGCCCCACACCCCGGCACCCACCGCGGTGCCGCTGACCTGGCAGGAGCGCCGGGTCGCCGAACTCGCCGCCGCCGGCCTGACGAACAAGGAGATCGGCGAGCGGATCCGGCTCTCCCCCCGCACGGTCAGCGCCCACCTCTACCGCGTCTTCCCCAAGCTGGGCGTCACCACGCGCGCCGCCCTCCGCGACGCCCTGACCAGGATCGACCACCACTCCGCCGCGCCCTGACCCCGCCCGGGCCGCTCGTCGAGCGCCTTCAAAACCCCGTCGAACTCCGACGCACCATCAGGTACCGTCCCACGTCGCCGAATCCACCCGTCCGTTCCGACGAGCCTGCGAGGAATCATGGAGACGCAACCGATGGTGAACCAGCCCCGCGAGGTCCTGCTCACCGGTGCCGCCGGCCGCATCGGCACCTGCCTGCGCGAGTCCCTGCCCGCCTACGGCTACCGGCTGCGCTGCTTCGACCGCCTCCCGGTGCCCGGCGAACCCGACGCCGTCATCGCCGACCTGCAGGACGCCGGAGCGCTGGCGGCGGCGATGGACGGCGTCGACGCCGTCGTCCACCTGGCCGGCATCCCGGGCGAGGCACCGTTCGGCGACATCCTCGCCGCCAACATCGAAGGCACCTACCGGCTCTACGACGCCGCCCGCGCGGCGGGCGTGCCCCGGATCGTCCACGCCAGCAGCAACCACGCCGTGGGCTTCACCGAGCGCCCCGCCGACGGCAGCACCGTCCGGGTGGACACCCCGCAACGGCCCGACACCTACTACGGGCTCTCCAAGTGCTTCGGCGAGAACCTCGCCTCGTTGTACGCCGACCGGCACGGCATCGAGACGGTCTCCCTGCGCATCGGCTCCTTCGCGCCCCGGCCCCGCAGCGTCCGGATGCTCGGCACCTGGCTCAGCCCCGCCGACTGCACCCGCCTGGTGCACGCCGCCCTCACCGGCCCGGCGGCCGGCCACACCGTCGCCTACGGCATATCCGCCAACACCCGCGCCTGGTGGGACCTCACCTCCGCCCGGGCACTCGGCTACCGCCCCCTGGACGACGCCGAGCTCTTCGCCGCCGACCTGATCGCCGAACTCGGCGAACTCCCCGCAGAGGACCCGGAGTTCCGCTACCTCGGCGGCCGCTTCACCCAGTCCCGCCCCTGACCGCCACCCGCCTTCGCGGCAGAACCGCCGGGACGACGTCGTCCGCGGCGCGTCAGGGGACGAACTGTGCGCCGAGCAGGCCGCGTCCGGCTTCTGCCGCCGCGCGCCACACCGGGGGTATGCCGTCGAGCAGGGTGTCGATGTCCTCCTGGCTGCCTTCGGTGCCGAGGGCGGCGGAGAGCAGTAGCTCGGCCCGGCGCCGGGCCTCCGTGGTCCAGGTGAAGGCGCGTTCGACGGCGGGAAGCGTCCGGACGACGTCTTCCGGGGTGAGGATGACGTCTCCGAACCACCCGGGCAGCGCCGAGCAGCGCAGGGGCCCGAGGGCGAAGGCCAGCGCGGCGGCGGGGTGGCGCTTGCGGATGCAGACACCGAGGTGCGGCAGGGACGCGTCGTGGCCCCGTTCCCAGGCCGCGTAGACCAGGCAGATCCTTTCGTCCAGCACGGAGGGGCCGGCCGCATCGACGAACCGGTCCATGGTCTCGCCGGTGCTGCCTTTCTCCTGCCACCACCGGAGGAGGTCCCTCGAAGCGGGGAGGGCGGCTTCCGCCTCGATCGCCGGACCCAGCTCCGGCGCGTAGCGCAGGGCGGCCTCCGCCTTCAGGGGCACCAGGCAGAACATTCCCGAGAAGCCCACGGACTGCCCCCTCTCCTCCGGTCGTGACGGAGTCGATGGTGTCACCCGGGTCCGACAACGGCCCCTGCCGACGCCTCGGAACCACCGGGACCACCGGGACCGACGACGGCATGCCCGCGGGATGACGGTGGGATGACGGCGGACGGGTGCACGCTGGTGCGCATGACCGAGTTTCTCGCATCAGCCGATGACGGACGACGCATCACCGCCCTTGACGACGGATCCGGACCGACCCTGCTGGTGGTCCATCCGGGGGGCGGTGATGCGACGGCCTGGGACGGCGTCACCCGCCTGCTCGTCGACGACTTCCGCGTCGTCAGGATCCGCCGACGGATCTATGTCCCCGGAGCGGACATCGCCCTTCCCCACTCGATGGCCGTCGAGGCCGCCGACATCGTCGCCGTCGCGAAGCTCCTGGACTCTCCGGTGCTGCTCGTGGGGCATTCCTCCGGCGCGGTCGCCGCGCTGGAGGCCGCCCTGCTGGACCGGTCGGCGTTCGCCGGCCTGTTCCTCTACGAACCTCCCCTGCCCACCCGGGAGTCGGTCGCCGGACCGAACACCGGGGGCGCGGGAGCGCGGGCCCGTGCCGCGCTCGACGGGGGCGATCCGGTCGAGGCGATGCGGATCCATCTGCGGGACATCGTCGGCATGCCCGCACCGGTGGTGGACGCCGTGTTCGCCGACCCGGACACGCGGGCCAGGCTGACCGCCTACGCGGCGGCGCAGATCGCCGACACCGAGGCGGTCGACGCGCTCGGCGTCGGCGTCGACCGCTTCGCGACGCTCGAAACGCCGACGACCCTGATCGAGGGCGACCTCAGCCCCGCCCACCTGCGCGAACGCCTGGCCGACCTGGCGGCGGCCCTGCCGAACGCGCGGGTCGTCACGCTCACCGGCCAGGGCCACGTCGCCCACCTCGCCGCCCCTGACGCCCTCGCCCGCGCCGTCCGCGACACGGCGGCACAGGTCCTCCAGGGGTGACTGCAGGCCTCACCTCTGGTCCACGGCACTACCAGGAACCGTCGGGCCGGAGGAGGGCCCGGTCGATGAGCCCGAGTGCGTGGTCCGCGTCCGGTCCGCGCCAGTTCGGGCTCGTGGCCACGGCATCGAGGAGTGTTCTCGCGGTGGCGATGAGTTCCCGGGCGCCCTTCGGGCCGCGCCCGCGTTCGCCGAGTCCGCCCAGGCGTCGGCGGATCGCCATGGACTCCCGCACGCAGGCCAGTGCGTCGTCCAGTTCGCCCGACCTGGCCAGGGTTCTCCCCAGGACGGCCAGGTCGACCGCCAGGTGGCCCGTGCCCACGGGGTCGCGGGCCGACCTGCGCCGGCAGGCGACCGCGCGGCGCATCGCTGCGGCGCCGGCGGAGCACCTTGTTGCTGAACAGCCAGGTCAGGTGGGTCAGGGGCCACCGGTCCGCGTAGTCGACCAGGACGAGCAGCCCGCGTGCTCCCCCGATCCGCAGGTCCTGGCTCGCGGGTGCCGTGTCGTCGATCCGGCCGATCGTCTGCTCGGCGCTGAGCACCATCCAGCCCAGCCGCCGGGTGCGGGCGGCGATCTCGTCGGCCAGGCGCGTCTTGCCCTGGCCGCCCGCGGCGTGCAGCCAGAGCGCCGCCCGTCGGGCTCCGCTGTCGCGCCATGCGGTGAGTTCGCGCAGCTCGGCTTCGCGGCCGACGAACTCCACCACGGCGGTGCGCGCGTTGAGCAGATGGCTGGGATGGACCGGCGGTTCGCCCCCATGCGGGACCGGCCCGGGATCCCGCTCCGCGGGGGCGTACCCCCTCAGGAGGTAGACCGGCCCCCGGCCCGGAACCTGGTACAGGTCCCCACCGACCACTCCGTAGGCATTCCCCGCGAGGGCCGTGACGGGCTGGACGACGCCCGGCCCGCTCCGGCCGCCGCGCCGTCGTGGGCTCACGGCCGGTTCGGCGATCCGTCGCCCCGGGCGCCGCCGTCCCGGACCACCCCGAGGTTGACGATGTTGCCGCCGATGACGCCCTGGGCCTGGGCGTTCTGCCCGCTGGCCGTGATGTTCTGGATGGTCTGCGACTGCGGCTGGAACTGCTCCTGCGACCTCAGCTCGGCGAGGAACTGCTCCACCTCCTGTAGCGCCTCGGGGTGGGCGGCGAGCAGGTCGCGCAGCCGGGTCTCCCAGACGACCTCGGCTCGGGCCCGGACGCGCCCGGGGCCGTCCTCCCCCTCGGCAGCGAACTCGGCGGCGATCTCGGCGGACGAGCGTTCCAACTCGGCTCCGATCCGCTGTTCGGCGTCCCGGCCGGAGCGACGCCAGAGCGCGGGTGCCCTGCGCACCAGGTCGACCACCCCGGTCGCCAGCGCCCTGACCAGCTGCTGACCGCCCTCGATGGCGAGCGCCTCGAACACATCCGTCATGACCACCCCTTCCCGCAGCCTCGTCCGGGCCGCCGGATCATGTCAACTCTACTGCGGGTCAAGGACATTATGAGAGACGCGTGGCGCCTGCACAGGGTTGCGGCCGCGCGGCCGACGCGGCTCGGACGGTCCGTCGGAACGGGATCCCCCGCGCCTGCCCGGACGCCGCGCCACACCTCTCCCGACCGGTCCCGCACAGCACGGGCCACGTCCTGCACTGGTCCCGCCGGCGCCGCCGACGCCGACACCAGGCTCGGACCAGCCATGACAAGGGACGAGGCCACAGCCCAAGGGCTGAAGCCTCGTCGAGACAAGCACCGTTGCAGGACCAGGCCCAGAAGGCCGAGGCCGGCTCGGGCCGCGTCCCGGGCGGGTCGGACACCACGGTGCCCGACCCGCCCTCGTACGAGACCCACCCGCTGCCTACCTCGTTTCCGCCGCGGTGTTCAGCTCGTTCCGGCTGACCCGGGCCGGGCGCAAGGCGATGTCCTGGCGGCTGTCGGCCGCGCGCCCGCCCAGCACCGGCAACTCGGCGCGGCATCCGCCCCGGCACCGGCCGGCTGCGTGGTCCGGGGTTCCCACCGGATCAGCCGTGCTGGTCCGAGCGGATGATGGTGTCGATCATGCGCTGCAGCAAATCGGCCAGGTAGCGCTTGTCCTTGGCGGCATTGTGATCGCCGATCTGGTCCAGCCGCATGGCGTCGTCGAGCAGCTGGTCACGCTGGTGGCGCATCCTCACGACGTCCGCGCTGTGGTCGGTGGCGGCCACGGCCGAGGCCGCGCCCGGCTGGACGGGGGCGGCCTGAGCGGGGGCGGCCGCGAGCAGGACACCACCGGCCAGGGCGGCGGTCAGGGCGATGGCGGGAAGACGATGACGCATTTGGGCTTCTCCTCATTTATGACGGTGCTTTGTTGACGACACATCAGGAACCGTCCGCAGTAACTACCGAGGACTGATGCAACCTCGACCGATCGGGTTGTCAGTCCGTGCGACGTCCCATGGCCCACAGGCTCACATCAGGAGGTGTCCACTTGGAAGGACGGGGACTGTCCAGCGCTGTCCGCCCATGCTCACCCGGTCCTGCCGGAAGCGTGTTCGCGGCCCGATCCCGGCCCAGAACATCGGGCTGAAGATTGTTGGACGATCGGCGAATCCACGGCCATCGCGCGGAGCGACTTTCCGGTATGGAACTGCCGGACGTTGGTGACACATGGATCTCCGACTGCGGGTCCCTACCGGCCCCAGATCAACGGCAAGGTCGAACGCTTCAACCGCACCCTGCTCGACGAATGGGCCTACGCACGGCCCTACCGCACCGACCAGGAACGCCGCGACGCCCACCCCGACCGGCTCCACACCTACAATCACCACCGCGGGCACACCGCACTCGCAGGCAAGCCCCCCGCCGGCCGCGTCCACAACCTCACGGGCCAGAACACCTAGCGGTGGTTCGGAGGTCGGCACGGTAGCGGCCCGGGGTCGTGCCGATGATGTCGGTGAACGCCGTGATGAAGCTGCTGGGGTTGGACCATCCGCAGGCGTAAGCGGTTCGGCCGGTGTCGTGGCCGTCTGCGAGCAGCACCAGAGCGTGGTGGATGCGCAGTTGCGTGCGCCACTCGTAGAAGGTCATGCCGAGTTCGCTGCGGAGGAGCCGGCTGAGGGTGCGGGTGCCGGCTCCGACCCTCTTCCCGAGTTCGGCCAGTGTGGCGTTGTCCGCCGGGGTCTCGTACAGCATCCGGGCCAGGGCCTGCAGTCGGTCGTCCCGCGGCTCCGGCAGGTGCAGCGGCTGCTCGCGTGCTTCGTCGAGTTCGTCGACGAGGACGCGCAGGAGGCGGAGGCGCGCGGAGCGGCTGTAGCGGGGCTCGGAGGAGTCGTCGTTGCGGGGGGCCGTCAGGGCGAGCAGGACCTCGCGGGCGAGGCCGGAGGCCAGGAACACCACGGGGTGATCCGGTAGGAGCCGGGCGAGGGACGGCGGAAGGAAGGCGATCCGCATGTCGGTGTCGCCGTGGGCGCGGTGCTGGTGTGTGAACCCGGCGGGGGTCCAGGCGACCCGGTTGGCGGGGACGATCGACGTGCCGCGTTCGGTGCGGACCGTCAGGACGCCGTCGGCCGCGTACACCAGGTGTCCCCGCGCGTGGGACTGCGCCGCGCTCGTACCGCCGGACGGCCAGAGGTGGCGCCCGCCGGAGGGCCACACCTGTGACGTCACACCGGCGGTCCCGCGGGCTTGGCGGTGAACGGGCATCAGTTGGCGTCCTATCGGTGACGAGCCACACGTCGGTCCGGTGACACTACCTGCATGCCGAGTGGCCTTCCGTCCCGCGTGAGGCGCCGGACCGAACCACACGTCAGGCCGTCGAGGCGGTGTGCCTCGATGCCGCGGCTTGGGAGATGGAGAGAAGAACCATGACGTCATTCGTCCTCGTTCCCGGCGCTTGGAAGGGCTCTTGGGCGTTCGAGGCGGTGATCCCGCTGCTGGAGCGAGCCGGTCACACCGTTCACGCCCTGACCCTGACCGGCCTGCGGCCGGACGACGACAACGCGACGGTCGCTGGTGCCAACCTCGACACGCACGCCGACGACGTACTGCGGCACTTCGATCGCCACGGCATCACCGACGCGACGCTGGTCGGCCACAGTTACGCCGGGATGGTGATCGCCGCCGCCGCTGATCGCGCCGACGGCCGGGTCTCGCGACTGGTGCACCTCGACGCCTACGTGCCGCGCGACGGCGACTCGTGCTGGTCCTCGACGAACGACCACTTCCGGGAGGTCTTCGTCACCGGTGCCGCGGCCACCGGCTACGCCGTCCGACCGCCGGAGGGCGGCGATCCCCGCCGCCGCCCCCATCCCCTCGCCTCGTTCCTGCAGACGATCCGGCTCACCGGCGCGTTCGCGCGGGTCCCCCGTCGGGAGTTCGTCTACTGCTCGGGCTGGGAGGACCGGACACCGTTCGCCGAACTCCGCACCCGTCTCCGGACCGATCCCGACTGGCAGGTCCACGACATTCCGACCGGCCACAACGCCATGCACGAGGCCCCGGAGGCCGTGGCCGCCATCCTGCTCGGCGACCCCACTGCGGGCGTGGAGACGCCCGGGCAGCCGGCTCGCCGCTGAGCGGATCCTGCCGCGCCCACAGTGCCGAGCCCCCGAGCCGCCGAGCCCCCGAGCCCCCGAGCCGGAGCGACCGAAGCGACTGAAGCGACCCGCCGTCGGACACAGGTCGACGCACCGCGACGCCGCTCGGCCCGCAGCCCGCCGTCCGCGGTGTCGAGGGCAGGGCTGCGAGTGCAGCCAGGACAATCCCGTGCTTCGTGTCCGCCCGCGCGATACGTTCGTCCTCTCACAACCGGAGGTAACGAGGAACCGCTGCCGGTCCTGTGCTCCCTGATCCGGCTCGTCGAACCGGCCGACCCGGACCTGTGCGCGGGCCGGGGTCCGGCCGGCGGGGAGCAGCGCGACTGCGACCACCACTGCTCCCCTCCCCTGAACCGTCACGGCGGTCATCGGCGCGCGGTCACCGGCCCGCGGTAGTCGGCCTGCGGGTCATCGCCCCGCAGCCCTCGGCGCCGCGTACTCCACGTACTCGTGCAGGCCGTAGGCGAGGCCCAGCGCCAGCACCGCCGAGATCACCACCGCGGCGATCAGCCCGAGGGCGACGGTGCGCGCTCCGCGCCCCGTGGGTCCCACGGGCTCCGGCCCCAGCAGGGCCTCGACCCGCTGGGGCACCGGGCCCGTACGGACGGACAGCAACCGGTCGCCGCCGCGTGCGAACGCGCCGGAGGGTGCGCCGGAGGAGACGGCGGTGGACGTAGCGGAGCCGGCCAGTGCCGCGCGGGCGATGGCCGTCGCGGCCGTCCGCCGGCTGTTCACCGCCCGGGCCGCGGCCTCGTCCGCCCACCGCTCCAGGTGGAACTCCAGGGCCTCACGCAGCCGCCCCAGCGCCGGATGGACGGTGGCAGCGAGGTCGGCGACGCCCGACAGCAGGTGGTGCCGCCCGCGGAGGTGGGCCCGTTCGTGCGCGAGCAGCACCGCGCGCTCCGACGGTCCGAGGGCTCCGAGCATGCCCTCCGTCACCACGACACGGCCGGCGCGCCCGCGGTGGCGGGGCAGGGCGAAGGCCTCCGCCTCCTCACCCGGCAGGACGACGAGGTCGCCGTCCGCGGTCCCCGCACCGGTCAGCGTCCACGCGCGCGACAGCAGTGCGCGGTGCCGGCGCACGGCCAGCGCGAGCCGGACCGCCTGCACGGCGAGCAGCACCCCGGCGACGCAGGACACCGGCACGACCGCCGGCCAGTCGGCGGCGACCCGGCCGAGGTCCATGTGTTCGAGCCCGGCGAGGACCGGCACGTGGAAGAGCGCGATCAGGGCCGCCGCCGTCCCGCCGGCGAGCTGTACGGCAGCCCCGGCGAGCACGAGGGAGGCCTCGCGGGGCGGGAGCAGTCCGGCCAGTCGGCGGGCCGCGGGCGCCGCCGCCCAGGGGAGGGCGGCGGTGAGGGCGACGATCACCAGGAACAGCGTCACGGCCTGCCCTCCGGTTCCACCCCACCCTCCACGGCGGGGGACGGTTCGGACTCCGCTTCGAGGATGAGGCGCCGCAGGGCGTCCCCGTCGTCGGCGGAGAGCGAGGAGACGAAACGCTTCAGCACGAGGTCCCGGTGCGGTTCCTTCTCCAGTTCCCGGCGCATCCGGCCGGCTGCCAGCCCGGCCGCGTCGGCCACGGGAGCGTACGCGAAGGAGCGTCCGGGCCTGGTGCGCTCCAGGGTCCCCTTCTCGTGCAGGCGGGCCAGGATCGTCGTCACCGTCGTACGGGCGAGGCCCCGGGGCAGGGCGCCCTTGACCTGCTGGGCGGTCAGCGGCTCACCGGCCGCCCACAGCACCGCCATCACGTCCGCGACGAGCTCACCGTGCGGGCGCCTGGCCTCCCGGCCGTCCCTCGCCATCTCTCCCCCTGCTCCGATGCGGTCGACCGGCACGCCCCGGGCGCCGGCCGGCCCGCCCGGACCCGGTGGGGTGACGGGACGGGGTCGGGCGTGCGGAGCCCGGGTGTATCTCGCTCAACTCTAGGGGGCGCTCCTCCGGCGGTGGCGGGGCAGGGGGTGCCCCGGGCTCGGGCGAACAACCGCTCGGACGCACCGTCAAGTCTTCCGGGAGCCACACGATTCGATACGACGACAGCAATGTAGACCAACCGTGCGGGCCCGGGTATCGTGCAGATCGGGCTTGCCCGTGCGGACCGCGCCGCAGCCGCCCGCCGGTGATCGGAGGCCGTGTTCACCCCGGCCTCGGGGCGGCCGTTCGCGGCGCGGCGCGCCGCAGGTGCTGACGGGAGTCGTCCGGCGGAGACCCTCTCCCCCGCATCCGCGCCCTGCCGACCGGCCCGACGAACACCCGCGGTTCCGTGCGGCACCGCGACTCACCCGGAGGTAGCGATTCGTGACCCGTTACAGCGTCGACCCCGACCGGCGTGAGCTGATCGCCGCCTGGGGAACCGGTGAGGGCAACCTCGCCACCCGCATCGCCGCCCTCCCCGCCGACGTGGCCGTGTCCGCGTCCCTCGGACTCTCCACCGCCCTGACCCAACTGTCCGACGCGGCCTGGCGTGCGTACACCCACCCCGCCGGCGCCGTCGGTTCCCGGGTTCCCGACACCGGCGGCCGGGTCCGCGACCGGGAACCCGACCCCGTCCGGGAGGTCGCCCGTGCGATCGCCGCACCGGACCCGGCCGGCCGCAGCGCCGTCCTCGCGTCGTCCGGCCGGCTGCTCGAATCGGCCCGTCTGGTCGGCCGGGCCCTCCACGACCTGGCCGATCCCCGCCTCACCGAGGCGGTGCTCGCCGAGACCGCCACCGAGCTGGCCGCCGTCGAGAGCGCCGAACTGGGCGACCTGACCGGCCGCGCCCAGCAGGCCGTCCTGCTCAGCCGCGAGGACGCCTCCCCCGCCCAAGTCGCCGCCGCGGACCACCTCCTGGCGCAGGACCCGTTCGGTCCGGCCGCGCTGTTCTGCGCCGTGGAGCCGACCGCGGCCGCCGTCGCCGCGGCCCACTGGCTGGCCGCCGCGGTCGAGGTCACCGCCGAGGCCACCGGGTTCGACCCCGTGCGGGTGATGCAGGAGGCCGACGCCATCGGGCCCCTTCCCCACGAGACCCGCACGGTCATCCTCGGCCTGATCGAGACCGGGGTCTCCCCGTACGACGCCGTCACCGGCCTGGTCCGGCACGCCATGCAGATCACCGAGGGCCTCCTGCCCATCCCGGTCGCCCTGCGCGAGCAGGTCGACGACCCGGAGGACGAGGACGAGGCGGAGACCGCCGCCGACTACACCGTCGAGGACGACCCGGGCCTCACCGACCTCGCCCTGCGCCTCACCCCGCTGGACCCCCGGCGGCCGGCCCGAAGCCTCCTCGAAGTCCTCGTCGACGGCATCCGGGCCTGCCGGCTCCTGCACGCCGAGTTCACCGGCCTCGACCGCGACTCGGCGGCACCGGGCGACGACCGGGCCGAGCAGGACCGGAGCCGCGAACACTTCGCCCGACTCGTCCGCGCAGCCGCCGCCCGGCACCGCAGCCGACTGTTGTGACGGCATCCCCTTCAACCCCTGGGCCTGACACCACCGACGACGACACCGCCCCCACCCTCACACCCACACACGCCCCGGCCGAGGCGGACCCGGGGGCGCCGCACGACGGCACGGGCGGGGCTGGCAGGCTGGGCCGGGTCGGGGCGTCGCCGGGCGCCCGCGGGGAGGGAGTCCTGGTGATGGGTGGATCGGCGGCTCGGCGGGTGCCCCCTCTGGATCCGCAGGTGCGGGCCGCGGTGGACGCCGCCGGTGCGCGGGCGCGGGAGGTGCTCACGCCGGAGGGCCTGGCGGCGTGGCAGGAGCGGGACGCCGCCGCCCGGCCCCGCCCGGCGCTCGACCGGCTGCGCGACGGCGGCCGGTTCGAGGTGGAGGAGGTGCGCGTGCCACGGGCCGACGGCAGCGACCTCACGCTCGTCAGCGCGCGGCCCGCGGGGGTCCGCGAGCCGCTGCCGTTGCTGTACTACCTGCACGGCGGCGGGATGGTGACGGGCAACGCGTGGTCCGTCCTGCCCCGGCTGCTGCGCGGGTGGGCGCTGCCGCTGGGGTTGGCGGTCGTGTCCGTCGAGTACCGGCTGGCGCCGCACACCCGGTTCCCCGGGGCCGTCGAGGACTGCTACGCCGGGCTCGTCCGGGCGGTCGGACTCGCGGACCGGCTGGGCGTGGACGCGCGGCGTGTGATCATCGGCGGCAAGAGCGCCGGCGGCGGGCTCGCGGCGGCCCTGGCCCTGCTGGCCCGCGACCGCGGCGGCCCGGCGCCGGTCGGCCAGCTGCTGCTGAGCCCGATGCTCGACGACCGCGGCGACACCTTCTCCAGCCACCAGATGGCCGGCCACGACACCTGGGACCGCACCTCCAACGCCACCGCCTGGCAGGCCGTGCTCGGCGACCGGTACGGCGCCGCCGACCTCCCGCCGTACGCCGCCCCGGCCCGCGCCACCGACCTGTCCGGACTGCCCCCGGCCTACGTCGACGTGGGCTCGGCCGAGACCTTCCGGGACGAGGCCGTCGCCTACGCCGACGCGATCTGGCGGGCGGGCGGCGAGGCCGAACTGCACGTGTGGCCCGGCGCCTGCCACGGCTTCGACACCCTCGCGCCGGACGCCGACGTCACCCAGGACGCCCACGACGCCCGTACCCGCTGGCTGCGGCGTGTCCTCCGACGGTGAGGAGGCCGCCGGGCCCGGCCCCCTGCTACCCGCGGCCGTCCCGGGACGTCCCCGGTTCGTCCGGCCTCCGGGGTGGAGATCGGGGTGGAGATCGGGAAGACTCGCCCGCATGGTTTCGGTACTGCAGAACGTGGCGATCGACTGTGCGGACGCCTATGAACTGGCCTGCTTCTGGAGCAGGGTGACGGGTCGCCCGCTGGACCCGGAGGACCGGCCGGGTGCCCGGGAGACCCAGGTGATGCTGGCCGAGGGCCCGGTGCTGTACTTCAACCAGGTGCCCGAGGGCAAGACGGTCAAGAACCGGATCCACCTGTGTCTGCGCCCCGAGACCTCGCGCGACCTGGAGGTGGACCGGCTGCTGGGCCTCGGTGCCACCCTGGTCGGCGATCACCGCAATCCCGACGGCTCGGGCTGGGCGGTCCTGGCCGATCCCGAGGGCAACGAGTTCTGCGTGCTGCGCAGTGCGTCCGAGCGGGCCTCCGCGGGTTCCTGACGCGGGTTCCTGACGCGGGAAGTGCACACCGAGCCCGCGCCGGCTGGGGCACGGGCTCGGCGGCGTCCGGGGCGGCAGCGGCGTCCGGGGCGGCAGCGGCCGGGACTGCGGGGCGGCGTTCAGGTGGTGATGAAGACGTCGAGGGCCTGGGTCACGATGTCGATCGGGTTCGAGAACGACCTGCTGAAGTTGCTGGTGCCCGCGAAGTGCATGCCGACCGGGTTCCGGGCCTCGTCGAAGGTCCAGACGATGGAGCCGGAGTCCCCGGGCTGGGTGAAGACGCCGCCGTTCCCGCTGATCGCGATGGAGCCGGAGAAGAAGGCGGAGTTCCCTCCCGGGTAGCCGACCCAGTGCGAAGCGCCGACCTCCTGCACGAAGCCCGAGGTGAGTTCCGTCGTCCGCCCGCTCTTGCCGACGAGCATGCCGACCGTCGCCGCCGTGGTCGTGGAGCTGATCGCGATCTCGACCGGGCCGCTCGGCCCGGGGGCCAGGACGTTCGGGCTGACGTTGGCGGGGTCCGCCCAGGCCGTCGCACAGTCGACGCCGTTGACGGTCCCGCCGAACGTCACGGGAACGAAGCGCTCCAGGACGGCCACGAGGTCCGGCGGGCAGACCCCTCCGTCGCCCGTGGCGGGCTGGACGACGCAGTCCCCGAGCTGGCCCTGGTTGCTGTTGGCGAGGATGTGGTTGCAGCTGATGAGGAGCGTTCGCTGGTCCCGCGGGGCGGACCGACCGGTGGTCAGGCAGCCCAGCGTGCCGGTGCCGAGGGCGTTGGGAGTGCTGATCACCGATATCCCGCCGGGTGCGGGCCGTGCCTGGAAGGTGAACGACTGTGCCTCGATCGGCCCGGTGACGACGGGGACGACGACCACCCTGGGTGAGGCCGCGGCCTGGACGCCCATGCGTTCGACGAGCACCGCGGTGACGTCGGCGGCGGTCCTCGGCTGGGCCAGGTAGACGGTCAGCGTCGGCTGCCCGGGCTCCACCGCGCCGTCGCGCGGTCCGAGCTCCGACGGTGTGGCCCGGCCGATGCCGACGCCCTGGATGTTGGTCAGCTCGGTGAAGGCCTCCGCCGAGCGGACGCCGCTGCGTTCGTCACCCTGGGTCCTCAGGGCCTCCTCGATCGCGGCTCGCGCCTCCAGGAGCTCGGGCGGGAATTCGGCGGGGTCGAAGCCGATGTTCTCGGGCAGGTTCCCCGGGGCACTCATCTGGACGTCCTCGCCGGACCGTGCGAAGTCTTCCGGCGGGGGCTGGCTGGGCCCTGGCATGGCAAAGCTCCTCGGAGGTGCGCGCCGGGGGCGAGCGGTCCCCGTGCCGGGACGGCGGCAACTCGCACGAACCGGTCGGACTCCCGCCGGCGGAACGCGGGTCGGGAGCGCAAGGCGGGTCGGGAGCGGAAGGCGGGTCGGGAGCGGAAGGCGACGCGGGATCGCCGCCGTCGGGGAACGGCCCGGGGTTCCACCGGGGCTGCGCCGCCTGTTCGGGTCCGTCCGCCGGGACCGGGTCGGGTCCGTCCCGTGGGACGACAGGCGTCCTCGGCGCGGACCGGTGCCGCTCGTGGCGCTACCTTCATGCTCCCACCCCGGCAAGTCGCCCGCCTCCCCGTGGGTGACCTGCAACCCCGGCAGCCCGGCGGTCCGACGTCGGCCCGGCGGGCCGGGAGCGATGGCACCGCTCACGGGCCGTCAGGGCCGTCACTCGGGCTGGCCACCGGGTTCTGCAGCGGACGCCGCCGGGGGTGCGGAGGTCAGCGCACGAGGGGCAGGAAGACCGTGTCGACGATCTCTTCGAGGACGTGGTCGGGCGCGGGGGCGAAGGTCGTGAGGATCTCGTGGCGCAGCAGGTCGAAGGGGAGGGCCTTGATGCGTGTGCTGAGGTGTTCTGCTTCCACTTCGCCGCGGGCGACGGCGCGGTCGAAGAGGACGTCGGCGGTCTTCTCGCGGGCTGCGGTGAAGAGGTCGCCGGGGCTGGTGCCGGTCGCCTGGTAGTAGCCGGCCAGGTGCACGTTCATGACGGTGACGAGCTGGACGCGGGTGGCGTTGATCGTCCGCATGAGGGTGAGGACGTCCTCGCGCAGGCTGCCGGTGTCGGGGATGTCGACCCGGGACTGTTCGAGGACGTGGGCGATGGCCGCCCGGACGAGTTGGTCGCGGCCCGACCAGCGGCGGTAGAGCACGGGCGGGCTGGTGCCCGCGCGCCGGACGACGGCGTCCATGGTGAATCCGGCGTAGCCGCTGTCCGCGAGTTCGTCCCAGGCCGCGTCGAGGAGTGCCTTCTCCAGTGCCGCGCCGCGGCGTCGCTCAGCCATCCGGGACCCCTTTGGAAAGAGTTGCCTTTCTTATCTCGGCATCCTAGCCTGAGGGCCACAAGATAGAACTCTCTATCTTAACGACCGTGTCCGTGAGGAGAACCGGATGTCCGTACGAGAGCGAACCCCCGTGTCGACGGCGATGGACCACGACGTGCTCGTGGTGGGTGCCGGGCCGGTCGGCCTGATGCTCGCCACGGAGCTGCGGCTGGCGGGGGCCCGGGTCGTGGTCGTCGAGCGGCGGACGGAGATCGACACCGCGCCCAAGGCGGGCGCGTTCAACACGGCCACCGCCGAGGCCTTCGAACGGCGCGGCCTGCTCGCCGCGATACGGGCCGCGGCGGGGAGGCGGCCGCTGCAGGCCGAGGGGGAACGACCGCCCTTCGTCGGGCACTTCGGCGGGATCCAGGTCCCGTCCGGCCCCGTCGACGAGCAGGCTCCCGGCCTGCGTGGACGCGGCCCGGACTGGTACGTGCAGGTCCCGCAGGCCGAGGTGGAGCAGGTCCTCGGTGAGCGCGCCGCGCAGCTGGGGGTCGAGGTCCGGCGCGGGGTCGAGGTCCGCGGCTTCGACGAGGACGAGGCCGGTGTCACCGTCCACCTGCCCGACGGCGAGGACGTCCGGGTGCCGTGGCTCGTCGGCTGCGACGGAGGCCGCAGTTCGGTCCGCCGCCGCGCGGGCTTCGACTTCCCGGGCACGGACCCGCAGATCACGATCCGACACGCGGTGGGCACCATCCAGGGGGCGGAGCACCTGGGGCGGGGCTGGCAGCACACTCCCACCGGCGTCTACGTCCACGGGCCGGGCCCGGGCCAGGTGCGCACAGTCGAGCCGGACGGTCCGCCGGCGGACCGTGAAACGCCGGTCACCGCGGCCGAGATGGAGGCCAGCCTGCGGCGCGTCAGCGGCGCCGACGTCCGCATCACCGCGCTCACCTTCGGCGCCCGCTCCACGGACCACGCGCGGCAGGCGACGACCTACCGGCGAGGTCGTGTGCTGCTCTGCGGCGACGCCGCCCACGTGCACTCACCGTTCAGCGGCCAGGGCCTGAACCTGGGCATCGGCGACGCCGTCAACCTCGGCTGGAAGCTCGCCGCCACCGTGCAGGGGTGGGCGCCCGAGGGCCTGCTCGACACCTACACCGGCGAACGGCACCCGATCGGCGCCCGGGTCCTCGACTGGACCCGCGCCCAGGTGGCCGTGATGCGCGGCGACGCCCACAGCCGCGCCCTCAGGGACGTGACCGCCGACCTCCTCGGCACGCGGGACGGCGCGACCCACTACGTGCAGCGGATCTCCGGTCTGTCGCAGCGCTACGACCTGGGCAACGACCATCCGCTGGTCGGCACGGCGGTGCCCGACCTCCGGCTGGACGACGGCACACGGCTCTCCGACCGCACCCGTACGGGCCGGGCGCTGCTCGTCGACCTCGCCGGGGACGACCGGCCGGCCGCCCTGACCGCTCTCGCCGAGCGGTACGCCGGGCGTCTGGAACTGGTCAGGGGCCGGGCGGAGAGTGTCGAGGCGGACGGCCTGCTGGTCCGTCCGGACGGCTTCGTGGCGTGGGCGTCGGCCGCCGGTGACCGCGTGGGCCCGGGCCCGGAAGCCGCCCTGACACGGTGGCTGGGGAAGGGCACGGGTCCTTCGGACGGGTGAGCGGTCCCGCGGCCCCGACCCGCCCGACCTCAGGGACCACCCCGACCACCGCGCCCCGGCCCCGCGTGGGCACGCCGCACCGCTGCCGCCGGGCCGATGCCGGGCAGCGGCGTGAGAATGGGCCGTAGCTGCCGTGTCCGACCAGTTCGGGAGGCGTCCATGAAGGACCTGGAGTTCAAGCAGAAGCGCACCTTGACCCGCGCCGAGGCCGCCGATCAGCTCGACGCGCTGGCGGCGGCGCTCAGGCGCGGCGGCCAGGCCGAGCTGGACCTCGGGCCCGGGAAGCTGTCCCTGCGGATCCCGGACGAGCTGCACACCGAGATCGAGGTCGAGCTGGAGGACGGCGAGATCGAGCTGGAGATCGAGCTGACCTGGCGGGCGGGCCAGCCGGACAGCGCCGGCGACTGACGACCGACGACCGCGCCCGCCGGCCGTTGTCGGCGGGCGGGCGGACAGCCCCGCAGGCAGCCGGGCGTCACCCCAGGGCGGCCGCCTTGCGCAGCAGCACCGACCGCTCGCTCGCGTTGCGGCACAGCCGGGCGGCGAGTTCCAGCTCGGCCCGGGCCTCGACGGTGCGGCCGAGGCGGGTGAGCAGTTCGCCGCGGACGGTCGGCAGCAGGTGCGACCCCGACAGGCGGCCGGAGGCGGCGAGCTCGTCGACCGTGGACAGCGCCTCCAGCGGCCCGCCCGCCATCGCGACCGCCACGGCCCGGTTGAGCTCGACGACGGGCGACGGGGCGACCCGGCCGAGCGCCTCGTACAGGAGCACGATGCGTTCCCAGTCGGTGTCCGCCACCGAGGGCGCCGTCGCGTGGCAGGCGGCGATCGCGGCCTGCAGCCCGTACGGGCCGAGGCCCCGCCCGAGGGCCGAGGCCCGGCCGAGCGCGGCGAGGCCGCGGCGGATCGCGGAGCGGTCCCACCTGCGACGGTCCTGGTCCTCCAGGAGCACCGGCTCGCCGTCGGGCCCGGTGCGGGCCGGGAAGCGCGCGGCGGTGAGCTCGAACAGGGCGAGCTGGCCGTGCACCTCCGGTTCGGCGGGCAGCAGGGCGGTCAGCGTCCGGGAGAGCCGTACGGCCTCGTAGGCGAGGTCGGGGCGCAGCAGGTCGTCGCCGCTGGTCGCCGTCGAGCCCTCCGTGAAGATCACGTACAGCACGCTCAGGACGGCGCCGAGCCGCTCGCGCCGGTCCTCGGGCGGCGGCAGCTCGAACGGCACGTGGGCGGCGGCGATCGTCTTCTTGGCCCGGGTGATCCGGGCCTGGACGGTCGCCGTGGGCACCAGGAAGGCGCGGGCGATCTCCTCACTGGACAGGCCGCCCACCACGCGCAGGGTGAGTGCCACCCGGGCCTCGGGGGAGAGCACGGGGTGGCAGGCGGTGAACACGAGCGCGAGGACGTCGTCGTCGACCCGGTCCGGGTCCCACGGCAGGTCGTCCGCCCGCTCGGGCGCGGCGGCCGCGCCCGAGCTGAGCTCGCCGTCGGAGAGCGGGCCGGCGAGCGCGGCGTACCGTTCGTCGAGCGCCGACCTGCGGCGGAAGGCGTCGATGGCCCGCCGCCGGGCGGTCGCGAGCAGCCAGCCCACCGGGCTGCTCGGTTCCCCGTCGCGCGACCAGGCGACGAGCGCCTCCGCCAGGGCCTCCTGTGCGACGTCCTCGGCGAGCGCGAAGTCCCCGGTGTAGCGGGCCAGCGCGCCGATGATCCGGGCGGACTCGATCCGCCAGACCGCCTCGACGGCCCGCCGCGCCGCGTCGGCGACGGGCGGGCCGTCGGCGGCCGCGGGCGTCACAGCTGGCCGGTCCGCTCGCGCCACGCCCGCTCCTTGATGATCCACTCGTTGTCCTGCGGGAACTCGTCGATGCCCGGCACCCGGCGGATCTCGCACTTGGAGCCGGGGATCGCCGGCATCCGCTTGGCCCACTCCACCGCCTCCTCCTTGGAGGCGACGTCGAGCAGGTAGAAGCCGCCGAACAGCTCCTTCGTCTCACCGTACGGCCCGTCGGTGACGACCGGGGTCTCGCCGTCGTAGTCGACCACCACGCCCTGGGAGGGGTCGTCCAGGCCCTCGGCGGCGACGAGCACCCCGGCCCGGATCAGCTCGTCGTTGAAGCGGCCCACCGTTTCGAGCATCTGCTCGAAGGGTGTGTCCATCATCTTCGCGACGGACTCGTCCGTGCCGCGCATGATCAGCATGTACTTCGCCATGATCGGTCTCCTCGTTCGGGGGTCGTCTCTCGACCCTCTCAGTCCCAGGTCGAACGGCGCGGCAGCGAAATCGACACGGCGGACGGATTCGGGCCGGATTTTTTTCCGATCCCCTCCAGGGGGCGGGGCCGGTCAGGCCAGGACCCGGTCAGGGCCGGGCGGGTGCCGTCTCCTGGATGCGCCCCTGCAGCTGCTTGGACAGCTCCGCGACGCAGGCCGCGAGCTGCCCGGTCGTCAACTGCGCCGGGTCGCCGCCGCACCCGCCCGCCGGTACGGCCGGCGGCTGCCCGGACGGCTGCGGCGCGGTCGGCTGCGGGGCGGTCGGCTGTCCGGACGGCTCCGGCGTGCCGGGCGCCGGGGCCGGCACACCGCCGCCCGGCGGGGAGATGCTGCCGTTCAGCGACACCAGGTTGGGCGTCACCGTGGCGTCCCCCGACAGGTCGATGTAGTCCTGGGTCTGCCCGTTGAAGTCCACGAAACCGCGCCACATGTCCCGGCCGAACGGGACGATCTCCTGCAGCGCGCCGCCCTGCCCGGCGCTGATGGTGATCGAGGTCTGCTGCGCCATGTACGACACCATCCGGCTCGCCAGCACGTCCAGGTTCACCGACGGCGCGTCGTCGCCGCGCACGTAGACGTGCAGCTCGTTGAGGCCGCCGCCGACCCGGTCGGCCTGCACGACCGCGAACGCCACCACCAGCTGCGAGGAGCTCTCCCGGGGCACCAGCGGCGTCACGTAGTACAGGTGGCCGTCCGCCTTGGAGCGCAGCAGGAACTCGCCCGGGTTGACGGCGTTGGTCGCCGCCGAGGTGTGGTCGTAGCCGAAGCCGCGGTCGTCCTTGGCGCCGCGGCCGCCGAGCCACTGCACCTCGTGGATCTGGTCCCGGACCACCGAGGCCGGGTACACCGCGCCGGGCAGATCGCCCGGCGCCACCTCGGCCCGGTACGTCATGCTCGGGCGGCCGTCCGACGAGCCGCGCAGGACCAGCACCCCGGCCGGCTCCAGGACCGTCCGCTGCCGCCAGCCGATCTGCCGCGCCACCGAGATCACCACCACCGGCTCGGCCGTGCGGGGGTCGGCGCCGTCGCAGTAGCCCCAGATGTCCTGGTCGCTGTAGACCAGGTCAGGGAACCGCTCGGCGAGCAGGTTGCGCAGGCTGACGGCCCCCGTGCCGGCGAAGGCCCGGCCGAAGGCGTGGTCGCCGCGGAACGCGCAGGTGGCGACGGAGTTCGAGCGGCCGTCCCACACCGCGACGCCCTCCATCGGCTGCTCGCCGGAGCCGTCCAGGACGGCCGTCCACACGCCGCCGCCCTGCGGGGCGTCGGGCAGGTAGTGCAGGCTGTGCCCCATCAGGTGGACCCCGGAGGTCAGGCCGGCGCTGTCGGTGAGCGCCTTGGTCGCCGCGGCGTAGGAGGCGGTGCGCGCCTCGAAGTCGAAGTCCGGCATCGGCGCGGTCTTCACGCAGGCCGGCACGTCCGCGGTGCCCACCAGGTCGCAGCGGCCGCCGTCGCCGGCGCGGGTGTGCTCGGTGACCGGCAGCACCGACCGCGGGGTGCCCGCGCCGCCGGCCGGGACGTCGAGCACGGTCGCCGCCGCGTAGTAGCGGCCCGCGTCCTTGTCGTCGTCCCACAGCCCGGTGCCCACCCGTACCAGCGAGCCGACCACCGCCAGCAGCACCGCAGCCACGGCCAGGCGCACCCGCCACCCGCGGAAGCCGGCCCCGGACTGCTCCGCGACGTACCCGACCACGCCGACCGTGCCGCACAGCCCCACCGCGACCCACACCCAGAACAGCAGCGTCGCGTCCGGCACGCCGCCGTGCGGGAAGAACTCCTGCCGGAGCAGCAGCACATAGCTCTGGTCCTGCTGCCCGAACCCGCCGAACGCGACGTGCTTGACCAGCCACACCAGCACCGCGACCAGCGGCATCCACAGCCACCAGGCGGCCAGCGCCCACAGCCCGCGCCGCAGCGCCCCCCGGCGGACGTCACGCCCCGTCACACGCTCCCCCTGTCCGCGCCCCGCCGCCGCTCCCCCGGCCCGACGATCCTCCGACCCGACGATCCTCCGATGCTACGCGCCGGGCCGCCTCCACCGCCGGGGAACAAGGGCACCCGCGCAAAGGTGCCCGGTATCCGTATGGCCGTCAAAGTGCCCACTGCCTACCGGCGTTGCATCGCCCGGTCCTCCGCCGCGCGCCGCTGCCGGTTGGCCCGGTCCTTCGCGGCGTCCTTGCGCGTCTGCGCCGCACCGGGGGGCTCGACGACGAAGTTGCAGTTGCCGCAGACGTAGCCCCCCTCCGGGCCGTAGGTGATCTCCGCCCCGCACTGCGCGCAGTGCATCCCGGACACGCTCACCTCCCGCGTGGTGACCTCCCGCAGTGCGGCGTTCGCCGGCGGCGGGACCACGTACCAGCACGATCCGCAGACGTAACCGCCCTGCGGGCCGTGGCTGACGGGCTGCCGGCACTTGCCGCAACGGGGAGTGTTCATACCTACCTCACGATGGACGGGACGACGGGGACGGCTCGCGCGGACGACGGCACCGCACGGCCGATGACGGCGCCGCACTGCCCGCAGGCAAGCTGTCTACCCTGATCCTGCATCAGCGACCCACAGTTCGGACACTGCATGGCGATTCCCTCCGGTCTCCTCGGTGGTGCAGCCATCGTGGCGCGGGTACCCCGGAGATCGGAAGCCCCGTACCCCGAGGACCGGTCGGCTTCCCCTGACGCCCGCTCAACCCGCGCTGCTCCTCCGCCCGGCGACCGGCACGGGGCGGGCGCTCGGCGTCGCGTTCGGCGCTACGCTCGGCCGATGGTGACGGTGCTGGTCAACGGTCTGCCCGGAGCGGGCAAGACGACGCTCGCGCGCGCTCTGGCGGCCGAGCTGCGGCTTCCGCTCTTCAGCAAGGACGCGGTCAAGGAGACCCTGGCGGACACGCTCGGCGTTCTGCGCCCGGCGGGGTTCACGGACCGGGAGTGGAGTCGGGCGCTCGGTGCGGCCGCCGGCGAGACGCTGTGGACCCTGCTGGCCGACGCTGGTGGCTGGGCTGTCCTGGAGAGTCCGTGGTTGGCTCACACCCGGCCGGTCGTGGCGGCGGGGCTCCGGCGCGCGGGTGTCGCGACGGTCCGCGAAGTGTGGTGCGACGTGCCGCCGGACGTGGCGCGCCGTCGCTTCGCCGCGCGCACGGCCGAGCGGCACGGCATCCATCCCGAGCGCCCGGGCGGGTTCGGCGGGGACTGGGACCTGTGGTCCCGGGGCGCCGAACCGCTCGGGCTGGGGGTCGTCCACCGCGTGGACACCACCCGTCCGGTCGATGTCCCCGCGCTCGCGGCCGTCCTCTCGGCCGCGCGTTGAGCTGCCGCCGGCAGGTGCGTGACGAGGGCGCGGTGACCGCCGGCGCTCAGTGCCGTCGCCCGCTCGGGCGACGGCGGGCGGCGGGCAACGGGTGGTCCGCCGAGGGCTGTGACCCCTCCGGGCGCAGGGCCAGGCCCACCCCGACGGCGGCCGTGGCCAGGCCCAGCGCGGCCAGCGGCCGGGACCACTCACCCACCGTGGCGGGGGCGAACGCGGGTGGCAGCACCAGCAACGAGGCCGTGAGGGCGGCGGCCGCGGAGGCGGGGCGGATGCTCGGGTGCCGGGGGCCGAACGCGTCGAGCAGCAGCAGGTGGGCGGCGAGCAGGACGGTCACGGCGAGCGCCCGGCCCCACGACGGTTCGCCGAGCGCGGCGAGCAGGACGGAGGCGGCGGCGAGGAGGGTGGGGCGGGTCGCGGACAGGCGCGCGAGCCAGGCCGGCGGGGCGCCCGACGCGTCCGGGCCGACCGGTGCGGGGACGGCGGCCCACAGGGCGCCGACGGCGACCGGCAGCAGGCTGACCGGCCCCAGCCGGTCGGTGAGGGTGCCGTCTCCGGTGCCTGCGGCGGCGAGCGCGAGGGCGGTGCCGGTGGCGCGCAGGGCGGCGCGTTCCAGGCGCGGGGCCCAGCCGGTGCGGTGGGCCGGTGCCGCAGCGCCCGTACGGGGGCGGCGGGCCGGTTCGGCTAGCGTGCGCGGCGGGGACCCCGGCTGCGTGGCGCGGGTCGTCCGGGTCGTCCGGGGCGCGTGGGGCGCGCGGGGCGCGTCGGTCGGGCGGGTCGGTCCGGTCATCGGGCGGCTCCCACGATCCGGCGGCGCAGCAGGGGCCCGAGGGCCAGGTCCAGGCTCTCGCCGGGTGTGTGGCGGACCACCGGGATGCCCCGGCCGCGCAGGGTGGCGCGCATCGCCTCGCGTTCCGCGCGCCACAGGCGCAGCGCGAGGGCGTCGGTCTCGTCGTCGGGGCGGGCCGCCGGCTCCCCGACCGGGATCTCCACCACGACGAGCGGGTTGCCCCGTTCGCGGACCCGGCCGAGGACATCGAGGATGCGCTGGTCGGCGAGCGGGGTGAAGGCGTAGACGAGGGCGTGGCCGGGCAGGGCCGCGAGCGGCAGGGTCGGCAGGGGGCCGCGCGGGGGGCGGTCCTGACGGACCTCCAGCACGCTCTCCACGATGCGGTAGAACTGCCGGTCCCCGGTGGAGGCGGTGAGCAGGCGCAGGCGTCCGCCGACCGCGACGAGGCCGATCCGGTCGTGGCGGCGCAGGTAGGCGCGGGTCAGGCCGGTGGCGGCGCGCAGGGTCTCGTCCAGGCTGCGCAGCCCGGTGGTGGCGTCGATGTAGTCGGCGAGCGTGTCGAGCAGGACGACCGCGTCGGCTGCGCGTTCGGCGGCGAACTGGTTGATCTGGACGGCGTCGCGGCGGGTCGTGGACGGCCAGTGGATCCGGCGCTGCCGTTCCCCGGGCACGTGCGGGCGGACGCCGACGACCTCGATGCCGGTGCCCTCGTGCGCGGTGGTGTGCTCGCCGATCCGTTCGGGCAGGCGGACCGGGATCGGGGTGAGGCGGGCGGCGTCGGGGACGGGGAAGACGTCGACGGTGCCGAGGTCGGTGCGGACGGTGCGACGGGTCAGGCCGCGGGCGTCGGGGACATCGAGGTCGACGACGCCCAGGTGCCGGCGGCCCCAGCTGGCGGCGTGCAGGACGAGGTCAACGCCGGTCGGGGTGACGGTCAGCGCGTCCAGGGTGACGCCGGGGCCGAGCGTCACGACGGGCTCCGGCGGGCCGATCCGGCCGTCGTGCTGCACGGTGACGTGCACGGCGATGGCCTCGCCCTCGAAGCAGCGCTGGAGGCGGACGGTGCTCTCGGCGGCCAGCCGGGTGGGGCGGCTGCGGCCGGGAGCCGCCAGGGCGAGCAGGACGGCCGCGAACGCGGCCGGGGCCAGGAGCCAGGCGTGGCCGGTGACCAGGGCGGCGAGGGCCGCGACGGTGGCCACGGTGAGCAGGCGCAGGGTCTGCTCACCGGGCCGCCAGTACGGTGCCGGCGGGGCGTCGGGCAGGCCGGCGGCGGTGGCGCGGGCGCTGCGGGCGACGGCCAGCGCGCGGACGCGGCGGGCGAGCCGGTCCGTGCCGCCGGTGCCGCCGGTGCCGCCGGTGCCGTCGGTGGCCGTCGGCAGGCTTGCGGCCGGGGCCCGGCCGGGGCGGCCCGGGGTCCCGCTGCCGTCCGACGCGGCGTTCACCGTGTCCCCGCCTGGGGCAGCGTCTGCGGTGCGGGGACGGAGGCGACCAGCCGCGCCATCACGTCGTCCGCCTCGATCTGGCGCACCCACAGTTCCGGCTTGAGCGTGATGCGGTGCGCCAGGGCCGGGCCGGCGAGCGCCTTGACGTCCTCGGGGGTCAGGTAGTCCCGCCCTTCCACCATGGCGTGGGCGCGGGCCAGTTGGACCAGCGCCAGGCCGCCGCGGGGCGAGGCGCCCACCTGGATCTGCTGGTCGTTGCGGGTGGCTTCGACGAGGGCCATGACGTACGCGATCAGGTCGTCGTCGACCTCGACCAGCTCCACCGCCGCCCGCATGGCCAGCAGTTCCGCCGGGCCGGCCACGGTCTCCAGGACCGGCTCGGGGGCCGCCCGGTCGATCCTGGCGCGCAGCATCGCCGCCTCGGTGGCGGTGGGGAGGTAGCCCATGCGGACGCGCAGCAGGAAGCGGTCGAGCTGGGCCTCGGGCAGGGCGTAGGTGCCCTCGTACTCGATCGGGTTGGCGGTGGCGATGACCAGGAAGGGGTCGGGCAGCCGGCGGGTGGCGCCGTCGACGGAGACCTGCCCCTCGGCCATCGCCTCCAGCAGGGCGGCCTGGGTCTTGGGCGGGGTCCGGTTGATCTCGTCGGCCAGCAGCAGCTGGGTGAACAGCGGGCCGGGCCGGAACACCATCTCGCCGGTGTTGCGGTCGTAGAAGGGGGCGCCGGTGACGTCCGAGGGCAGCAGGTCGGGGGTGAACTGGATCCGGCGGAAGTCCAGGCCGAGGGTGGTGGCGAAGGAGCGGGCCAGCAGGGTCTTCCCGAGCCCGGGCAGGTCCTCGATCAGGACGTGCCCGCCGGCGAGGGCGCCGAGCATGACCAGGCGCAGCGCCTCGGGCTTGCCGACCACGGCCCGTTCGATCTCCGCGATCACCGCGCGGGCGCGCTCGCCGGCCTGTTGCGGGGTGAGCGGCGGAGGAGCCGGGACGGTTCCCTGCGGTGCGGGACCGGCGGGACTCACCGGACCGGCGGGACTGGCAGAACTGGCAGCGGCGGGGCCGGCGGGGCCGGCGGGACGGGCGGAAAGGTCGGGCATGACGCTCCTGCAGAGACGATTCGGTCGGTGGGAGGTGATGGAGGGGCGGCCGTCACAGCGAGTCGAGCCGGTCGACCAGCTCGCGCAGGACCGCCGTCGGGAAGGCTTCGGCCGGGGCCGGCGCCAACGGGTCGATCCACGGCCACAGCCGGGGCCCGAGGAGTTCGGCGGCCCGGGCGCGATCGGCCGACAGGTCCACGCCGTGCGCCTCCGCGAGCCGTACCGTGTAGAGCCGTTGGAGCCGGAAGCGCAGCGGCGTGGTGTCCCCCTGGGGGTCGAGGCCCTGGCGGACCGTCCAGCGCCAGTCGCCGAGGCCGGGCTCGTACGCCTCCATCTCCTGCGGCCGACGGCGCCGGAAGAAGGTCTCGGTCTCGGTCTCCGCCCCGGCGACCCGGCGGGCGACGAGCAGGCCGACGGCGGTCAGCAGGACCGCACCGGCCCCCGCCCCGGGCCAGCCGCCGACCAGGGCGAACAGGATCTCGGCGAGGACGGCGGGCAGGGCCAGCTCGATCAGGCTGTGCCGCACCGAGCCCGGCCGGGCCAGTTCGCGGTCCGTCCCGTCCACGGGCCCGTCGCGTCGGGGTGCTGAACTGCTCACCGCTGCTCCCCTGTTGTGTCAGCTCCCGTTGGGTGGGCGCCTGTTGCATGAGCCGCTGCCGGGTGTGCCTCTGCTGGGTGCGCGACGGCCGGTGTGCCCTCGTCCGCCGCGGCCCCGGCGTCCGCGGGCTGGGCGTCCGCGAGCCGGGCGGCGATGGCGTCCAGGGCCGTACGGGCCCGGTGCACCTGGCGGTCGTCCATCGGGTGGGTCGAATATCTGGCCTCGCGGAACAGCGCCGTCAACTCCCGTGCCCCGGCGGCGTCGACCCGCTCGTCGGACAACACGCGCACCAGCAGCTCCGTCGGGCTCTCCCAGGCCTGCCGGGGAAGTCCGGAGGCGGCCAGCGAACCCTCCATGGCCGCGTAGCAGGCGATCACCGCCGCCCGGGCGTCCGCTCCCTCCAGGGCCCTGCGGCCCGAGGCGACCGCCTCGACGAGTGCGCCCTCGGGGCTCGCGGGCGCAGCGGGCAGCACCTCGGGCAGCTCCCGGCTACGGCGCCTCGACCTGCGCAGCCGGACCACGGCGAACGCGCCGACGGTGAGGACGGCTGCCGCCGCCAGGGCGATCAGGGCCACGAGCAGCATCCCGAGCCCCTCGCCGGAGTCCGGCGAGACCGGCACCGGCGTGGCCGACGGAACGGTCTCGGGGGTGGAGTCGGGCGAGGGCAGCGAGAGGTCGGGCAGCGCGTCCCCTCCGGACCGGCTGTGCAGGACCAGCAGCAGGACCGGCACGGCGACGGCGGCCAGGGGCAGCAGGAGCATGGCCGTCTCCCGCAGGCGGTCGGCCCGGGGCGTCGGCCCGTCGAGGTGGCGGACCTCCTCGCGGAAGCGCACCGCGAACCTGCCCACCAGCACGGCCCAGCCGAGCCCGAGCAGCACCACGTAACCGAGGCCCGTCACCGGCCCGCTCGTCGCCGTGCCCAGTAACCCGCCCCCGGGCCGCAGGGTCGCGGCAGCCGTCAGCAGCCCGACGACGACCAGCAGTAACCCCGCCCGTCGGCCGTGCCGTCCGCGCGTACGCGCCGGCGATCCACCGCTCATGCGAACCCCCCGGTCCCCCGCGCGCACGAACGGCGCGCGAGGTGCAGCGTCGCACACCGGCCGTCACGGTGTCACCTGCCGTCGCAGGCAGCCCACACGTCCCCGGTGTCCCCCGCGCCCCGCGCCCCGCGCCCCGCCGGCACGTGCCCCGCCGGCACGTGCCCGACCGGGGCGGAAGACGGTCGGAAAATTTCTTCGAACCCACCTGCAACCCCCGCGGTGGCCGCACGTCTGTATCAGTGAGGGGAACGGAACGGGGCGACTCACAGGGGGGCCTCCGTCCGGGAACCGGCCTCCGTGACCCGCCGGGTCCACGAGGCCGCTCGACCGCTCACTCACGTACGCACAGGTACACGCACACCCACATCCCATCGCCTTCGGTACCGCCGAACCCTCTGTTCGGCATGCCCATGACAAGATTGTTCCAGGGGGAACCATGTCCAGCACCACCCGCGTCCGCCGTTCCCGCCGCGCCGTCACCGTCGCCGCCGCGCTCGGGGTCCTCGCACTGGGCGGCTCGCTCGCACTCCCGGCGCAGGCCGCCTTCGCCGACGGCGTGCACCAGGGGACGCTGACCGTCCAGACGCCCCAGGAGGTCGGCTTCGCCGGTCAGCCGGTCGCGTTCACCGAGACCGTGACCAACACCGGCACCGAGACCACCGCCTTCTCGCTCGTCCTGCAGACCACGACCGAGGCGGGCACCCCGGAGCACGCGATCACGATCGACTACAAGGACCCGGCGAACGGCAAGTGGACCTCGGTCCCGCTGGAGTTCTACCGCGGCGACGACGAGGCCACCTACCACGGCCTGATCAACGGCATCACGGTCGCGGCCGGCAAGACCGTGAAGCTGGACCTGCGCATCGGCGCCCCGATGGGCCTGCCGCACGACGGTGCGAGCAACGGCGGCTTCCGCTCCATCACCCTGAGCTCCCGCCTGACCGTTCCGGGCACCTGGGAGAACCTGGGCGAGCTGGTCAGGACGATCTCGGTCGAGCCCGTCGTCAGCTCCCTGGCCCACGTGCCCGCCACGGCGGTCGCCGGCGGCGCGCCGATCGAGTTCGACGCGGTGCTGTCCAACCCCACCCCGTCCGCCTACATCAACCTCGGCAACGTGCTCTTCACCGACAGCCACGCCACCGTCCAGGTCCGCAAGGCGGACGGCACGTGGACCACGCTGAAGAAGTACGCCACTGACACCGACGACACGGCCGGCGTCTACCTGCAGGGCCGCAACTCCTCCATCGGCGCCGGGAAGACCACGGTGAGCCGGGTGCGCGTGTCCTACGACGGAACCACCCCGCTGGGTTCGACCCGCATCAACCCGTGCATCTTCGTCAACGAAGGGAGCGCCCCGTTCTGGGGGACCACCAACTGCAGCCAGGGCAGCACCGTCAACGTCGTCGCCCCGGCCGCGACCCCGGCCCCCACCACGCCGCCCACCAGCACCCCCACCACCGCCCCGGGCAAGACCCCCGGCAAGACCGGCGGCACGTCGGGCACCGGCACCGAGCAGGGCACCGGCACCGGCACCAAGCAGGACACCGACGTGAAGCAGGCCACGGACACCAAGCCCGCGACCGACACGGCGCCCGCACCCGTCGCCCCCGTCGTGGCTGCCGCGCCCGCTGTGGGTGCAGCGCCCGCCGTGGGTGCCGCCCCTGCGGCCCCCGCCGCCCCTGCCGTGGGCGAACTCGCCGCCACCGGCGCCGAGTCCAGCACCGTCCCGGCCGTGGCCGCCGCGGCGCTCGCCACCCTCGGGGCCGGCGCGCTCGTCCTCGTCGGCCGCCTGCGCCGCCGGTCCTGAACCACCCCGCGACCCGCGCCCTCCCCGGCCACCCACCGGGGAGGGCGCGGGTCCGTCCGTCCCGGTGGCCGTCCCCGCCGCCACCCTCCACCGCGTAGGCTTACGAACGGACCGTCAGCCCGTCCAGGGTGAGGTCCAGCAGGCGTTCGGCGCGTGCCCGCAGGTCGGGCCCGGCCGAGGTGAGGGCGATGCCTTCGAGGGCGGCCGCGAGGTCGGCGGGGCCGATGTCGGTGCGGATCGCGCCGACGGCCGTGCAGGCGTCCATCAGAGCGGCGAGGGCCTGTCGGATCATGTCCCGGCTGTGGCCGTGCGAGATGCTCCCGGCTGCGGCGAGGGCGCGCAGTGCGTCGGCCATTCCGGCCTTGGCGGCGACGTAGTCGAGGAAGAGCCGGGTCCAGGCGCGCAGCGCCTCGTACGGCGGCTCGGCTGCGAGCAGGCCGGGGACGGCGTCGCACAACTGGGCCAGCTCGTTGCGGTAGACCGCCTCGATCAGGGCCTCGCGGGTGGGGAAGTTGCGGTAGAGGGTCGCGCTGCCGACGCCCGCCGCCTTCGCGATGTGTTCCATGCGGGCGTCGAGCCCGTCCTCGGTGTAGACGCGCACGGCGGCGGCGAGGATCTTGTCCCGGTTGCGCTGCGCGTCGGCGCGCAGCGGGCGGTGCGAGCTGCCGTCGGTCACGTGTCGTCGTCCCTTCCTGTCTGCCGGTCGATCCTTCCCGTCCTGTCCGCCGATTGCCAAACGGAGGGTTCCCCACTTAACGTGGGATCAAGTGGAGAACTCCCCACTTTCATCGCGGGCCACCCTCGGGCCACCCTCGGGCCACCCTCGGGCACCCTCAGGCCAGCCCGCCCAACTCCGGAAAGGCTGCTCATGCCGGGAATCGAAGGCAAGGTCGTGGCGATCACTGGCGCCAGTAGCGGCATCGGGGCGGCGACCGCCCTCCACCTCGCCGGGAGGGGCGCCCGGCTCGTCCTCGGGGCACGACGCGAGGACCGACTGGACGCGGTGGTCGCGCAGATCACCGCGCAGGGCGGCAGCGCCGTCGGCGCCGTCGTCGACGTGACCCGCCGCGAGGACCTGCGGCGCCTGACGGACACGGCGCTCGACCGGTTCGGCCGGCTCGACGTCCTGGTCTCCAACGCCGGCACCATGGCGGTGTCCCCGTTCGACGAGCTGCGCCAGGACGACTGGGACGCCATGGTCGCCACCCACATCACCGGCTTGCTCAACGGGATCGCGGCCGCCCTGCCCGTTTTCCGGGCGCAGCACTCCGGCCAGTTCGTCAACATCGGCTCCACCGCGGCCTACACCGTGAAGTCCCCCCAGGGCGTCTACGCGGCGACCAAGACCGCGGTGAAGGTGCTCACCGAGGGCCTGCGCCAGGAGTCCGGGCCCGACCTGCGCGTCACCCTCGTCTCCCCCGGCTTCACCGACACCGAGGGCGTCGGCAAGGGCGCCGCTCCCGACGTCACCGCCGCCCTCCTCCGCCGGCGCGACGAGATCGCCATCCCGCCGTCCGCCATCGCCGCCGCCATCGCCTACGCCATCGACCAGCCCGAGGGCGTCGACGTCAGCGAGATCGTCGTCCGCCCCACGGCACAGGACTGACACCGGGGGCGGCGCTCCTTCCCCGCCTCCTCCCCCGCCTCCTTCCCCGCCCGGGACGGGACGCGCGGAAGGTCCCGGCCGTCGTGCGGACGGGACCTTCGGCGGGGGCGGGGTGCTGCCCGACGGGGGGCGGGGCGCCGCCCGGCGGGCGGGTCAGCCGGTGGTGCGGGGTGCGAAGACGCCGAACGTGGCGCCCTGCGGGTCGCGGACCACGGCGATCCGGGGGCCGTTCTCCATCTCCACGTCGACGGGCCCGTGCAGGACCTCGGCCCCCAGGCGCGTCGCGGTCGCCGCGGCGGAGTCCACGTCCGCGACCTGGAAGTACGGGGCCCAGTGGGACGGGACCTCCGCCGGGATGGAGGCGTCCATCGCCATCACGCCGCCGAACATCTCACCGGCCAGGCCGACCATCGGGTAGACGTCGTCCGGCCAGACCTGCCAGCCGAGGGTGGTCTTGTAGAACTCGACCGCGGCGTTCCTGTCCCGGGTCGACAGGTCGACCCAGCCGAAGGCGTTCGGCTCGTTCACCACGCCGAACCCGGCGAACTTCCGGGCCTGCCAGACGGCGAACGGCGCGCCGGTCGGGTCGCTGAGCAGCGCCCAGCGGCCGAGGTCGCCGATCTCCATCGGCCCCATCCACACCTGGGCGCCCGCGCCCTTGGCGGTCCCGCAGGTGCCGTCGACGTCGTCGGTCGCGAAGGACACCAGCCACATCACCGGCTGCTGCGGGTTCATCAGCGGCGCCACGGCCGCGGCGGGCGCGCCGCCGTGGGAGAAGGTGGTGTAGCCGCCGTACTGCGGGTCGGGGTCGGTCTCGGCGCTCCAGCCGAACAGTTCGCCGTAGAACGTCTGAGCGGCGGGGAGGTCGCGGGCGCTCAGCTGCGCCCAGCACGGGGAACCGGGGACGATCTTGGTCACCTTCAACGCACGAGCCTCTCGGTATCGGGTTCGGGGCAGGAGGACCATATCCGACAGTTCGTCAGATATCCGGCACGACCGGCGGTTCGGGGGACGGCCCGGTGCGGCCGGGCCCCGTTTCCCGTCCGGGGGCCGAGGGCAGAGCGCTTCCAGGGGCCGGTGCCGGAGCGCTGGGGTTCTGTCACGTCCCGTCGCGCACCGCGGCAGAGGTGCCGCGCAGCAGGAGAAGGGACTCCGGGGTGGCACATCGTGAGGCAGGGCCGCCGGTCACCCCGATCGGCGTCACCGGCACCACCGACACGGCAGCGGCCGGGGCGGGCGCCGCATGAGCGCCGCCGACCGCGGCGACCGCACCGAGGGCGGCGCCGACGGCGACTCCCAGCCGCTCTACGTCCAGAACGTCATCGCCGTCAGCGGCTTCGCCTACGGCACGATCGGCGCCGACATCCACGTGCACGGCGCCGACGGGCTCCCGCTGTACCTGCTCGCCGCCTGGCAGCGCACGATGGACACCGACCCGGGGTGGCTGCGCGAACTCCCGAGCCGGATGCTCAACGCCCGCCGCGCCGTGGTGCCCTTCACCGGCCGCCACGACGAGCTCGCCCGGCTGCGGGAGTGGCGCGACGGCGACGGCGCGCGGTTGGGGGTGCGCTGGCTGTACGGTCCGGGCGGCCAGGGCAAGAGCCGCCTGGCGGCCCGGTTCGCCGACGAGTCCGCCGAGGCAGGCTGGAAGGTCGTCGTCGCCTTCCACGGCCCCGACGCCGACCCGATCCCGCCCGGCAGCCAGGATCTGCGCCCCGCCGGGGCGACCGGGGTGCTGTTGATCGTCGACTACGCGGACCGGTGGCTCACCACCAACCTGACCTGGCTGCTGAAGAACGCCCTGCTGCACCAGAGCGGCGTGCCCACCCGGGTGCTGATGCTGGGGCGCACCATGGACGAACTGCCCCAGCTGCGCGGCATCCTGGACACCTACCAGGCCGGTGTGTCCGTCCAGCCCCTCCCGGCCCTGCCCGCGGACGGCGCGGACCGCGGCGCGATGTTCACCGCCGCCCGGGACGCCTTCGCGGCCGTCTACCGCCTGCCCGACGCAGCCGCGGTCCGGCCGCCCCTGGCGCTGCACGGCACCGAGTTCGGCCTGACCCTGGCCGTCCACATGGCCGCCCTGGTCGCCGTCGACGCCCGTGCGACCGGATCCGCCCCGCCGGCGGACCGGTCCGGCCTGACCATGTACCTCCTGGACCGCGAGCGGCTGCACTGGGCGCGGCTGTACGGCGACGGCGCCAACGCCGGGCAGGACGGGAACGGCTTCCGCACGCCGCCCGAGGTCATGAACCGGGCCGTGTACGCCGCCGTCCTCACCGGCACCCTCTCCCGCGCGGCCGGTACGGCGGTCCTCGACCGGCTCCGGTTGCCGGACCCTCCGGACGTCCTGAACGACCACACGTCCTGCTACCCGCCGGCCGCAGCCGACGCCTCGACCGGACCCGCAGCACCCACTGCGACAGCAGCACCGACCACACCGATCCCCGACCAGGTCCTGGAGCCCCTCTACCCCGACCGCCTCGCCGAGGACTTCCTCGCCCTGACCGTGCCGGGCCACCGCCTCGCCTACCCGCCGCAGCCGTGGGCGGTGCCCGACACCTCGTCGCTGCTCACCCGGCACGGGCCCGAGCGCGCCCCCGCGCCCTGGACGCCCCGCGCGGTCACCTTCCTGCTGTCGGCCGCCCAGCACTGGGAGCATCTCGGCCCGCAGCACCTCTACCCGCTGCTGCTGGCGGACCCCCGGCTGGCGGTCGACGCCGGGAGCGCCGCGCTGACCGTCCTCGCCGGGCTGCCCGACGTCGTCCCCGTCCTCGAAGCCGTCGAGCCGCACCTGCCGCCCGACCGGCACACCGACCTCGACCCCGGCATCGCGGCCGTGATCGGCCGCCTGACCGAGCACCTGCTGCGCCGCACCCGGGACCCGAACGACCGGGCGCTCCTCCACACCCGTCTGGCCACGCGCCAGTCGCACGCCGGTCTCCACCGCCAGGCGCTGGAGAACAGCGTGCAGGCGGTCGCGTGCCTGCGCGGCCCGGCCGAGGAGGATCCCGCGCAGTACCTACCCGACCTGTCCAATGCGTTGGCCAACCTCGGCGTGTGCCGGTCGGTGCTGGGGCAGGCCGCCGAGGCGCTGGAGGCCACCGAGGAGGCCGTCCTCCTGGCCCGCCGTCATGCGGCCGAGCACCCCGCGGCCCGCCGTCCCGGTGCTCCGCAGGCCGACCTGTCCCGCCCGCTGAGCAACCTGGTCCACCACCGGCTGGCGACGGGACGCCTCGACGAGGCCCTGGAGGCGGCCCGGCAGGCGGTGGACCTGTGCCGCGACCTGTCCGACGCGGACCCCGACGGGTACCGGCCCGCCTACGCCCGTGCGCTGGTCAACGCCGGGATCGCGCTGTTCGAGTCGGGGCACCGGGCCGACGCCGTCGAGGCCGGCCGGACCGCACTCGCGGTCTACCGGGGCCTCGCCGCCGACAGCCCGGACCGCTTCGACCCCGAGTTCGCGACGTCGCTGGTCACCGTGGCCAACCACCTGTGGGGCATGGGGCGCGGCGCGGAGGCGCTCGGGGTCGCCGCCACCGCCGTGGGCATCCGGCGCCGGCTGGCCAGGGCGAACCCCGACGCCTTCCGGCCCGCGCTCGCCCGCGCACTGACCGCACTCGGCGTCTACCAGCGGGCGGCCGGGCGCGACGACGAGGCGCTGACGACCGCCGAGGAGGCCGTCCGTCAGTGGCGCGAACTGGTCGCGGCCAACCCGGCGTTGCACGAGGAGTTCCTCGCCGCCGCGCTGTCCAACCTCGGCAACCGGCTCGCCGCCGCCGCCCGGCCGGAGGAGGCCCTGACCGCCACCGAGGAGGCCCTGACCGCCACCGAGGAGGCCGTGCTGATCCTCGACCGCCGGGCCGCGACCGGCCGCGCCGTCGACCGGGACAGTTTCGCCATCGCGTTGAACAACCTGGGCAACCGGCTGGCCGCGGTGAACCGGCCGGAGGCCGCCCTCGACACCTCGCGTAAGGCCGTGGAGATCTACCTCGTCCTGGTCGGTGAGCACCCGGCGGCGTACGAGCCGGCCCTGGCCCGGGCGCTCGCGAACCTGGGCATCCGGTGGGCGCAGCTCGGCTTCCTCCGCAAGGGGCTGGACGCGACCGAGGAGGCGGTGCGCATCCAGCAGGCCCTGGCGGCCGCGAACCCCGAGGCGTTCACGACCGACCTGAGGCGCTTCACCTACAACCGTGACGCGCTCCGCGCAGAGCTCGCCGAGCGCTCGCCCCGGCCGCGGTGACCCACACCGCTCCGGCCGGGCCCTGCGGCGATCACAACAGTTGCCACAACTGTCGCTTCCCGGTCGACAACGGACCGTTCATCGTCAACTCGCGTTCCAGCGATGTCTTTTGACGACCGATTGGATCTCGATCCGGCGTATCGTGTTACGTTTCGCAGACCAACGGAGAACAGGTTGACCCCGGCGGCGCTACCAACACCCCGGGGTCCGGCACAAGGAAGCCAACGAACTCCCGATGCGTATTCATCGTAGCGTCCCCGTACGTGACTTCACCGTACTTCCCAACAACGTCCTGCAGTACCGACGGCTCTCCTACACTGCCCGCGGTCTGCTCGCGGACCTCCTCTCCCGCCCCGACGGCTGGCAGGAGGACGGTCGGCAGATGGCCGACACCAGCCCCCAGGGGCGCAGCGCCGTCCGCAAGGCCCTGAAGGAGCTGATCGCGGCCGGCTACTACCGGGTCGTGACGATCCGCCTGCCCGACGGCACCCTCCGCACCGAGAACCACGTCTACGACACCCCTCAGCTCCCGGCACCGGCTACCACCCCTCCGGCGCCCGGTGGAACGACCACCGGTGGTGCTGACGCCCTACCAAAGAACCAAGACAAAGAACCCTCCCTCCCGGCCGCCGCGGAACGCGACGGGCCGGAGGTCGAGCACCGGGCCGCCGAGGACCCTCCCCCTCCCCCTCCCCCTCCCGCTCCCCCGGACGAACGAACGCGGGAGGCGGTCGCAGCACTCTTCCGGGCGATCCGGCCCGAGCCCCGTCTCCACCTCGGCGAGGCCGAAGCCCGGAAGCTCGCCCCGCTGGTCGCCCGGTGGCTGGAGCGCGGCGCCACCCACACCGAACTCGCCCAGGCCCTCCTGCCCGGGCTCCCCGCCCCCCTGCACTCGGCGGCAGGGGTGATCCGCTACCGCCTGGAGAACAAGATGCCGCCCGAACGAGCCCCCGCACGCCCGGCAGCGGCCCGGTACGCCGAGTGCGCCAAATGCCACGACCCGGTACCGAAGCCCGGCATCTGCCGCCCCTGCGCCGGGCTCGGCGCACCCACGCCCGCCGTCGGCGGCAGCGGGGCGACCACCCTCGTAGGAGTGGCCCGTGCCCGGGCGGCCCTGCGTGCGGCCCGTACGACCGCACTGGGCCTCGGCGGACTGGCCCAGCCCGGGTGAGGCCTCGCCGGCCGCGGCTTCGCCAGTGTGCCGCGGGTGTACCGCCGGGGCACCGAGCGGGCGCTCCGAGCAGGCGCTCCGCCGGGCAGGACGCGCGGCACCGGGCCCGTCCGACTGATCCGGATGCCACCGTGCGCGTGCAGCACACCGGCCCTGCGGCGAGGTTGAGGGGATGGACACCATCATCGTGCTCGAAGCCGACACCCCGACCAACGTCCGGCTGCTCGGTGCCGACCACACACCGGCCGACCCCGAGAACCCCGTACGCCGCGCGCACACCGCCCGGGCAGCGGCCTCGGGCGTCTGCGACCCGCTCACGCTGTGCGGCCTGGACACCTCCGACATGACCCTCGCCCCGCACCGGTCCACCGACCTCGGCGAACCGCACCCCCGCCTCCCCTGGGCCACCTGCAGCAGCTGCCGCAAGGCCGAGGAAGGCACCCGGCCCGCCCCCGTCGCGGACAGCGCCGGCACGGACGGCGCCGGCACGGACGGCCCGGAGGACACGCCGCTCCCGGCCGAACCCCCGGCGCCCTGAACCCGCGAAGGCCGGACGGGGCCGCGAGAGCGGCCCCGTGCCCCCGGCACGCGCCGGGCTCAGCCGACGGTCAGCTCGCGGCCGTACCCGGTCTGGGCGACCTCGTCGTGGATGTCGCCGAGGCGGCGATCGGGATTCAGCAGGGCGACGACGGCGTCGGTGAGCGGCTGGTGATCGAGGACGTGCTGGATCGCCGTCAGGTCGGGCGTCTTCTCGTAGTACTCCTCGGCGAACTCCCGATAGGCCGCGGCCGTCCCGGCCACCAGCACGTCGAAGATCCAGCTCGCGCCGTCCACGTCGCCGTCGTTCCCGTCCGGGAGGTCCACGGCCCCGCTCCGCCATTCGGCATCCGAGGACTCGCGCCAGAAGCACACCGTCGCCCGCAGGGTCCCGTCCGACTCGCAGAAGGACGGCTCGCTCAGGAGCGGCTGGAACGCCTCGGGCACCGAATCCACCAACCCGGGCCACAGCCGGAGCGGATCCTCGGCCCAGGGCGTCATCGGCGACTCGTGGTCGAAGCCGCGGGCGAACGCGCCGGCCGCCGAGAACACCACCGAGTAGTCGTTCCCCGAGCCGTCGTGCATCGACGCCAGCATCTCCGACCCGGACCAGGCCGGGTCGAACGCGTAGTAGCGCAGCGACGGCTCGTCGCACATGATCACGTCCAGCACCGCCATGGCTTGCGCCCGGCCCCGAACGGCTGAGATCTCCGGAAGTCGGCTGGTCACGTCGTATACGGTCATGCGCCGATTCAACCGCAGCCCACCGACACGATCCCGGGCACGGTCACCGCCGCACCGTCCGGACGGCCGGAGAGATCACCTCCACGCGCCGACGAGCAGCGGCCGGTTCCACCGTCCACCACGGCCCAACCCGCCCATGTCGCCCCGCTCACGGGGGCGGGTACCTTCCGGGTACGGCCATGCACCCGGAAGGGGATCAGGATGACGCAGTGGGGTGACTACACAACGGGCGAGCGCATCAAACTTCTGCGCGGTCCGGACGTGACTCAGGAACAGCTCGCCGAGGCCTCGGGCCTGTCCGTGGCGACCATCCGAAAGGCTGAACGCGATCTCGGTGGGAGCCTGCAGACCCTGCTGCGGATCTCGGCCGCGCTGAACACCGACGTGTCGGTGATCCTCGGCCAGCAGGCGCCCCGCCGGGCGATGCACGGCGCCGACCGGGCGATGATGCGCGAGCTGTCCCGCGCCGTCCACGACACCGCCGCCGGCGTCGGCCTGGACGTGCAGCCCCCGGCCCCGGCCGAGCTCGCCGCCGGGCTCGCCGCCGCGTGGGAGACCTACCGCACCGGTGACTACGTCGGCGCGGGCGTGCGCATCGCCCCGGCCCTGCGCGAAGCCGCCGCTACCCTGCGGGCCGTGCCCGCCGACCGGCAGGGCACAGCCGCCGGCCTCCTCGCGGACGCCTACCGGCTCGCCGCGTACGTGGCCAATCAGTTCGGCGCCCGGGACCTCGCGTACGCGGGGATCGGGCACGCCCAGCACCAGGCCGACCAGGCCGGGGACACCGTCCGCTCGGCCATGGTCGCCTCGGGCCGGTCGTGGATCTACCTGCGGGATGCCCGCCTCGACCAGGCCGCGCAGACGGCTCGGGTGTCCTACGAAGCGATCGAGCCCCGGTACGGGGACCGCGATCTCGGGCTGCTCGCCACCTACGGATGGCACGTGACCTTCGCGGCCGTCGTCGCGGCCCGGCAGGGCGACGTCGCCCGGGCGGACGACCTGCTCTCCCAAGGGCACGCCGTCGCCGCCCGGATGGGCCGGGACGTCACGGTGAACGGCACGGCGTTCGGGCCCGCTACGGTCACCGCACAGGCGATCGGCATCACGGTGTCCACGGGACGCCCCGGCAAGGCCCTCGGCCTGTTCGGGTCGATCGGTGACCCGTCCGGCCTCACGCCGTCGGCACGCAATCGGATGCTGCTGGACGTCGCCCTCGCACAGCCGGCGTCAGCAGACTGTGCCCGGCCGTGCCGCAGTTGCTCGCAAGAGGTCCTGCACCAGACCGAAGTCGATCGCTTGCGGCCTGCGGAACCGCAGACACCCCTTGCCCATGTCCTGCCCCGCCAGCCGTTCGGCGAACGCCTCGCGCACATCACTGCGCATCAGATAGAAGGAGATGTACTGCTTCTGGCTGGCGAAGGCGATCTCGGCGACACCGTCCCGCTCGTACGCGGGCATTCCGTAGGCCATGAGCTCCGTGAAGCCCTTCAGCTCCTGCCGGCACAGCTGTCGCAACTCGGCCAGCGCGTCTCTACGGTCATCGGGCACCTCGGCCAGGTAGCCGTCCACGTCTTTCGCTGCACTTTGCACCATCACGAGAGGATATGTCGACTCCTTCCCTAGGAGTCGTCTCTGATCAACGTGCCGTCCGGGCCGAGTCGGTGGACGCGCGGCGGGGCCATGGCCGCCATGGCCGCCTTGAGGGCGGCGTCCCGCTCGGCGGGGTCGGGGGCGTTGGGGTCCCGGACGAGGTAGCCGTGCAGGGCGACAGTCTCCGCGGCCAGGTCGCCCGGCTCCGGGCAGCCCTCGACGACGAAGCCGCAGAGCGCGCGCAGCGCGTCCTCGCCCATGTCCAGCGGGTGGAAGGGCAGCGGGTACGGCTCCTCTTCCTCGTCCGGCCACGGGACGATGTCGGCGGGGCGCTCCCCGGCCCAGTAGGGCGTCTCGAAGGGGAGCGGCTCGCCGATGTCCTCGATGATCCCGCTGTCCGGGGACAGGCTCAGCGCGCGGACGAGGTGCCCGTCCTCCCACACACCGAAGGCCAGCCAGTCGACGACGCTGTGCATGGCGTGCAGGACCATCCGTCGGCCCGCGCTCGCCGCCACCAGTTCGTCCGGGAGGCGGGACGGGAAGTCGATCATGAACCGTTGGTCGCAGACCAGCTCCACCCCCGGCCAACTCCCCGCGTGGGCATGGCCGTTCGGGGGATGGACCCCGCGCCCGAGGTTCGACGGGGCGGCCGCGTCGATCGCCCAGCCCGGGTACAGGCGCCGCATCATCGCGGCCGTCCGCTCCCGGTCCGGCGCACCGACCCGCTTCAGCAGGCCCGGTGCCTCCCCGTCGGCGTACACGAGCAGCCCGGTTTTGGCCCCCACGGTTCCTCCCTCACGGCGAATGCCCACGTTGCGCTCGCAAGCTACTCGCCGGCACCGACAGAGCGCCGGGCGCTCGGCCGTGGGTGGGGCGGGGCGCCGCCCGGCAGGCTTCGTCAGTGCCCGGCCGTCGCGGTGAGGCGTCGCAGGGCGGCGTGGCCGGGTGGGCCCCAGGTGGGTTTGCCTCCGGGGCGACCGCGGACACCGGCCTCTCCGATGAGGATCCCGACGAGGGCGCGCAGCACCGCGCATCCGCGGGCGCGGCGCATGGTCGCGGCGTCCGGAGCCGGCCGGTCGGCGGCACGGGAGCGGGCGGCGACATGGGACCGGTAGGTGTCGTGGAAGCGGTCGACGGCACCGTCCGGCAGGAGGATCCAGGCGGCGGCGAGGTCGTAGGCCGGATCGCCTGCGCACAGGTCGCCGAAGTCGATCACGCCGCAGAGGGTGCCGTCCGCGGTGAGGACGTTCGCCGGGTGGAGGTCGGCGTGGAGCCACAGCGCCGGGCCCGCCCAGCCGGGCGCGGCGACGGCATCCTCCCAGACGGCGCGGACGGCGTCCGGGTCGGGGATCAGCCCCATTTCGGTGGCCGAGGCGAGCATCCTGGCGACCCCCTCCGCCTGCTCGGCCAGCGGCCCCCCGCGGTCGCGGCCGACGGGCGCGCCATCGGGGGCGGGCCGGTGAAGGGCGGTCAGGAACCCGGCCAGGCGGTCGGCCGAGTGGGTGGCCCGCGTGGCGGGGGCGCGGTCGCCGGGCGCGCCGGGGACCCACGTGGTGACGATCCAGGGCCGCGGGAACCGCTCGGAGGGCTCCCCGAGGCGCTGCGGGACGGGGACCGGCAAGGGCAGCTGCGGGGCGAGGGAGGGCAGCCACGCGTGTTCCTTGCGCAGCAGCCCGTCCGCGGAATCCGTCGCCCAGGGCAGGCGGACGGCGAGGTCGTCGCCGAGCCGCCACAGCTGGTTGTCCCAGCCGCGTGCGCCGAGCCTGACGGGGAGGTCGGCCAGGTCGGGATGCTGGTCGCGGAGCAGCTCCCGGACGAGCTCCGCGGTCATCTCGGTCGCGGTGTGCGCGGTGTGGGCCATGGGTGACCACCGTAGTGGCGAAGGGGCTCACCGGTGCGTGCTTCGGCGGCCGCCGCACCGGGTGGGTGCGGCGGCCGTGGCCGGACGGGGTGGGTGTGGGGAGCGCGGGCTGGGCGCGGGCTGGGCGCCGAGCGCGGTTCGGGTCAGGCGGCGCGGAGCAGGGCGGGCAGGGCGGCGGTGTCGATGATGCGGGCCCGGGTGGGGAGGACGTGGCGGAGCAGGACGTCGTGGACGTCGGGGTCCGGGTCGGCGACGCCGTCGGACAGGACGTGGAGCCGGTAGTCGCGGTCGGCCGCGTCGAGGACGGTGGACAGGACGGCGCCGCCGGTGCTGACGCCGGCGACGACCAGCGCGGTGAGGCCCCGCTCGCGCAGCCGGCGGTCGAGGTCGGTGGTGGACAGGGCGCCGTGGCGGGTCTTGCGGACGACGATGTCGCCGCCGCCCTCCCGGGGAGCCAGGCGCTCGTGGACGGCGGCGGCGGGGTCCTCGTGGTGCATGGCGCGGTGGCGGGCCAGTGCGGCGAAGGAGGTGTTGGCGGCCGGGACCGCGGCCCAGTCGGCCTCGGTGAAGCCGAGGCGTCCGTGGACGACGGTGCCGCCCGCGGCGCGTACGTCGGCGACGGCTCCTTGCAGGCGGGTGAGCAGGGCCTCGCGCTCCCCCTCGTCGGGCAGGACGGCGGCCAGGACCGCGGGCTGGCAGTCCAGGACGAGCAGGGCGGTGTGGGCGGGGTCGAGGGCAAGGTCGGTGCTCACGCGGGTGTCCTCCTGGGTTACGGCGGCGGTAGCGGTCACGGCGGCGGCGGTAGCGGTTACGGCGGTGGCGGTTACGGCGGTAGCGGTCACGGCGGTGGCGGTGGCAGTTACGAGGGCGGTGACGGCAGTGGCGCTTGCGGCGGCGCGGGAGTCAGGCCGGGTTGTCGGCCGGCACCGACGGCACCGGATCCGGCTGCGCCACCTGGTCGCGGCGGGGCAGCAGCAACGGGGTGGCCAGGATGGCCAGCCCCGCGACGGCGAGGGTGGTGCGCGGGCCGGTGGCGCCGGCGAGCAGTCCGCCGAGCGCGGTGAGGACGGCGATGGCCGCCTGCTGGCCGATCGACCAGGCCGCCAGGGTGCGGGCGACGAGGTGCTTGGGGGTGTGTTCGAGCCGGTAGGTGGCGAGCACCGGGGTGTAGAGGCTCATGTTGACGATGATCGCCAGCTCGACGGCGATCACGGTGACGAGGCCGACGACGCCGGGGCGGACGAAGGCCAGGCCGATCAGCCAGACGGCGCGCAGGGTGCCGACGGTCCGGAACACCCGGTGCCGTCCGTAGCGGGCCACGACGCGGGGGGCCAGCCGGGAGCCGACGAGTCCGCCGAGGCAGGGGGCGGCGAAGGCGAGGCCGTACTGCCAGGGGGCGAAGTCGAGTCGGCGCAGCAGGAGGACGGCCAGCACCGGCTCGGTGGCCATGATCAGGCCGGAGACGAGCATGTTGTTGAGGTAGAGCGCGCGCAGACCGGGGTCGCCCAGGAGGTGCCGCCAGCCGTCCAGCACCCCGCCCGCCCGGACCGGGCCGGTGCCGGTAGCAGTGCCGCTACCGCTACCAGTGCCGCTTCCGGTGTCGCTACCGGTGCCGGTGCCGGTCGGCCGCGGGGCCTCCTCCCGGCCGCCGATCGCGGTGATGCCGAGCGCGGACAGCAGGTAGCTGAGCGCGTCGGCCACCACGGTGGTGACCGGCCCGAACACCCCGATCGCCGCGCCGCCCAGCGGTGGCCCGACCGCGATGGAGCTCCAGTTCGTGGACTCGAACCGGGCGTTGGCCACGAGCAGGTCCTCCGGCCGGACGAGGGCCTTGAGGTAGGCGCCGCTTGCCGCGCCGAACGCGATCTTGGCGGCGGCGACCACGATCGAGACCACGAGCAGCTGGACGAACCCGAGCCACCCGAGGGCGTAGGCCGCCGGGATGCTCGCCATGGCCGCGAACCGGGTCAGGTCCGTCGCGATCATGACCGGGCGTTTGCGCCGGAACTCCACCCACGGCGCGAGCGGCAGCGCGACCAGCGCTCCCACCGCGGGCCCGACCGCGGACAGCGCGGACACCTCGGCCGGACCGGCGTGCAACACCAGCACGGCGATCATCGGCAGTGCCCCGAACCCCAGCCCGGACCCGTACGCGCTCACCGCGTACGCCGCCCACAGCCAGCCGAACCGGCGGCCCAGCCGCTTCCTGCCCCTCATGCTCGATGTGCCTCCTCGCCGTCTCGATCACACAAACCGGGGTTGATCGAGGAGAGCTAATCGGGCAGCACAACCGCGGGTCAAACAACCTTCGTGCCATCGCCGCACAACCATGGGTTGTTCACTAGGGTGGTCGGCGTGGACCTCGAAGCAGTGCGCACCTTCGCCGCGATCGCGGACGCCGGCCAGTTCCAGAAGGCCGCGGTCGACCTCTCCGTCACCCAGCAGGCCGTCTCCAAGCGCGTCGCCGCGCTGGAGCGCGACCTCGGCGTGCGGCTGTTCACCCGCACCCCGCGCGGGGCCGAGCTGACCATCGACGGGCAGGCGTTCCTGCCCCACGCGCGCGAACTGCTGCGCGTCGCGGAGCGCGCGGTCGCGTCCGTGCGCGTGGGGCACCGCCCGCTGCGGGTCGACGTGATCGCCTCGCGCGGCGCGGCGTCGGGCCTGATGCGCGGCTTCCACCGCGCGCACCCGCAGATCGACCTCGACGTGGTGATGCTGCTGGAGATCGAGACGGCGATCGCCGCCATCCGCTCCGGCACCGTCGACGCGTCCTTCCGCGCCGTCGCCGCGCCCGGCCGGCCCCTGCCCGAGGACATCACGTCCGTCCGGGTGCTCGACGAGCCGCTCCAGCTCCTCACCGGCCCCGGCCACGCGCTGGCGGGCGCGAGGTCGGTGACCCTCGCCGAGCTGGTCGGCCACCGGATCTGGATGCCGGGCATCCTCCCCGGCAGCGAGTGGGGCGCCTACTACGACGACCTGGTCGCCGAGTTCGGTCTCACCATCGAGGCGACCGGCCCCAACTTCGGCTCCGACGCGCTCCTCGACACCATCGCCGACACCCCGGCCCTGGCCACCTTCATGAGCGAGCACACCCGCCTCGTCTGGCCCGCCGGCCACGGCCTGCGGCGCATCCCGGTGACCGACCCGACGCCCGTCTACCCGCACTCACTCCTGTGGCACCGCGACAACCCCCACCCGGCCCTGGCCACCCTCCGCACCCACCTCGCCGCCACGACCCCCGGCCACGACGCCCCCGACACCTGGGCCCCGGACTGGGTGCTGCCGCGCTGAGCGCCGCCGGGCCGGCCGGGACCGGATCACCCGGCCGGGGACCAGGCGGCGCTCAGTCCTCCGTACCGAATCCGGTCCCGGCCGCGGTGTCGGCACCGGCGTCGGTCCGCCACGCGGAACGGAGCCGCTCCGCGACCTCGGCGGCCTGGCGAAGGCCCGACCGGTAGGCCGGCTCCCACGCCGTCCGGTCGTTCAGGTCCGGGCCGAACACGCCGATCGAAGCCGGATCGGGCTCGACGGTCACCACGGTGTGCGCCGCGGCCACGGCCAGCTCCCGGTGGAGCAGCTCGCGGGGAAACAGGTGCGCCTGCGGGTCGATCACGACGAGCGTGCGCGCTCCGGCCGCGAGTGCGGCGTTGGTCGCCGACCGCAGGGCGCCGTCCATGTACCGGCGGCCGTCGACGGTGATCGGCGGGTAGATGCCCGGAAAGGCCGTGCTCGCCGCCACGGCGACGGACAGCGGCGCGCCGCTCGTACGGTCGAGGACGGCCGGCTCGCCGGTCTCGGCGTCCACCACGGGGATGAGCAGCGGCCGGTCCGGCCAGTCGTCCGTTCCGACCATGGCGCGCATCCGGGCGACATGGGCCTGCTCGGGGCCGGTCTCGGCGTCGAGCGCGATCCGGCCGACCCGGCGCCGCGCCCCGTCCGGGTCCGCGGCGGCCTGGCCGAGCACGGCGAACACCTCGCCCAGCCGGCGCCCGTCCACCCGCGGCGGCGTGCTGCCGGAACCGGCGGGGCGCACGGGCGTGGCGAGGCGGCCCGGGTCCTGACCGGTGGCCAGCAGTGCGCCGGTGATCGCGCCGGCCGAGGTGCCGACGATGAGATCGGCCTCGCCGAGATCCACCCCGCCGTGGCGCAGGCCGCGGGCGAGCCCGGCCGTCCAGGCGGTGCCGACGAGACCTCCGGCGCCGAGTGCGACGGCCCGGTCGTGTGCGTGCATGACTGTCTCCCCCTCGTTCTTGAAACAGTCGTACCATATACTGACGCAGGCTCAGATCGGCAAGAACGAAAGGACGGTCCACCGTGGGGCGACCTCCGGACCCCGCTCGACGGGAGGCCACGCTGGCCAGGGCGACCGACTACGTGCTGGCGCACGGCCTCGCCGGGTTGAGCCTGCGGCCCCTGGCCGCCGCCCTCGACACCAGCCCGCGGATGCTGCTCTACGACTTCGGCAGCAAGCAGGAGCTGGTGTCCGCCGTCCTCGCCGAGGCCCGCCGCCGCGGCGCGATGCGGCTGGCCGGGCTCCCCCCGGCGCAGGCCGCCTCCCCGGAGGAGCACCTGCGCGGCATCTGGTCCTGGATGAGTGCACCGGAACGCGCCCCGTTCGTCCGGCTGTTCTTCGAGGTGCACGCCGACGGTCTCGTCCATCCCGAGAACTACCCGCACCAGGCCGAGGCGATCACGGACTGGTTCGACACCCTGGGCGCCGTGTTCCACGACGTCACCGCCGGCCCGAACGACACCGTCACCCCGACGCTGGTCATGGCCGTCATCCGCGGCCTCCTGTTCGACCTCACGACCACCGGCGACCGCCACCGCACCGACCGCGCCCTGGACCGCTTCTGCGAACTCCTCGGCCCTGCCCTCCGACCGCCACGACCAGCGGGCACGTGACGCTCCGCAGCCGACTGGAGTGCGGAACCGGCTGCGGCCCCGGCCGTCCGCCTCGCGCGCTCCGGCGGCGCAAGGCGGCAACGCGCTCCGGCGACACGAGGCGGCGAGGCGGCGAGGCGGCCGCAGCACACGGGTCAGGGCAGGAGGACGGCCTTGCCCCGGTTGCGGTGGGCCTCCAGGTCGGCATGCGCCTGGGCGGCCTCCGCCAGGGGGTAGGTGCGCCAGATCGGCACGGTGAGCTTTCCGGCGGCGGCGAGCTGCACCAGCTCCGGCAGTGACTCCCCGCCCTGGCCGCCGGTGCCCGCGCTGAAGCGCACGCCGTGCTGCTGGGCGGACATGTCGGCGATGGTGATGACCTTGTCCGCATCGCCGGTCAGGGCGACGGAGTCGGCGAGCACGCCGGCGCCGGCGGCGTCGAAGACGAAGTCCACTCCGCCCGGGGCGGCGGCCTTCACCCGCTCCGCCCAGCCGTCGCCGTAGCGGACGGCGGTGGCGCCCAGCGCGGTGATGCGCTCGACGTCCTTCTCCCCGACCGTACCGATGACGGTGATGCCGCGGGCGACCGCCAGCTGCACCGCGATGTAGCCGACGCTGCCGGCGGCGCCGTGGATGAGCAGGGTCCGGCCCGCCTCGACGCCGAGCTGGTCGAGGACCCGGTGTGCGGTCCGGCCGACCGTGACCAGCGAGGCGGCCACCTCCCACGACAGCTCCGCGGGCTTGGCCACCGGGCGTTCCAGCAGGGCGTACTCGCTGTAGCTGCCGCCGGCGGTGGCACCGAGCACCTCGTCGCCGACGGCCGCACCGGCTCCCTCTCCGACGGCGTCGACGACACCCGCCGCGTCCACGCCCGGTGTCACCGGGAAGTCGGCGGGGGCGACCGTGGCCATCATGCCGGAGCGGATCTTCAGGTCGAGCGGGTTCACGGAGGCGGCCTTGACCTTGATCCGGACCTGGCCCGGACCTGGCTGCGGCGGGGTGACCTCGGTCGGGCGCAGCACCTCGGGCGGGCCGTACTCGGAGAAGGTGATGGCAGTGGACATCGGAAACTCCCAGGTGAAGACGGGTTCGGAAGACGGATCGGGGGACGGATCGGACGGGATCGCCCTGACCCACTGTGCGGTCACGACGGCGGCCACGCCCGTGGCCGCGCCGGTGTGCCGCGCGCCTGTCAGTCGTCGATCAGGCGCCGAGCGCCGGGTAGTCGGTGTAGCCCCGGTGGTCGCCGCCGTAGAACGTGGCCGGATCCGGCGTGTTGAACGGTCCGCCGGCGGCCAGCCGGGCCGGCAGGTCCGGATTGGCCAGGAACAGCGCCCCGTAGGCGATCATGTCCGCGCTGCCGTCCTCGACGAGCTCCAGCGCCTCGGGCCCGGTGACGGCGGGGTGGGTGAAGGGGTTCAGGACGAAGGTGCCCGGCCACGCCTTGCGCAGGCGCGCGGTCAGGTCGCGGTCCGGGCCCTCCAGCAGGTGCAGGTAGGCCAGGTCCAGGCCGGTCAGCCGCCCGATCAGCGCCTCGTACACCTCGGCCGGGTCGGCCTCGGCGATGTCGTTGTACGGGTTGCCGGGCGAGATCCGCAGACCCACCCGGTGGCCGCCGATCGCCTCGGCCACCGCGGTGACCACCTCGACGGCGAATCGGATCCGGCCCTCGGTGTCGCCGCCCCAGGCGTCGGTGCGCAGGTTGGTGTTCGGCGCGAGGAACTGGTGGACCAGGTAGCCGTTGGCGCCGTGGATCTCCACCCCGTCGAACCCGGCCTCGACGGCGCGGGCGGCGGCGTCGGCGAAGTCCGCGACGGTCTGCCGGATCTCCGCCTCGCTCAGCTCCTCCGGCGTCACGTAGTCCTTCGGGCCCTCGTGGGTGAACACCTGCCCCTTGGCGGCCACCGCCGACGGCGCCACCGGCACCAGGCCGTCGGGCAGCAGGCTGGGGTGGCCGATCCGGCCGGTGTGCATCAGCTGGGCGAAGATCACCCCGCCCTCACGGTGCACCGCGTCGGTCACCGTCCGCCACGCCGCCACCTGCCCGGCCGTGTGCAGGCCGGGGGTGTCGGGGTAGCCCTGGCCGACCGGCGAGGGCTGGATGCCCTCGGTGACGATCAGCCCGGCGCCGGCGCGCTGCGCGTAGTACGTCGCCATCAGCTCCGTCGGCTCCGCGCCCGGCCCGTGCGCGCGGCTGCGGGTCATCGGCGCCATGGCGATACGGCTGGTCAGGGGCTTGCCGCCCAGAACGATCGGATCGAAAGCAGTGGTCATGATCTCTTCCCTACGTGAGGAGTGCCGGTGGCCTCGATGCATCCAACGTAACAGATACCTGCTCGAACAGGTAAGTGCCCGAGGAGCCACTTCTCCACGGCCTCCTGGCCTCAGCCATGCAGACCTGCCAGGGAAGTTGCCGTGCGAAGGCGGGCGGATCAGCGAGGGAGCGCAGCCGCGCGATAGAGTTAGCTGCCCGATCAGGAAGTGAGGAAGAGATGACCCAGTCCCCGAAGGCCGGGAAGGATCCCGCGGGATCCGCTCAGGGAGCCAGCGTTCCGCTGCCGGCCGCCGCCGCCGGCGGGCCCATCAGCCACGCGATCTTCCGCCTCGCCCGCCTGCACCGCATGTACGCCGGACAGCTCCTGCGCCGCATCGGCCTGCACCCCGGCCAGGAGCTCGTCATGATGCACCTGTGGGAACTCGGCCCCCGGCGCCAGACCGACCTCGTACGCCTGCTGGACTCCGACGCCGCCACCATGACCCGCACCGTCCAGCGCCTGGAGCAGGCCGGCTTCGTCCGCCGCCGCCCCGACCCCACCGACAAGCGCGCGTCGCTCATCGAACCCACGGCCGCCAGCCACGCCCTGCGCCGCGAGGTCGAACAGAGCTGGAGCACGCTCGAAGACCTCGTCACCTCCGGTCTGACCCCCGACGAGCGCGCGGAGGCCCTGCACACCCTGGAACGCCTGGAGCACAACCTCGTCGAGGCCGCCGCCGACTCCGGGTGCGAGGGGACGGAGGAGCCTCAGTCGGGCGGCTCGGCCCGGCCGTAGCGGGCAGGGCTCACCAAGGAACGGTCCATCCGTAGCGGGCAGGGCTCACCAAGGAACGGTCCGGCCGAAGCGGTCCAAATAGGCCAGGCCGGGCGTGCCCCGTCGGGAGAGCAGGACGTCCACCAGCAGGGGGACGGTCTCCTCGATCGTGAACGGCGCGCCCGGACCGCCCAGGGCCGTGCGGATCCAGCCCGGCGCCAGGAGGACGAAGGCGCGCCGCGTCCCGCTCTGCCGGGCCGCGAAGCTCCGCAGGAACATGTTCAGCGCTGCCTTGCTCCCCCGGTAGACCTCGCGGCCGCCGGCCGTGTTGTTCGTGATGCTGCCCTGTCCCGAGGACATCGCCCCGATCAGGCCCGCCGGTCGCACCAGGTCTTCGAGGGCTTCGATGGCGCGCATGGGGCCGAGGGCGTTGGTGACCATCACGTCGACGAAGTCGGCCGTCGGGACCGCCCCGACCGGCGTCCGCTCGTTGTTGGTGGTGCCCGCGTTGACGAAGAGCACGTCGAGTCGGCGGTGCGCCAGACGTTCGTGCAGCAGCGGCAGGTGGCCGGGCTCGTTGAGGTCGAGGCGCTCGACGGTCACCCGCCCGTCGGCCCGGTCCGCGAGTTCGTGCAGCGGCGTCCGGGCGGTGACGTCGCGGACCGTGCCGACGACCCTCCACCCCCGGTCGAGGAACTCCACCGCCATCGCGTGGCCGAGGCCGCGCGAGGCCCCGACGATCAGGGCGGTCGGTCGGTGCTGGTGTGCGGTGCCGTTCGATGACATGGGCGTCAACTCCGTTCCACGGGCGTCGTACTCCGTTCGGGTGTCGTCGGGACCCCGGGACCGGCACGGGGCGGCGCCCGTCGCTGCGATCCCTCGACCCGTGCGCCCCGAATCCCGTGCGCCCGAACCCCTGCGCCCCGAACCCCCTACGCCCCGAGTGTTTCCTCCGCACGGCATCGCGGGCGAGCCACGAGCCCTCGTTCGTAGGATTGCCGACATGCCGAGGGCACTCATGACGGAATCCGCTTCGCTGCAGCCCGATGACGTACGAATCATCCGGGCGCTGCAGATCGCACCGCGGGCTTCGTTCGCCGCGATCGCGACCGCCCTCGGCCTGACCGAGGGGGCCGTCAACCGCCGCTACCGCCGGCTGCGCGCCGACGGTGTGATCCGCGTGGCCGGCGTGGTCAACCCGGGCGCCCTGGGGCAGAGCAGGTGGCTGGTGCGGCTGCGCTGCCGCCCCGGCAGCGGCCCGGCGATCGCCGACGCGCTCGCCGAGCGGGACGACGTCAACTGGGTGGCCCTGGGCGCGGCGGGCTGCGAGATCACCTGCGCGACGCAGTCCCGGACGCGGGAACAACGCGAGGACCTCCTGGGGCAGCGGCTTCCCCGCACGGCCGCGGTGGTCGACGTCAACGCCTTCGCCATGCTCCGTCAGTTCCTCGGCGGGCGCGGCCACTACTGGTCCGCCCTGGAGGGCACGCTGTCCCCGGAGGAGGAAGCAGCGCTGGGGAGCGGCGGGCCCCCGTTCACCGAGTCTCCGGTCGTCGCCCGCGAGCCGCTGCAGCTCACCCCCGAGGACGAGAAGATGCTCGATGCGCTCGCCGCGGACGGCCGCGCCGGTCTCGTCGACCTCGCCGCAGCCGCCGGTCTCACTCCGGGTCGCGTCTCGCGGCGCCTCGACACCCTGCTCCGGCGCCGCGTCGTGCACATCGACGTCGAGATCGCCGCAGCGGCCCTGGGCTACCACGCCCGCGCGAACCTCTGGCTCCGCGTGCACCCGTCGGCGGTGAAGAACGCCGGCCGCGCACTCGCGCAGGAACCCGGGATCGCCTTCGTCGCAGCCGTCTCCGGGCCCTGGAACATCCACGCCGTCGCGCACTGCCGGGATCTCGACGAACTGTTCGAGTTCACGTCGGATCGCATCGGGTCCCTGGACGGCTTGCAGAGCATGGAGGTCTCACCCGTGCTGAAACACGTCAAACAGGCGGGCACCCGGCTCTTCGGCGATCGCCTCGTCGAGCCGCGCGGCCCTCGCGCCCGGCGCTGAGAGGACGGGCGCGACCGGCCGCTCGGCGTCGCGTCCGCCCCGGTGGTGCCGAACGGCCCGGACAGGGGCGGGCCGTTCGACACCTGGCAGGGGGCACCGCCCGTCAGCCGGCGGACTCCGAACTATCCGACCGCTCCGGCGTGGTGGTGCCCGACGGCGGGATCAGGCCCCCCACACGGTCCAGAAGACGTCGGCGTTGTCGCCGCCGCCACCCTGACGGACCGGGGCGAAGACGCCGCCGTCGGTGCCATTCTCGTCATAGCCGTTGGAACCGACGTAGGGGTTGGCCCAGTGCAGCTGGATGTACTTGCCGTTGCGCCAGCCCTGCTGGCAGTCATAGGACACGTACTGCACCAGGCCCTCGGTACCGGTCATGAACCCGTTGCTCTCGGACCCGAAGGTCTCCTCGGCGCCGTCCGCCAGCCCCATCCACGGCTCCTGCGTCCAGATGCCGTGGGCCAGGGAGTAGTTGGTCCGCCAGAGCGTGCAGCCGGTCTTGTTGGTCAGGTGGACCGTGGTGCTCCGGGCGGCCTGGACGCCGGCCGGGGCCGGCTGGACGGCCTTGACGGCGGCCGAAGCGGTGGCTGCTCCGGTGGCCGGGGCGGCCTGGGCGGTGCCGGTGGCGATGGTGCCGAGCCCGATGGCGGCCACCGTGGCCAGCGCCGCGACGCGTGCGGAGATGCGCATGGTTTCCCTCGATTCCGTGTGTGTGCGGTGGGCGGCGCGGGCCGTGTGCCTGCGCCGTGGTGAACGATCCGCCGCGCCGGGCGACAAGCGATGGACGGGCGGGGCGGCGCGATGCGGCCCGTGCCGCCCGCCGCGCGTCCATCGTTTGTCTACTGTCCACTGTCGTGGTGTTCCGGGACTTCGGGCGCCTCGGTGGCCGTCGGCGGCCCGTCGGCCGTCGCGGTGGCAGTCCGCCGGTCCGGACGCGGGGGAATTCCGACGGCTTTCGATCTGGCGGTCCGTCATGATTTCCGGAACGTCACTTCCGGCGATTTCCCGGATGTGTGAATCGGCGAGTGCCGTGCACGATTCCTGTTCCCTCCCCCCTCCGCCGCAGCCGGGCCCGCGGTTTCCCGGATCACCGGGGCAGAGGCCGTTCACGCGGGGGAGAACCGCTTTCCGGGGACGGTAGCGGGCGCCGGAGACGATCATTGTGCGCGAAAACGGGCGGGTCGCGTCCGACTCCCAGTTGATCATCTGCAATGCTGTCCCCGTCCACCGTTCGCGGCTTTGAACGGCGGACATCCGCAGTACCGGGCAGTCAGCCCGGGAAGCCCACGGAGAGAACGGAACATCATGAAGCCATCCGTGCTTGTCGTGTCCACCGACCCCCAGGGGTCCGCCGTCGTCTGGGCGGAGCGGGTGGGCGACAACCTGCCCTTCGACTTCATGGCGGCGCACGACCACGCCGAACAGCTGATCCACCTCAAGAACACCGGCGCGAAGATCCACGTGATCGCCAACCAGAAGGGCGGCGTCGGCAAGACCACCACGACGGTCAACCTCGCGGCGTGCACGTTCGACGTGCTGGGCGAGAAGGACGAGTACCAGCACATCTTCATCGACACGCCGGGCACCCTGGCCGACGAGGAGATCCTGCGCCGGGCGCTGGAGATCGCGGACGACGTCCTGGTCCCGATGATCACCGAGCCGCTGTGCTTCGACCCGACGGCCCGGACCATCCAGAAGGTCATCGAGCCGATGGACATCCCCTTCCGGATCGTCGTCAACAACTGGGACCCGCGCGACGGCCGCGCCGACCTGGAGGACACCGAGGCGTACATCGCGGCGAAGGGCTGGCCCCGCGCCAAGACCGTCCTGCGCCGGTACAAGATCCACTCGCGGGCGGTGGCCGAGGGCACCGTCGTCACCCAGTACAAGGAGAGCGGCACCGCCTACCGGGCCCGCGAGGACTTCTTCCGCCTGTCCCTCGAACTCGGGTACGGGGGTCGCTGATGGCAGGCCGTCGTGTCTCCTTCGCCTCGATGGCCGCCGACCCGGTCGTCGACGCCCCGGGTGTGGAAAGCGGCAGCAGCGCCAACAACACCCCGGCCCGGTGGATCCCCACCGCCAACTGCCTCCCCAACCCGCGCAACCCCCGCGACGAGCTGGGCGACCTCTCCGACCTGGCGAGCATCAAGGACCGCCAGCTGCAGAGCTGCCTCGCCGTCACCCCGGCGGCCTACCTGCTCCTGTGGCCGGAGGACCGGCAGGTGCTCGGCGCGGGCCCGCAGGACGTGGTCATCGTCAACGGCAACCGCCGTCGGGCCGCGGCGCAGCTGTACGGGCGTGAGCAGCTGCTCGTGGTCGTCGACGACTCGGTGGCCGAGTCCAAGGCGACCCTGCTGCGGGCGGCCCTCGACGAGAACATGGCGCGCAAGGACTTCGACCCGATCGAGGAGGCCAACGCGGTCCTGCTCATCGTGGCGCAGTACCCCACCGCCAAGGAGGCCGCCGAGGCCGAGGGCTGGTCCCAGAGCTGGATCTCGCACCGCAAGAACCTGCTGAAGCTCCACCCGGAGCTGCAGCGCCAGGTGCGGGCCAAGGCACGCGGCGAGGAGGGCGTCTCCATCAACGTCGCCCGGCGGCTGGGGTCGGTGAAGGGCATCGATGAGATGTCCCTGGCCGAACAGACGGCGGAGCTGGACCAGTTGCTGCAGGCCGACGCCGACGCGGTGGCGCTCAAGCGGGCGGCGCGGCTGGAGGCGAAGGCGGGCGTCAAGGCCGCCCCGGCCGGCGTGCCGGCTCCGCAGCCGGCGGCCGCGTCGGCACCGGCCGCCGAGCCGGTCGCCGAAACGGTCACCGCACCCGCCGCGATAGCTGCCCCGGCGCCCGCCCCGGCCGCTGCCGAGCCGGTCAGCCGACCGGCTGCGGAATCCGCGCCGTCGGCGGCGGCCCCGGCGCCGACGACGCCGGCCGCGCCTCGGCCGGAACCTGCAGCCCCGGCAGCTCCGAAGGCGGCTCCGTCCGCGAGCGCCGAGCCCGCTTCGGGCGCCGACCGATTTTCCGCGGAAAATTCCGACCCGGTCCCGATGCCGGAGCAGCGCGAGAAGCCGGCGGTCGCAGCCCCGCAGGCCGATCTGGACGGTGTCGACTGGCACAACGTCGAGGAACTGGCGGACGCCATCTGCCGTACCCTCTCGGCCGACGAGGCCTACCGCCTCGCCGACGCCCTGGCGAACCGTCTGCTGACGACCAGCAGCTGACGCACCCTGGTGTCCCGCTCCACCCGTTCGCGGGTGGGGCGGGACACCGCTGTTTTCCGGGCCCGGCGCGGCACGTCAGGGCCCGGTGGGCTACGCGGGCGGGGCCGGCGGTTCGGGGGTGTCGAGGGGCCAGGTGTCGCGGTCCTCGATGTGGTCGTAGACGGGGAGTTCGTCGGCCAGGACGTCGAAGTGGAGCAGCGGGGCCCACAGGGCGCGGTCGCCGACGACGTACAGGCGGCGCTTGGCGCGGCTGGCGGCGACGTTGAGCAGGTGCGGGGTGCCGGCCGCCCATGCGCGGGCGCCGCGGCGGCCGGCGCCGAGCAGCAGGATGACGACGTCGGCCTCCTTGCCCTGCGCCTTGTGGACGGTGGCACAGCGTTCGTCGAGGTGTTCGGCGCTCCAGCCGGGGAGGGTGCGGCAGGTGTCGCGGGCCTCCCGGACGAGGGCGCGGAAGGGGGCGATGATGCGGAGGCGGTCGACGCCGACCTCGTGCCGGTCGAGCCGGCTCAGCAGGAAGGTGAGGGCGCGTCGGTCGCGTTCGCCCCAGGGGGCGTCGGCGGGGCGTTCGGGGTCGGGGGTGTCGAGCCAGCGGCTGGGCAGCAGGCCGTCGTGCTCGGGGTCGGGGAAGGGCTGCGGGTGGGTGCCGTACACCATCAGGCCGCCGTAGGCGACCTCGTTGCTGACGGTGAACATGGGCTCCTCGCAGCGGCGGTGGACGCGCAGCGGTGAGCCGACCCAGACGGTCTCGTCCTCGGCGCCGGTGGGCGCGGGCAGGTACGTGCCGTAGCGGTTGACCCGGTCGGCGACGGCCTGGGCGGAGGTGGCGGAGGGCAGCCACTCCTCGTCGACGCCGTGGGCGAGCAGCAGGCGGCGCTGCAGGGCGCTGGGCATGGTGACGACGGGTTCGAGCTGCAGCGGGTCGCCGACGAGGACGGCGCGGCGGGCGCGCCACAGGGCGCCGACGGCGGCCTGCGGGGTGGCCTGGCCGGCCTCGTCGACGAGGACCCACCCGAGGGAGCCGCGGCCGAGGCGGGCGAACATGCTGCCGATCGAGGAGAAGGTCGTGGAGACGACGGGGACGAGCAGGAAGAGGGTCTGCCAGGCGTGCAGGACCTGCTCGTCGGGGACGGGGCCGTTGGTGCCGGCCATGAGCTCCACCAGGACCTGGAGGTTGCTGCGGATCCGCTTGGCGGTGTTGGCGACGAAGGCGCGGTGCAGGTCGAGGGCGCGCAGGAACAGGTCGCTGCGGGCGGTGCTCCAGGCCTCGTCGGCCCAGGGGGCGCCGAGTTCCTGCTCGGGGTCGTCGAGGTGGAGCCAGTCCAGCGGCAGGGAGGGGAGGGTCTCGGCGGCCTCGCGCAGGGAGCGGTGGGCGGCGTCGACGCGGGCGACGGCGCTCTCCAGCTCCTGCAGGGCCGTGCGGGCGTCCTGTCGGGCCCGCTGGAGGGCTTCGTGGGCGGCGGACTCCTCGATGAGGGCGGCACGCTCCAGCGCTCGGGCGAAGTCGGCAGCCGTGGCGGCCGCGGTGACGTCGGTGGTGGAGCGGGTGCGCAGCTCGGCGGCGGCCTGCTCCTCGGCGCGCACGCAACGGGCGATGTGGCCGTTGGCGTCCGCCAGGGCGGTGTGCTGCTCGACGAGCAGGGCGAGGAGTTCGGCCTGGCTGCGTTCGCGGTGCTGCTCGGCGGCCTGGCGCTCGGCCTCGCTCCGGAGCATGCGGCGCAGCCCGGCGCGCAGGCCCGACTGCGCGGTGGGGGGCTCGTCGTGGAGGGCCGTGAGGGTGTCGACCTGTCGGCGGTGCTGGTCGGCGCGTTCGCGGGCGACGGCCAGGACGCTCCGGGCTTCTTCGAGGGCCTGGCGGGCCCGGGAGACGCCCCGGTCGGCGGCCTCGTGGGCGGCTTCGGCGGTGCGGACGGCGCTCGCACCGGTCTCGACGGCCGTGGCGGCGGCGTCGGAGCGGGTCCGGGCGGCGGCCACCCGTTCGTCGGCACGGACGACGGCGGCGCTCAGGGCGCCGAGGTCGGCGTCGAGCCGGTCGGACCGGGTGGTCGCCAGCGCCGCGGCGAGGCGGGCGCGTTCGGCGCGCAGGCGTTCCACCTCGCCCTGAGCGGCCCGGAAGGCGGCGACGGCCTCGGGCCAGGAGGGGACGGGCTCGGCAGAGGTGGCGGGGGCGGCGGGGGTCGATGTCACGGTCGCTGGGGCCGTGGCTGTGCGGCGGTCGCGCGGGGTGCGGGCGGCGGGCCTGGGCGCGCTCGGCGGGACCCAGTCGCCGAGGACGGCGTTCATGCCGCGCAGCGCCGGGAGGCCCGCGGCGGTGCGGACGGCGTTCTCGTCCTCGGGCAGGCGGCCCCACCAGAAGCGCTCGGTGAACCGCGTCCGGTTGGTCTTGTTGCCGAGGACGGCGGCCACCAGCCCCCAGGCGGGCGCACCGCCGAGCAGGGCGGAGGCGAGGTCGGAGAAGTGGTCGGGGCCGCCGTGCCAGTGCTCGTCGAGGGCGGTGGCGCCGGGCAGTTCGGCGGTGATGTTCTCCACCGCGCCGTTGTTGGAGGAGGTGACGACGATCTCGCGGCCGGTGAGCCGCGGGTCGAGGGCGGAGACGAAGCGCGCGTGGACGCCCTGGCGGTCCTTGCCGCGCCAGGCTCGGCCGACGAACGCCTCCTCGGGCCGCCGGTAGCCGGCCAGCACGGCGGCGCGCTCGACCACGAGGGCGGCGACCAGGTCGCGCAGCATGGTGGTCTTGCCGGTGCCGGGCGGGCCGTTGACGGAGAACAGGCCACCGGCGTCCGGGGCCGGGGTGGTGGCCGTCGTCCCGGTGGCGCGGTCGGCGAGCATGCGGTTGACCGCGAACTGCTGGCTGAGCGCGAGCGGGTAGCGCGCCTTGGCCGGCCAGCGCCCGGCGGGGACGAGCGCCGGGTCGACGCCTTCGAGGACGGTGAGGCGGTCCACGAGCAGGTCGGTGCGGGCGGCGACCGGGATGTCCTGGCGAGCGGTCAGATAGGCCTCCAGGGCGGGGCCGAGGCCCTCGCCGCCGCTGTCGGCGAGCGCCGCGCCGACCCGGGCGAGGTCGGGCGGGAGGAAGCTGTTGAGGAACGGCTGCGGGGCGACGGCCTTGGCCTTCGGGTCGCGCGGGAGGCGCACCAGCCGGCTCTGCACCCGGATCACGCGCGGGTCGAGGTGCTCCTCGACGCCGCACAGGTGGGCGATCTGGGCGGTCAGCGCGACGAGGTCGGCGAGTTTGACCGGGCGCGCGCCGGTGTCCTCGTCGGTTCCGTCGGGAGCGTGCCCATCAGGCCCATCAGGCCCATCGGGCCCATCGGGCCCACCGGGCTCGTCGGGGGAAACGGGCGCAACGGTGGCGGGTGAAGCGGACGATGACGGCACCGCGGCGGACGGCTGCGGCTCGGCCGCGGCCCCCGGCCCCTCGGCGTCCTGCCGTCCCGTCCGGCGGACCGCCGACCACTCGGCGACGCGCCGCACCAGCGGCTCCGTCGCCCCCTGCACGGCGGCCCCGGCGACCTCGCCGAACAGCGCCCCGACCGCCGCCACCGCCGCGCCGCCCAGGACCTCCGCGAGCAACTGCCGCCAGCCGCCCGTCGGTTCGGCCCCCGCGCCGCCGGCCGCGCGGCCGGGCACCGTGCCGCCCACCGGCCGGGACAGCAGCGGGTTCGGCAGCGAGTACGGCGGCTGGTTCGGCAGCGGCCGGGCCCCCGGCGCGTACCGGATCGGCGCGGCGGCCAGCTGCCCCACCGCCACCTCGAACGCCTCGCCCAGCTCCTCGAAGCCGTCCAGCCACCCGGGCGTCGACGGCCCGGGGTCGAAGAGCCGCCCCGTCGCCCAGGCGCACGCGGAGACCACCGAGGTCTCCTCGACCGGCCGCCCGTGCTCGTCCAGGACCAGCGCGAACATCGCGCTGCGGCCCGACAGCTTCAGCTCCTCCTGCGGCACCCCCGGATCGGGGTCGGTGCCCGCCGGCAGCACGGCGATCATCGCCTGGCGCAGCCGCTCCACCTCAAAGACCCCGCCGTACACCTCGTGCCGCCACACCATCCCGCGCGGCGCACGCCGGGCCGCCGTCTCCGGGTGCTCCGGCGACCAGGGCAGCAGCGCCGCCGCCTGGCCCGCGGCCGGCGTGACGTCGACGACGACCGGGTCCGAGGCCCGGGGCCGGCCCGCGCGGCGCTTGCGCGGCACCTCGGGGATCGACGGCGGGCTGAACAGCTCGATCGCCCGCCAGCACTCCAGCAGGTCCCCCGCCCGCCGGCCCCGCCCGTCCCCGCTCCCCACCCGTCGCCCCCTTGCGTCGAACCTGCTGCGCGCAGCCGCTTCGTGTGCGTCAGCCGGCGGCCGAATCTACCGGACGCCGGGCGGGTGAGCCGAGTGCCGGCGGCGGGCCCGCTGCGGGCGGCCGTGGTGGGGCGCCGGCCGGAGCGCTCGGGGGCGAGCGGAGCGCTCCGGCAGGGGCCGGCTACTCGCCTTCCAGGGCGGCCACCAGCTGGGGCAGGGTGCCGCCGGCCGTGTGGAAGGCCAGGTGGTCGTGGTAGTCCCGGCTGTGGACGATGCGGCCGTCGCGGACCCGCAGGACCTGGATGTTCGCGGTCTCGAAGTCCCGGCCGGTGGCGCGGTGGTGGGCCCGGTAGTCCCACTGGGTGACGATCACCTCGGGATCGTCGGTCTCCCGGATCACCACGTTCTCCGCCGTGAGCCGCAGGGGCGAGTGCTCGGCGACTTCCGCGAACCGCTTCGCGAGGACGGCTCGCCCTTCGAACCGGCGCGGCCCGACCGGCTCGAAGACGGTCTCCACCACGGTGTCCTCGGCGTAGAGCTCGGCCAGTTCGGAGAACCGTCCTTCGGTGATGCCCTCCAGCAGCTTGAGGAAGACCTCGCGCGGCGACAGCGTTTCGGACATGATCAACCCCCAGGATCGCGCCGCTAGAATCGGACTAGCGACTCCGCTTCACACGATACGGACCAGCCACTCCGGTTGTCCAGGGGTAGATCCGCGCGCGCCGCGGACGGGAGGAGACAGGCATGAGCGGGGCATCGGAACGACCGCTGCGCGCCGACGCGGCCCGCAACCGGGCCAAGCTGCTCGACGCCGCCACCGAGGTGTTCACCACCCGCGGCATCGGCGTGCCGACCGAGGAGATCGCGCGCGCCGCCGGGGTCGGGGTCGGCACCCTCTTCCGGCACTTCCCCACCAAGGAGGCACTGCTGGAGGCGGTCATGGTCCGCAGGCTGGAGACGATCACCGCGCGCACCGCGGAACTCGCGGCCGAGGCCGAGCCCGCCGAGGCCTTCTTCGCCAGCTTCCGCCTGATCGTCGAACACTCCGCCGGCAAGCAGGAGTTCACCCGCGCCCTGGCCGAGGCCGGGGTCGACGTGCACGCCTCCCTGCGGGAGTCCACCGAGCAGATGCGGTCCCAGCTGACCGAACTCCTCGCCGCGGCGCAGCGGGCCGGGGCCGTCCGCCCCGAGGTGGGCCTGCCGGAGCTGATCGCCCTGCTCGTCGGCGTCGGCACGGCCACCGAGCAGCTCGCGGCCGACCCCGGGGCCCGGGAGCGGATCTTCGACGTCGTCTTCGCCGGACTGCGGCCGCAGTGACACCCCGGAGGCACGGCAACCCGGCGCCGCGACTCCGCGCCGCAGCACCGCGTCGCGACTCCGGGCCGCCACCCGCGTAAGGTCGGCGACCGACGCACCCACCTGCCCGATGACGACGAGGGACGAGCCCCACCGTGTCGAACGCGCCCGTGATCCGCAGTGACGTCCCCGGGTCCTTCCCCTGGAGCGTCTTCCACGTACGCCACCCCGAGCTCGTCCGGCGGGTCCTCGACGCCCTCCCGTACGGCCCCGCCGAGCGGTCGGCCGTCGAGCGGCTGCTCGTGGAGAGCACCGACGGCGTCCTGGAGCCGCTGTGCGCGGACGCGGTGGACGCGACGGATGCGACGGACGCCGCCGACGCGGCCCGGTGGCTGGCGTGGGGCGAGGGCCTGTGGGGCAGGCCGTGGGGCGAGGCGCCGTTCCTGTGGGCCGAGAGCTACTTCTACCGTCGGCTCCTCGACGCCACCGGCTACTTCCGGCCCGGCGCCTGGCAGGGCGTCGACCCGTTCGCGCCGTTCAAGGCCGCCGAGCTCGGCGGGTCGGCGGTCGACGACGAACTCGCCGCGCTCGACGCCCTCGACGGGCTGCCGCAGACCCGCCGGCGGGAGGCGCTGCTGTCGTCCTCGCTGTGGGGCAACCGCGCGGACCTCAGCTTCGGGATCACCGCGGAGCCGGGCGGGCCCGCCGCGTCCGGCCTGGTCGCCGACGACAGCGCGCTGCTGTGGGAGGCGCTGGAACGGGCCGGGGGCGGGCGGCTCTGCGTCGTCGCCGACAACGCGGGCCGGGAGCTGCTGCCGGACCTCGTGCTGATCGACCACCTCCTGACCGGCGACGCGGCGGCGCAGGTCACGCTGTACGTGAAGCCGCAGCCGTACTTCGTGTCGGACGCGACGATGGCCGACGTCCTCGCCGCGCTCGAACGCCTCCGCGCCGCGCCCACGCCGGCCGCCGCGGCGGTCGGTGAGCGGCTGTGGCAGGCGATGGGCAGCGGCAGGCTCGCGGTCCGCACGCATCCGTTCTTCTGCGCGCCGCTGCCCTTCCACGACATGCCCGCCGACCTCCGGGCCGAGTTCGCGGACGCGGCGCTGACCGTCGTCAAGGGCGACCTCAACTACCGCCGCCTGGTCGGCGACCGGCTCTGGCCGCCGACCACCCCGTTCACCGCCGCGACGGCGCACTTCCCGTCCGCCGTCGCAGCCCTGCGCACCCTGAAGTCGGACGTGATCGTCGGCGTCGACGCCACCACCGTCGCCCGGCTCGACGACACCGGTACGCCGTGGCGCACCGACGGCCGTCACGCCGTCCTGCAGGTCGACGCCCGGCGGTAGGCGGGACGGCACCTGGTGGGGCGGCACCTGGTGGGGCGGCACCCGACAGGCGGCACCCCGCAGGGCGCACCGGGCCGGCGGCTACCGGTACCAGTCGTCCCCGCCCGCGGCGAGGGAACGGCCCAGGTAGTCCGCCAGGTCCCGGGCCACCCACCGGCGGCTGTCGTCCTCGTGCTCCCAGACGAAGATGTCCGGACGCTCGGGTGTCCGCACGAACGCGAAGTGGTCCCCGCCCCCGTTGTCGCCGAAGAAGAGCAGGGCGTCGAAGGGCATGTACAGCTGGGCGAAGGAGGCGTCGGAACGGAAGAGCAGGTTCCGCTCGACGACCGTTTCGAGAGGCCACACGGTGTCCACCGCGGTGCGCCCGATGATTCCGTCGCTCTCCAGGAGCAGCTCCCTCAGCTCGGCGGGCAGCCCGCGTCCGAGCCGGCGCTCCGCCTCGGCGAGCGCCGTCACCTGCGCGGGACTCCGGAACCCCGCCCCGGGGAAGGCCTCACCAGCCGCTTCTCTCCACATGGCTCCGAAGACTACCCAGGGGTCGGCCGGACCTCGGCGCGAGCCTCGACCTCAACCTCGACCTCGACCTCAAGCTCAACCTCAGGTGCAGGTCGAGGTGCAGCTTCAGGCTGTGCAGCTTCAGCTTGAGCCTCAGGTCCAGGATTCGGCTTCACGTTCAGGTCGAGGTCCGCCCTCACGTTCGGCATCAGGTTCAGGACAGCATGTTGATCCGGTACTGCATGATCCGGTAGTTCGTGTCGTCGTACCACTGACTGACGACGATGTGGAAGTTGCCGAACGTCGAACCGGGGACGACGAAGCCGCCGTACGGGCTGGCGACGAGGTTGCCGACCTCCTGGCCCGGGGCGCCGGGCAGGATCATGGTCTGCTCCAGCGTCCTCGTCAGGTCCGAGGTCGGGAGGGGGAAGACCATCGCCCTGATCGACAGCGGGTCCATGTTGAGCCAGGTGAGGACGTACTTGCCGTCCATGGCGCGGAAGCACATCTCGCCCCACCTGCGGGTGCCGAAGACGGTCGTCGGGGCGGGCGCGTTCCACCGCCAGCCGCCGTCGGCGAAGCCCCACGGCTCGTAGGCGTCCGGGTTACCGAGACTGTCCTGCCGGACCCGGTGCAGCAGCATGCCCGATTCCACGTCGCGGTTGAACACCGTGGACAGCACGTAGCAGTAGCCGTCGTCGGCCACGGCGTACGTCTTCTGCTGGAACTGGCCGCCGTGCAGGTCTCCCGGCCACTGGCAGAGGTACTCCCAGGTCTCGCCGTTGTCGGTGGAGCGCCAGAAGTCGGTGTGGTGGGTGTCGTAGATGACGCCGCGCATGAGGTGCATGTACATCACGCCGTCGACGACGAACACATCGGACGGGATCGCCGTGGTGAACTTGTCGCCGACCGGGTTGTGCGGCTCGTCGACGAGGCTCCTGGCGTGGTCGCCGCCGACGCTGCCGTCGATGCGCAGGCTGTCGGGGTTCGCACTGCCGGAGCGCAGGCCGACCGGGGCGCGCCAGTCGCCGGCGCCCACCCGGTCGCCGTCGAAGGTGTCGCCGCAGACGAAGAGCATGGTCCCGTCCGGGCACCGCACGGGGATGCCGAGGTCCGTCCACGGCGAGGCGAACGGCCCGGTCTCGACCGGCCCGCTGAGGTTCTTGATCTTGGTGGCGATCGTCGGAGCGGTCGGGTCGTACGGGCCGTTGGCGACCGCCGCGGGAGCACCCGTACCGAGGGCCCCCGCCCCCGCGGCGACGCCGAGACCGATCCTGAGCAGCGTGCGGCGGGAGGGCCCGCCGGTCGTCGCGTCGTTCCCGCCCGATGAGTGGGTCATGGTGTCGATGGCCTTTCCGAGTCGACTGGATCCCCGCGGCTTCCTGCGGCTCCCGAGGCTACGGCGATCCACCGGCGCCCGATCGATCGGTGAACAAACCTTCACTCAAATTGGTTAGGAATTACCGGAGTTCACGATCCGCACGCAGCTCGTTCGAGCCCGGGCCGCGGGCCGGACGGGGACGGAACCGAGGTGCCCCGACGCGCGGCGGCGCCGTCCCGTCAGACGACGTGCAGCCCGTACGCCGCGAACACGGCGCGGGCCGCGGCCGTCTGGTCGCGGGTGGGCACCGGTGTGTCCGCGAGCGTGAACTCCAGACCGAGCGCTCGCCACTTCTCCGTGCCGAGCTTGTGGAAGGGCAGCACGTCGACGCGGGTGACGTTGCCGAGCGAGGCGGCGAACGCGGCGACGCCCTCGACGTTCCCGGGCGCATCGGTCAGGCCGGGAACCAGCACGAACCGGACCCAGGTCTCCTTGCCGAGGTCGGCGAGCCGACGGGCGAAGTCCAGGGTCGGGGCGAGTTCCCGTTGGGTCAGGTGCCGGTAGAGCGCGCGGTCCCAGGACTTGATGTCCAGCAGCACCAGATCGGTGTCGGCGAGCAGGGCGTCGGTGGCGCGGGCGCCGAGGAAGCCGGAGGTGTCCAGGGCGGTGTGCAGGCCGAGCTGGTGCTTGAAGCGGTGCAGCAGCTCGCCGGTGAGGACCGGCTGGAGCAGCGGTTCGCCGCCGCTGACGGTGGCGCCGCCACCGGAGGCGTGGATGAACCCGGTGCACTTGGCGGCCTCCGCGACGATCTCGTCCGCGGAGGTGCGCCGGCCGTCGCGCATGTGGCGGGTGTCGGGGTTGTGGCAGTAGAGGCAGCGCAGCGGGCAGCCGTCGAGGAAGACCACGAAGCGGGTGCCGGGGCCGTCCACGCCGGTGGACAGGTCCCACGAGTGCAGCATGCCGCCGACCGGGCGCCGGGTGACAGCGGCCGCGGGGGTGACGGCACCCGGGGTGACGGCGATCGGTTCGGCGGCGATCGGTTCGGCGGCGATCGGTTCGGCGGCACTCGGAGCGCGAGCCGCCGGGGGACGACGCGGCGGGCCTTCGCGGAGGACGGGTTCGGTCATGGCGATTCTCCGGAGGACGGCGGGGTGCCGGCGTCCGCTGGTCGGAGCGGGCGCCGGCGCCGCGTGGACGGTCGGTCACGCTGCCCGGGCCCGGTCTTCGGACCCCACGTTCGGGGGTTCGAAGACCGGCCTAGAGCGCGTCGTGGAAGGTGCGGTTGATGACGTCGAGCTGCTGTTCGCGGGTGAGGCGGACGAAGTTGACCGCGTAGCCGCTGACCCGGATGGTCAGCTGCGGGTACTTCTCCGGGTGGGCCATCGCGTCCAGCAGAGTGTCCCGGTCGAGGACGTTGACGTTCATGTGGAAGCCGTGGCAGGCGACGTAGCCGTCCAGCACGCCGACCAGGTTGCTGATCCGCTCCGCCTCGGTGCGGCCCAGCGCGTCCGGGGCGACGGTGTTGGTCAGCGAGATGCCGTCCTGGGCGTGCTCGTAGGGCAGTTTCGCGACGGACAGGGCGGCGGCCACGAAGCCGTGGCCGTCCCGGCCGTTCATCGGGTTGGCGCCCGGGGAGAACGGCTCGCCGGCCCGCCGGCCGTCCGGGGTGTTGCCGGTCTTCCGGCCGTAGACCACGTTGGAGGTGATGGTCAGGACGGACTGGGTGTGCTCGGCGCCGCGGTAGGTGGGGTGCTTGCGGACCTTCGCCATGAACTCCTCGACCAGCCGGACCGCGATCCCGTCGGCCCGGTCGTCGTTGTTGCCGTACGCCGGGTAGTCGCCCTCGATCAGGTAGTCGGTGACCAGCCCGGTCCCGTCGCGCACCGGGGTGACCTCGGCGTACTTGATGGCGGACAGCGAGTCGGCGGCCACCGCGAGGCCGGCGATGCCGCAGGCCATGGTGCGCCGGACGTCCCGGTCGTGCAGGGCCATCTCGATCCGCTCGTAGGCGTACCTGTCGTGCATGTAGTGGATGACGTTCAGCGCGTGAACGTACGTCTCGGCGAGCCACTCCAGCTGTTCGTCGAAGCGGGCCAGGACCTCGTCGTGGTCGAGCACGCCGTCGCCGACCGGGGCGGTGGCCGGGCCGACCTGGTCGCCGGACGTCTCGTCCCGGCCCCCGTTGATCGCGTAGAGCAGCGTCTTGGCGAGATTGACCCGGGCCCCGAAGAACTGCATCTGCTTGCCGACCTCCATCGCGGAGACGCAGCAGGCGATCGCCGTGTCGTCGCCGAAGCGCGGGCGCATCAGCTCGTCCGACTCGTACTGCACGGCGGAGGTGTCGATGGTCACCCGGGCGCAGAACTCCTTGAACCCCCGCGGGAGGCGTGGCGACCAGAACACGGTCATGTTCGGCTCGGGCGCCGGGCCCAGGTTGTACAGGGTCTGCAGGAAGCGGAAGGACGTCCGGGTGACCAGGGTGCGGCCGTCCGCGCCCATGCCGCCGATCGACTCGGTGACCCAGGTCGGGTCCCCGGAGAACAGCTCGTCGTACTCGGGGGTGCGCAGGAAGCGGACGATGCGCAGCTTGATGACGAAGTCGTCCACCAGTTCCTGCGCCTGCTCCTCCGTGAGGCGCCCGGCGTCCAGGTCGCGCTGAAGGTAGACGTCGAGGAAGGTCGAGGTGCGGCCGAGCGACATCGCCGCGCCGTTCTGCTCCTTGACCGCCGCCAGGTAGGCGAAGTAGAGCCACTGCAGCGCCTCGCGGCCGGTGCGGGCCCGCCCGGAGACGTCGTACCCGTAGGCCGAGGCCATCTCCTTGAGCTCGCCCAGTGCCCGGATCTGCTCGGCGAGTTCCTCGCGTTCGCGGATCGTCTCCTCCAGGACCGCCGGGTCGGCGGGCGCCGCGTTCAGCTCGGCCTTCTCCGCGAGCTTGGCCGCGACCAGCCGGTCCACGCCGTAGAGGGCGACCCGGCGGTAGTCGCCGATGATCCGGCCGCGCCCGTAGGCGTCCGGCAGGCCGGTGATGACGCCGGCCCGGCGGGCCGCCAGGATCTCGGGGGTGTAGGCGTCGAACACCCCGGCGTTGTGGGTCTTGCGGTACGCGGTGAAGACCTTCTCCAGCTGCGGGTCGACCGGGTAGCCGTAGGTCCGCAGCGCACCCGCGACCATCCGCCAGCCGCCGTTCGGCATGATCGCGCGCTTGAGCGGGGCATCGGTCTGCAGGCCGACGATCAGCTCGCTCCCCCGGTCGATGTACCCGGGCGCGTGCGCGGTGACGGAGGACGGAACGTCGTGCGCGACGTCGTACACGCCCCTGGCGCGTTCCTCCGGGAAGCGGTCGGTGATCCGCCGCCACAACGCGGTGGTCCGCCCGGTGGGGCCGGCCAGGAAGGCGGCGTCGCCCTCGTACGGGGTGTAGTTGTGCCGGATGAAGTCATGGACGTCGACGGTCTCCCGCCATCGTCCGCCCCGGAAGCCCTCCCAGGCGTCCCGAGTCGTCTCGTCGTGCTGCCGGACAGTCATCTCTCTGGCTCCCTTCTCGGATTCACCGCCACCGTGGTGGTCCCGCCGTCGGCCCCGGTCCTCGTCCGGAACTTCCCGACGGACCAGGGGCCGACGGTCCTCAGGACCGGTCGCCGTAGTAGGCCTGACGCATCAGCTGCTGCATGTCGGCGAGCATCGGCATGCGCGGGTTGGCGGGGGCGCACTGGTCCTCGTAGGCGTTCATCGCCTGGTGCGGCAGGGCCGCCAGGAAGGCCTCCTCGTCGACGCCGGCCGCCTTGAAGGAGCGCGGGATGCCGACCCTGTCGCGCAGGTCCTCGACCGCCGCGGCGAGCGACTCGACGCCCTGCTCGGGGGTGGCGGCCGGGAGGCCGAGCATCCGGGCGACGGCCTGGTAGCGCTCGGGGGCGAGGTAGCTCTGGTACTTGGGCCAGCCGGTGACCTTCGTCGGGGCGGAGCCGTTCCAGCGGATCACGTGCGGCAGCAGGAGGGCATTGGTGCGCCCGTGGGCGACGTGGAAGGTGGCGCCCAGGGTGTGGGCCATGGCGTGCACCGCGCCGAGGAAGGCCGAGCCGAAGGCCATTCCGGCGATCGTCCCGGCGTTGTGCATCTTCTCGCGGGCCACCGGGTCCTCCGGGCCGTCCGCCACGGCCCGCTCCAGGTTCTCGAAGATCAGCCGGATGCCCTGCAGGGCGAGCCCGTCGGTGAAGTCGTTGGCGTAGACCGACACGTAGGTCTCGATGCAGTGGGTGAGGGCGTCGAAGCCGGAGTCGGCGGTGACGTCCTTCGGCAGCCGTGTGGTCAGCGCCGGATCCACGATCGCCACGCTCGGGGTGAGCGCGTAGTCGGCGAGCGGGTACTTCTGGCCGGTCGCGGTGTCCGTGATCACCGCGAACGGGGTGACCTCGCTGCCGGTGCCCGAGGTGGTCGGGATGCACACCAGCTTCGCCTTCTCCCCCAGGTCGGGGAAGGTGAAGGCGCGCTTGCGGATGTCGAAGAACTTCTCCTTCAGGTCGGCGAACTCGACCTCCGGGTGCTCGTACATCAGCCACATCACCTTGGCGGCGTCCATCGGCGAGCCACCGCCCAGCGCGATGATCGTGTCCGGCTCGAACTCCCGCATCAGCTCGGCGCCGCGGCGCACCGTGTCGATGCTCGGGTTGGGCTCGACGTAGTCGACCACCCGCACCTCGACCGGCTCCCGGCGACGGTCCAGGACGCCGCGGATCCGCTCCAGGTGCCCGATCCGGACCATCGTGTGGTCGGTGACGACGACGATCCGGTGCGCGTTCGGCATGCTCGCCAGGTACTTGACCGAGTTGCGCTCGAAATAGATCTTCGGCGGGACCTTGAACCACTGCATGTTGGTGTTGCGCCGCCCGATCCGTTTGATGTTGACGAGGTTGAGGACCGAGACGTTCCCCGCCACCGAGTTGTGCCCGTAGCTGCCGCAGCCCAGGGTCAGCGAGGGGGTGAAGGCGTTGTAGACGTCTCCGATGCCGCCCTGCGAGCTCGGCGCGTTCCAGACGATCCGGCAGGCCTTGACCTCGTGCCCGAACTCCTCCACGAACGCCGCGTCCTCGGTGTGCACCGCCGCCGAGTGCCCGAGCCCGTTGAACTCCACCATCGCCGCGGCCAGTTCGACGCCCTCGCGGCGCGATCCGGCGCTCAGCACCGCCAGCACCGGGCAGAGCTTCTCGCGGGTCAGCGGCTCCGCCGGCCCGACCCGTTCGCAGTCCACCAGGATCACCGAGGTGTCCTCGGGTACCGCGAAGCCCGCCGCCTCGGCGATCCACGCGGCCGGGCGGCCCACCACGTCGGCGTTCAGCCGGTCCCCGGCGCAGGAACGGCCGTCGCCGGTGCCGAACAGGAACCGCTCCAGCAGCGCCTTCTCCTCGGCGCTCGCGTGGTGCGCCTTCAGCTTCCGGAACTCGGCGAGCGCCGCCTCCCGGATCTCCTCGTCCAGGATCACCGCCTGCTCGGAGGCGCAGATCATGCCGTTGTCGAAGGTCTTGGACAGCACGATGTCGTTGACCGCGCGCTTCGGGTCGGCGCTCTTCTCGACGTACGCCGGGACGTTGCCCGCGCCGACGCCCAACGCCGGCTTGCCGCAGCTGTACGCGGCCCGGACCATCGTGTTCCCGCCGGTGGCCAGGATCGTCGCCACGTCCGGGTGGTTCATCAGCGCGCCGGTCGCCGCCATCGACGGCTCCTCGATCCACTGGACGCAGTGTGCCGGGGCGCCGGCCGCCACGGCCGCGTCCCGCACGATCCGGGCCGCCTCAGCCGAGCAGTTCTGGGCCGCGGGGTGGAAGGCGAAGACGATCGGGTTGCGGGTCTTCAGCGCCAGCAGGCACTTGAAGATCACGGTCGAGGTCGGATTGGTCACCGGGGTGATGCCCGCGACCACCCCGACCGGCTCGGCGATCTCCACGATCCCGTCGATCTCGTCCCGGTACACCACCCCGACCGTCTTCGTGCGCCCCATCACGTGCGTGACGTTCTCGCAGGCGAAGACGTTCTTCACCGCCTTGTCCTCGAACACCCCGCGCCCGGTCTCCTCCACCGCCAGCACGGCGAGTCCGGTGTGTCGGGCCAGCGCCGCCAGGGACGCCTTCCTGACGATGTGGTCGACCTGGTCCTGGGTGAACGAGGCGTACTCCTGCAGGGCCTCCAGCGCGGAGGCGACCAGTGCGTCGACGGCGGACGGGGTGCTGACGTCGCTGACGCTGTTCACGGTGCTGACGGTGGTGGGGGACCCTGTCCGGGCCTCGGTCTCGTCCGTGGTCTCGGCCTCGGGGCGGCGGCGGGGCATGGTGGTCACCTCTCGGTTCGTCATCCGGTCGGGGCGCATCCGTGGCCGGTCCGCGCCTCCGAACTCCAGCCTGTCGTGGCAACGCCCTTGCGGAGAAGCGCCGTTGGACCGTTCCTCCGGGCCGAAGGTCCCTTCCCCGGACGGACCTGCGATCGTGGCCGGCCCGCCCGGCGCGGCCGGCGCAGCCGGTCGGGGACCGGGGAACGGCCGCGGCCCGGACCTTCGAGGGTCCGGGCCGAGGCCGCCACCGGGCGGCTCAGTCGTGCGGTTCAGTCGTGCGGTTCAGTCGTGCGGGACGATCGCGACCGGGCAGAGCGCGTGGTGCAGGACGGCGTGCGCCACGCTCCCCAACCGGGACACACCCGCCTGGTGCACGGGGGTCCGCCGCCCCAGCACGACGAGCGAGGCTCCCCGGGAGGCGTCGACGAGCGCCCCGCCCGCGTGCCGGGCGGTCACCTCGGCCTCCACCCGCACCCCGGGGAACTTGTCCCGCCAACGGGCCAGCGCGTCCCCCAGGCGCACCAGCTCCGCCTCCGCCAGCGAGTCCCTGATCTCCCGCTGGTCGACCGGCGCCTGCGTCACGTAGGGGCCGGCCGGCAACGAACGGCTCTCCAGCACCCGCAGGGTGACGCCCCGACGGGCCGCCTGCTCGAAGGCGAAGGCGAGCACCTCGGCGCAGGGGCGGTCGCCCCGGACGCCCACCACCACGTCACCCGCCGCGCCACCCGCCCCGTCGGACTCGCCGTCCGCGCCCGCCCGGACGAGCACGACCGGGCAGAGCGCGTCGGCGGCCACCCGGAGCCCGACCGAGCCGACCAGCAGGCCGGTGAAGCCACCGAGGCCGCGCGAGCCGAGGACGATCAGCCCGCCCCGCGCGCCGGCCGCCACGAGCGCGTGGACCGGGCTGCCCGGAATCCGCTCGCACGACAGCTCCAGGCCGGGCAGGACGGCCGTGAGGCGGTCCCGGACCGCCAGCAGCTCCGGCGGCAGGCCGTCGTCCGCCCCCGCCGGCCGCAGCGGCCTGCCGTCCTCGGCTCCCCCGACGTGGATCATCCGGAGCGCCCGGCCGCTCCGGTCGGCCTCGGCGGCAGCCCACGCCGCCGCCACCGTGCTCTGCTCCGAGCCGTCGATCCCCACCACCACGGAGTGCGACATGTCGCGTCCTCTCTCGGTCCCGCGGGACGCGGCCGTTCCGCGCCCCCGCCGTCCGGGACAGCATCGCGTCGTGCCCCGCAGCCGTGGCAGGGGCCGAGCTGCCCTGCCGCCGCGCCGAAGGTCCCGGCGGCGCGGGGTCGGTGGGGGGGCCGCATGCACGGCGGGGAGCCGGGGACGGTGTCACCCGTCCCCGGCTCCCCGCCCTCGGCGCAGCTCCTGCCGCCGCTACCGCGTCACCGCGCCGGTGTGATGAGGCCGTAGTGGCCGTCGTAGCGGTGGTAGAGCACGTTGCCCCGCCCGGTGGCGGTGTCGGCGAAGAAGACGAACGGCAGTCCGGTGAGGTCGAACCTGGCCACCGCCTCGGGCACCGTCAGTTCCGGCACCGCCGCGGTGCTCACACTGAGTCCCGGCTCCGGCTCGCCGATGGGCCCGGCGACGGGTCCGGCGACGGGTCCGGCGACGGCCAGACGGTGCCCATCGGCGCGCTCGTCGCGGTAGACGACGCTGTCGCAGCCGGAGGCGGCGTCGGTGAACAGGTGGAAGTCGTAGTCCATGGCCTCCAGCTCGAACACGGCGGCCCGGGCGCTCTGGCTGGGCAGGCTGTACGTCTTGTGCCGCACGATCCGCCGGTCCTCCGGTGCCAGGCCGCGCCGGTGCGGGCGGTGCTCGCGGGCGGCCTCGTCGTCCCGGGCGGCGCGGCCGGCCGGGGCGTGGTGGCGGTGGGCGTCGCGGTGCCGGTGCACCCGGGCGAGCCGGGCGGTCAGCCGGTCCTGGAGCAGGTCGACGGCCTCCTGCATGGTCGCGGCCGCCACGTGGGCGCGGACGGGCCGGCCGTTGAGGTCCACCACGGCCTGGGCGATGGCGGGCTTGACGACGTGGTTGCTCGCCTGGGTGAGCTTCACCCGGGCCGCGAGCACCGGCTCGTGCTGCCGTTCGACGACGGCCAGCAGCTTCGCCCGGGCGTAGTCGGGCGCGGCGAGGGACACCTCGCCCCGGGTCTCGACCCGGATGTCGTGGGCGATCGGCGTGTGCAGACGGTTCATCAGGAGTCCTGCCTCTCGGATGTGGTTTCAGACTGCCGGGTGCCGGAGGGCGCCGTCGTCGGCCGTTCGCCCCGCGGGCAGGGCCGTGCGGCCCAACTCCCCACCGATCGCGGCGGCGCGGACGGTGGTCCCGGTGGTGCCCAGGACGGTGCCGAGGGCGTTGTCGAGCGGGCCGATGGCGGCCAGGCCGCCGGTCCGTTCGGCGAACGCGGCGGCGGCCTCGGCCTTGGGCCGCATCGAGCCCTCGGGCAGGTCCAGCGCGCGCAGGCGCTCGGGCGTGGTGGTCACCAGCGGGCCGGGGTGGGCGGTTCCGTAGCGGGTGAACACGTGCGTGACGTCGGTGAGGATCAGCAGGGCGGAGGCGTCGAGCTGCTCGGCGAGGAGCGCGGCGGTGCGGTCCTTGTCGACGACGGCCTCGGTTCCCCGGAGCAGGCCGGTGTCACGGTCGCGGACGACCGGGACGCCCCCGCCGCCCCCGCAGATCACCACCGCTCCGCCGGCCAGCAGGCGGCGGACGAGGGGCGCTTCGAGCACCGCCCGTGGTGCGGGCGACGGGACGACACGGCGGCGGTGCGCGCCGTCCTGCGCCGTGGTCCAGCCGCGCTCGCGCTCCAGGGCCCGGGCCTGCTGCTCGTCGAGTCGCTGGCCGATGAACTTGGTGGGGTGGGTGAACGCCGGGTCGTCCGGGTCGACCTCGGTGTGGGTGACGAGGGCGGCGACCTCCCGCCCGGGAAGCCGGTTCATCAGTTCCCGGGCGAGCAGGGTGCCGATCATGCCCTGGGTCTGGGCGCCGAGGACGTCCAGCGGGTACGGTGCGGTGAGCGCCGGGTCGGTCTCGCTCTCGACGGCGAGCAGGCCGATCTGCGGACCGTTGCCGTGGGTGATCACCACCTCGTGGCCGGCCTCGACGAGTTCGGCGAGCGAGCGGGCCGCCTGGTGGACGTGGTGCAACTGGACCTCGGCGTCCGGGTGTTCGCCCCGTTGGAGCAGGGCGTTCCCGCCGAGGGCTGCGACGATGCGCACGGTCAGTCCCTCCCCAGCGTGGCGACCAGGATCGCCTTGATGGTGTGCATGCGGTTCTCGGCCTGGTCGAACACCAGCGAGGCGGGCGACTCGAAGACCTCGTCGGTGACTTCGAGCCCCTCCAGGCCGTGCCGGGCGGCGAGTTTGGCGCCGAGGTCGGTGCGGGTGTCGTGCAGCGCGGGCAGGCAGTGCAGGAAGGCCGTGTCCGGGTTGCCGGTGGCGCCGAGGGTCTTGGCGTTGACCTGGTACGGCAGCAGCTGGGCGATGCGGTCGGGCCAGTGGTCGTGGTCCTCGCCCATCGAGACCCACACGTCGGTGTAGAGGTAGTCGGCGTCCCGCACGGCCTCGGTCACGTCCTCGGTGACGGTCAGGCGGGCCCCGGTCGCCGGTGCGAGCGCCCGGCAGGCGGCGACGCGCTCCGGCTGCGGCCACAGGGCGCGCGGCGCGGCGATCCGGACGTCCATGCCGAGCAGGCTGCCCATGGCCATCAGCGAGTTGGCGGTGTTGTTGCGGGCGTCGCCGAGGTAGCAGAAGGAGATCTCCTCCAGCGGCTTCCCGCTGTGCTCGCGCATCGTGAAGACGTCGCACAGGCTCTGGGTGGGGTGGCAGGCGTCGGTGAGGCCGTTGTAGACCGGCACTCCGGCGCGGCGGGCGAGTTCGATGACGGTGCCCTGGTCGAAGCCGCGGTACTGGATGCCGTCGTACATCCGGCCGAGGACGCGGGCGGTGTCGGCGACGCTCTCCTTGTGGCCGATGTGGGAGCTGTCCGGGCCGAGGTAGGTGGTGGTGGCGCCCTGGTCGGCGGCGGCGACCTCGAAGGCGCAGCGGGTGCGGGTGGAGTTCTTCTCGAAGATCAGCGCCAGGCGGCGGCCGGCGAGCCGGGGCTTCTCGGTGCCGGCCCGCTTCGCGGCCTTCAACTCGGCGGCGAGGTCGAGCAGGTGCCGGATCTCGGTGGCGGTGAAGTCGAGTTCGTCCAGGTAGTGGCGGCCGGACAGGTCGATGGTCATGGCGGCGTTCTCCTTCGTGGGGAGTGATCGGAGGTGGTCAGTTGGCGGGATCGCGCTGGACGGGGCAGCTCATGCAGCGCGGGCCGCCGCGGCCCCGGCCGAGCTCGGATCCGGCGATCGTGACGATCTCGACGCCCTGCTTGCGCAGGTGGGTGTTGGTGGTGGTGTTGCGCTCGTAGCCGACGACGACGCCGGGTTCGAGGGCGAGGAAGTTGCTCCCGTCGTCCCACTGCTCGCGCTCGGCGGCCCGCATGTCCTGCTCGGCCGAGAGGAAGCGCACCTTGTCCAGGCCGAGGGCCTCGGCGAGCGAGGTGGCGAGGTCCGTGTCGGGGCGGACGTCGAAGCCGGCCGGGCGCTCGGGGGCGGGGGTCAGGGTCCAGGAGCGCAGCTGGTCGGCGAGCCCGGGGTAGAGGACGAAGGCGTCCCGGTCGATCATGGTCAGGACGGTGTCCAGGTGCATGAACGCCCGGCTCTCCGGCAGGCGGACGGCGACCAGCCGGTGCGCGGTGTTCGTCAGGAACAGCTGCCGGGCCAGCTGTTCCACGGCCTGCGGGGTGGTGCGCTCGCCCATCCCGACCATCACGACGCCCTCGGCGAGGACGTGGACGTCCCCGCCCTCCAGGGTGCTGCCCTGCGCCTGGACGGTGCCGTCCAGCAGCGGGGGCGCGGCCTCGGCGAACAGCGGGTGGAAGCGGTAGATCGCCGCGGTGTGCAGGGTCTCCCGGCGGCGGGCCGGGCGGGCCATCGGATTGAGGCTGTACCGCCCGCCGATCCAGCAGGAGTTGTCCCGCGGGAAGAGATGGTTGGGAAGCGGCGGCAGGGCGAAGTCCTGCTCCCCCAGCGCGCTCCAGACCAGGCTGTGCGGCCGCGTCAGCGGCAGGTCGTCCTTGAGGACGCCGCCGATCAGGTACTCGGCGAGGGTCGGGCCGTCCAGGTCCTCGCACAGGGCCCGGACCGGGTCGACCAGGGCGGGGCCGACGGTGCTCTCGGTGACGACCTGTCCGAGCAGCCACGCCCGGGCCGGCGGCAGGTCGAGGGTCTCGCCGAGCAGGTCGGCGTAGTGGTGGACGCGGACGCCGTGGTCGCGCAGCACCTGGGCGAAGGCGTCGTGCTCCTCGCGGGCGCGCTTGGCCCACAGGATGTCGTCGAACAACAGCTCGTCGACGTTGCGGGGGGTGAGCCGGGCGAGTTCGAGGCCCGGGCGGTGCAGGACGACCTGGCGCAGGCGGCCGGCTTCGGAATCGACACGCAGGGTGGACATCGGTGGGCTCCTCGTTCTCAGTGCTGGTGGCGCGGACGCAGCGCGCGGAGGATGAGCGTCGGCAGGCCGACGGGGTGCGCCGTGCGGGCCGTGCGGGCCGTACGGGCCCCCGGCGCGGGCTGGGCCGTACGGGCCGCGGGCTGGGCCGTACCGGAGTCGGCGGGCGCGGCCGGGGCCGTGGCGTTCCCGCCCGGCTCCCGCTTGAGCCAGACGTAGACCGGGATGCCGAGCAGGATGGTGAACAAGCCGTAGTAGACGGTCTGGTAGCCGCTGCCCTGGATCGACCAGTAGGAGAACGACAGCGCGAGGACGGTGACGGTGGCGTCCCGGCCCAGGCGCCGCCGGTCGAGCTCCGCGCGACCGTGCCGCACCAGCCAGAGCAGCTGCGCGGCCGCGGACACCAGGTAGGGGATGACGGCAGTCAGGACGCTGAGCAGCACGATCTCGGTGAAGACCTGGGTGAACTGCGTGTAGCTGACCACGGTGAGCAGCGACGCGAGCACGGTGGCCGACAGGATGCCGAAGACGGGCACCTCACCACGCCCCCGGGTACGGCCGAAGGCGGACGGGAACAGTCCGTCGCGGGCCGCCGCGAGCGGCATCTCGGCACAGATCAGCGTCCAGCCGTTGAGGGCCCCGAGGCCGGAGACGATCGCGGCGGCGGCGACCAGGTTCCCGGCCCAGGTACCGCCCGCGATGGTGTTGAACGCGTCGGTGAACGGCGCGGTGGAGCCGACGAGTCGGCCGTGCGGGACGGTGCCGAAGACGGCCAGCGTCCCGAGCAGGTAGATCGCGGCGCAGGCCAGCGTGCCGTAGACGGTCGCCCGGGGCACGTTGCGCTCCGGGTCCCGGACCCGGTCGGCGGCGACCGAGGCGGTCTCCAGGCCGATGTAGCTGAACAGGGCGATGGCGCCGGCGGCCGAGACGGCTCCGAGGGCCGATCCCCCGCTCGCGTTGAAGGCCCCGAAGTTGCCGGACTTGACGAACAGCAGTCCGGCGGTCGCCATGAAGCCCAGCGGGAGGAACTTCAGGACGGTGGTGACCACCTGGAAGGCCCCGATGTTCCGCACGCCCGTCAGGTTGACGGCCGCGGGCAGCCAGAGACCGGCCAGCGCGATCGTGATCGAGGCCCAGGTGTGGTGGCCCTTGTCGACGAACACCTCGACGTAACCGACCCAGGCCACCGCGATGGCCGCGTTGCCCGCCCAGGCGGTGATCCAGTAGGACCAGGCGGTCAGGAACCCGGCGAACTCGCCGAACGCCTCCCGGGCGTAGACGTAGGGGCCGCCGCTGCCCGGCACCCGCTCGGACAGCCGCCCGAACACCACCGCCAGGGCGAGGGCGCCGACGGTCACGGCGACGAACGCCACCAGGGCGATCGGCCCGTAGGGTGCGAGCGCGGACGGCAGGGCGAACACCCCGGTCCCGATGATGCTGCCGACGACCAGTGCGGTCGCGGCGGGCAATCCGAAGCGTGTGTCGGTTCTCCGTTGCCCCGGGGCCGCGTCGGCGGCCCCTCGCTCCGGGTGGTCGGATGCGGACATGAGGGTGCTCCTCGGTCAGAGTGGAAGTCCACGGCGGGCGGACCTGCCCATCGCTCGACGAGGAAGATCCTCGATCCGCCGGGCTGCGCCGCCCCAGGGGCCGACGGTCCCTGTCCCCCGTGCCCGCGGTCCCGGCCTGCCCGCCCGGTGGTCCCGGGCCCGGCCGGGACCACCGGAGCCCGGCGCCGGCCCGTCGCGGTCGACACGGGGAAGTACCGCGAGCGGCACACGGCCCGACGCTTCCGCGACCGGGACCACCGGCCCTGCGGCCGGTCCCTTCGGTCCCTTCTCCCACCGCGTGCCCGGGCGGCAGATTCGATGGTGCCGGGCGCCGGCCGTCCCGGCCCGACGCTTGATCCCACGAGGGGGAGACCACCATGACGCGCTGTGTCCTGACCGGAATCGACGGATCGCCGCAGAGCGAGGCGGCGGCCCTGTGGGCGGCCGCGGAGGCCCGGCGCCGGGGCTGCGCGGTGCGGCTGCTGCACGCGTGGCCGTGGCTCGACGCCGGGGACGGGAACGTCTCGCAGCCCGGCGACCTGCGGCAGAGGGCATCGGACGCGCTTCGTGGGATCGCCGACCGGATCCGGCACGACCACCCGGGCCTGCCGGTGGAGGTCGCGGTGGTCGCGGAGGATCCCGTCGACGGACTGCTCGCCGCGGCGAAGGGGCAGGAGCTGCTGGTGCTCGGCTCCCGCGGGCTCGGCGGCTTCGCCGGCCTCCTCGTGGGTTCGGTGGGGCTCGCGGTGGCAGCGGCCGCGACCGTCCCGACCGTGCTGGTGCGCCTCGGACAGGCGCCCGCCGACCGGCCCGCTGGGACTGGGGGCGGGACGGGGGCCGGGGCGGGACGGGAGGTGGTGGTCGGGCTCGACGGCCGTCGAACCGACGACACCGTCGTCGAGTTCGCCGTGGCCGAGGCGCAGCTGCGCGGCTGCCGGCTGCGCGTCGTGCACGGGTGGGACCCGGCGCCCGTCTGGGCGTACGGGGGCCTGATGCCGCCCCTGGTGGACCTGACGGAGCAGGAGGCCACCGAAGCGGCCCTGATCTCCCCGGTCGTCACCGCCCTGAGGGCGGAGCACCCCGGGCTCGACATCGTCGAGGAGGTCCGCCTCGGTGGCGGAGCCCGGGCCCTGCTGGAGGCGACCTCGACCCGTGCGGACCTCGTCGTCGTCGGGCGGCGGGAGCACCGTCACCGCCTCGGGCCGCGCCTCGGCCCGGTGGCGCACGCCGTCCTGCACCACTGCGCCGCCCCGGTCGTCGTCGTCCCCCACACCTGAGCCGTGCACGGCCTCGCCATCGCCCCCTGAACAGCGACAAGGAGCACCGCCGTGTCCAGCACCCACCGCCCGGCCCGGCCCGACAGCCCGGCGGCACCGCCGTGCGGCCACCTGCGCCGGGCCCTCGGCCGGGAGCGCAATCCGCTCAGCCGCGCTCTTGACCGGGCCCGGAGCCGGGCGGTGGTGCTCACCGCCCTCGGGATCGCGCTCGCGGCACTCCTCGGGGCCGGGGCCGCCGTCACCCACTTCGCCGCGGGCCAGCGGCAGGCCGCGGCCACGGCCGCCGGCCTGCACCGCGTCGACGCCCTGGTGCAGGGCTCCGTCCGGAGGGCGGAGGCCACCGTCGTCGGCGGGAAGGCCGTGTACCGCGCCGACGCGGCCTGGACCTACCCGGGCACCCGGTCCAACACCGGCAGCATCGACGTCCCCCGGACCGCCGGGCCCGGCAGCACCGTCGGGATCTGGGTCGACGGCAGCGGCCGCCCCGCCACCGCACCGTCGAGCACCGCCGACCTCGTGGCCGACGCCCTGTGCCTGGGCCTGCTCCTCTTCGGCCTGCTCTGCGTCCTCGCCTCCGCCGTGCTCTGCACGAGGCTGAGCGTCCTCGACCGTCGGGCCGACCGGGCGTGGACCCTGGGCTGGGCCCGGTCGGAGCCCGTCTGGAGCGGCCGCGCGCCCCGCGGCGGCGAGCACGGCTGACCGGTCCGGCCGTTCCGGCCACGGCACCCGGCCGTGGCACCCGGTCCCGACAGCCGGCCACCGTGGGGCGGAACAGGGCCGGAGGGCCCTATCGGAACCGCCCCCGGTCGCGTCAGACTCCACGGAGAGTCACGCGGTCCGCCGGCGGGGCGGGCCAACGGGGTTGGAGCGGCGATGACGGAGAGTCCGGCGGCTGGAACGAGCGGCCCGGTGAAGGTGTTCCTGCTGGACGACCACGAGGTGGTCCGCCGGGGCGTGCACGACCTGCTGGACGCCGAGCCGGACCTCCGGGTGATCGGCGAGGCCGCCACGGTCGAGCAGGCGCTCGCCCGGGTCCCCGCGCTGCGCCCCGACGTCGCCGTCCTCGACATGCGGCTGCCGGACGGCGACGGCGTGACGGTCTGTCGCGAACTGCGCTCCCGCATGCCCGGGCTGGCCTGTCTGATCCTCACCTCGTTCGACGACGAGGAGGCGCTCCTGGACGCCATCATGGCCGGGGCCGCCGGATACGTCCTCAAGCAGATCAGCGGCACCGACCTGGTCTCCGCCGTGCGCACCGTCGCCTCCGGCCAGTCGATGCTCGACCCCGGCGCCGCCACCCGGCTGATGGCCCGCCTGCGCGGCGACGCCGTCACCGAGCAGAGTTCCGGCCTGCCCCAGCTCACCGAACGGGAGCGGGAGGTGCTCGCCCTGGTCGGTGAGGGGCTCACCAACCGCCAGATCAGTCAGCGGCTCTTCCTCGCCGAGAAGACGGTCAAGAACCACATCTCCCGCCTGCTGGCCAAGCTCGGCGTGGAACGGCGCGTCCAGGCCGCCCTGATCGCCACCCAGGCCCTCGGCACCCACGGGCAGCCCGCGGCTCGTACCGGCCGCTGAACCGACCGCTGAACCCGCTGCCTCACCGACCGCCTCGGGGCACCGACCCCACCGATCAGATCCGGTCGGCATCCCCTCCGAGGACCAACGACCCCTCCCCCGGCGCCCACCGCGGCGACACCATCGATGCCATGACACCTGACACCACCCCGCTGGACGGGCGAGAGTGCCGACGGCTCCTCGCCGGCCTCTCGGTCGGCCGGGTCGTCTACACCCTCGGTGCCCTCCCCGCCGTCCAACCCGCCCGGTACCGGCTCGGGGCCGACGGGAGCGTGCTGCTGAGCACCGCCGCCGGGTCCGAGCTGGCCCGAGCGGTCGCGGGCGCGCTGGTGGCCTTCGAGGCCGGGGAGCTCGACGCGGCGGACGGCACCGGCTGGAGCGTGACCGTCCTCGGCCGCGCCGACGTCACCCCCGAGGGAGCGGCGACCGGGCCGGCCGGCACGGTCACCGTCCGCATCCTCCCGGAGCTGGTGAGCGGCCGCCTGTTCCCGCCGAACCGCCTGGTCCAACGCTGATCGGACCGACGTCGGTCGGATCGCCGATCGGACCGACGCCGGCCGGGCCACCGCTGGTCGGTCCGACGCCGACGGACTCGACGCCGGCGGAACCGACGACGGCCGAACCACCGGCCTCCGGCCCTCGGACGGCACGACGGACGCGCCGCCGCAGGGCCGGATCAGTGTGCCAGCGGCACCGACCAGGACAACCTGGTCCCGCCGGCCGCCGGGGCGGCCAGCTCGAAGACGCCCCCCAGGGCTTCGGCGCGTTCGGCGAGGTTGCGCAGTCCGCTGCGCCGCCCCTGTTCCGGAATGCCCACCCCGTCGTCCTGCACCGTGAGCACCACCCGCGCCCCGGTCGCCTGCAGCACCACCTCGATCCGCCCCGCCCGCGCGTGCCGGGCCGCGTTGCTCAGCGCCTCCCCCAGAACCGCCACCACGTGGTCGGCCACCTCCGCGGGCACGTCCGTGTCCAGCAGGCCCTCCATGCTCAGCCGGGGCGGGAAGCCCAGCGCCGCCGGCGCCGCCTCGGCCACCCGCACCACGCGCGACCGCAGGCCCTGGCCGCCCTTCTCCTCCCGCGCCCGCAGGCCGAAGATCGTCGACCTGATGATCTTGATGGTCTCGTCCAGGTCCCCCACCGCACGCAGCACCCGGTCCGATGCACCGGGATGGTCGATGACCCGGGCCGCGCTCTGCAGCGTCATCCCCGTCGCGAACAGCCGCTGGATGGCCAGGTCGTGCAGGTCCCGGGCGATCCGGTCACGGTCCTCCAGCATCGCCAGCTGCTCGACGTCCCGGCGGCGTTCCGCCAGCTCCAGGGCGAGCGCGGCCTGGTCGGCGAAGCCCAGCAGCGGGCCGGTCTCGCCGTCGGTGAACTCGGGTCGGCCGGCTTCCCTGGCCAGCAGCAGCACGCCGTCGATCTGCCCCTCCGCCCGGCCCAGCGGCACCGCGACCGCCGGTCCGAGCCCGGCGAAACGGCGCGGCTCGGCGAACAGCCGGGGATCACCGGCCAGATCCACCGTCGTCACCGACACCCCCGAGGCGAAGGCCGTCCCCGACAGCGACCCCTCCAGCGGTACCACCAGGCCCTCCCGGCCGGCCGCGTCGCCGCCGAGCGCCAGCTCCACGCGGAGCGCTCCGGTCCCGGCCGTCGGCACCGAGACGTCGGCCAGCTCCGCGCCGGTGATCTCCCTCGCCCGCTGGGCGATCAGCTCGAACACCTCGGACCGGGAACCGCCGGACAGCAGGGCGCGCGTGATCTCGGCGCTCGCGCTCAGCCAGCGCTGCTGGCGCTGGGCCTCCTCGTACAGGCGGGCGTTGTCGATCGCCACCCCGGCGGCCACGGCCAGGGTGGAGATCACCGCCTCGTCGTCGGCGTCGAACTCCTCGCCGCCCTGCTTGTCGGTGAGGTAGAGGTTGCCGAAGACCTCCTCGCGCACGCGCACCGGCACGCCCAGGAAGGTCCGCATCACCGGGTGGTGCGCCGGGCAGCCCACCGACGACGGATGCTCGGAGAGATCGGCCAGCAGCAGCGGCGCCGGGCGGTGGATCAGCTCCCCGAGCAGGCCACGGCCGGTCGGGTACGGGCCGATCCGGGCGATCTCCTCCTCGGACAGGCCCACCGTGAGGAACTGCGACAGCGTCTCCCCGTCCGGCCCGATCACCCCGAGCGCCGCGTAACGGGCGTCCACCAGGACGGCGGCAGCCTCCACGATCCGCCGCAGCACCTGCGTCAGGTCCAGCTCCCGGCCGACCGACAGCACCGCCTCCAGCAGGCTGTGCACCCGGTCCCGGGTGCCCCGGGCCGCGTCGATCCGCGCCTGGAGCTCCTCCAGCAGCTCGTCCAACCGCAGCTGCGGCATTCGTGACCGCACCGTCTCGCCGCCCACGGGCCCTCCTCGTCGCCAAAGCCCCACTGCCGAAGCCGCGCTGCCGAAGCCTCACTGCCGAAGCCGCGGCTGATTCTCGCAGACGGCCGTCCGGCCCCGGGACCTTCGGTACCCAGGTGGGGCTGCTCGGCCCCTGTGACCGACCGTCGGCCCCGCGGGAGTCTGGTCGCCGGACGGGACCGCGCCCACGAGTGCCGCGGCCCTCCGCCGACCAGGGAGGTCTCAGCGATGTCGCACGGCGTGGTGGTGGGGATCGACGGCTCGACCGAGAGTGCGGCGGCGGCCGAGTGGGCCGCCCGCGAGGCCCGGCGGAACGGGCGCGCGCTGCGGATGGTCCTGGTCGCCGGCGGCGAGGTGGACGCGCTCGACCGCGACCTCGGCGGCGACAGCACGCTGCCGGGCCCGGTAGCCGCGATCCGGGACCGCATCGCGGCCGAGCTGCCCGGGCTGGCCGTCTCCTGCGAGATCGTCCCCGGGAACCCGGCGTACGCGCTGACCGCCACCGCCCGCCGGGCCCCGGTGCTGGTGCTGGGCTCGCGCGGGAAGGGCGGCTTCGCCGACCTCCTGATCGGCTCCGTCAGCCTGCGCGCCGCCGCCCGCGCGGACTGCCCGGTGGTCCTGGTCCGCGCCGGATCGGACGGCGGAGCCGAGGCGGACGGGCCGGCCGCGACGCCCGGACCCGTCGTCGTGGGCGTCGAGGGCGACCGGCCGTGCGACCCGGTGCTCGCCTTCGCCTTCCGGCACGCCGCCGACACCGGCGCCGCCCTGCGGGTGATGGAGAGCCGGGACACCTTCCGCGGCCCGTCCGCCACGGAGGCACCGGTGGACCGGTGGCACATCGGGCAGTCCCTGGCTGCCGCCGAACGGGCCCGGCTGCAGGACACCCTGGAGCGCTGGCAGGACGAGTTCCCCGACGTCCGTACCGAGGCGGAGGTGTGCGCCTGGAGCGCGAGCAGAATGCTCGTCGAGGCGTCCCGCACCGCCTCGCTGGTGGTCCTCGGCCGGCGCTCCCCCAGGCACCCGATGGCCGGGCCCCGGCTGGGCCCGGTGGCCCAGTCCGTGCTCCACCACGCCCACGGCCCCGTCGCCGTCGTACCCCACCACTGAGCCGGTCGCACGGGCCCGCGTGCCCTTGAAGGTGGCGACCGGCTGTGCATGACTGGAGGGAGCAACGCTCCCGGCCGACATCGAGGTGCCCCGGATGGGATTCATCGGCACGGTGGGGCTGGTCCTCCACCCCGAGCGCACCTGCGCGCCCACCGTCGAGGCCGTGGTCCATTGGAGCCGGGCCCGGGGGACGAAGGTGCTGGGGCTGGCGGCGGAGGTGGCCAGGATCGGCTGCGAGGCCATTCCGGTCGGGACCGAGGAGCTGGCCACGAGCGCCGACCTGCTGATCAGCCTCGGCGGGGACGGCACCATGCTGCGCGCCATGCGGCTCGCGACCGGGGGCCACGCGCCGGTCCTGGGCGTCAACGTCGGACGCCTGGGCTTCCTCGCCGAGGTCGACATACCGGAACTGCCCGCCGCACTGGACGCCATCGACGCCCAGCGGTTCACCGTGGAAGTCCGTTCCGGCGTCCACGCCAGCTTCGGGACCACCCGGGAGACAGCGCTCAATGACGTCGTGCTGCTGCGCAGCCCGGGCCACAGGTCCGCGGCGGTCGCCGTGCGGGTCCAGGGCGAGCCCTTCGTGGACTACACCGCCGACGCGGTCGTCGCCGCCACGCCGACCGGCTCCACCGCGTACAGCTTCTCCGCCGGTGGCCCGATCGTCTCCCCCAACGCGGAGGGGCTGCTGATCACACCCGTCGCTCCGCACGCCGCGTTCAACCGCTCGGTGTTCCTCTCCAGCGGCGAGCGGCTCGACCTGGAGGTCCTGCCGCACAGCGGGGACCTCGCCGTCGAGGCCGACGGCCTCCTGGTCGGCCGTGTCGTACCGGGCGACCACGTCGCGGTGACCATGCTGCCCGCCGCCGCACGCGTCGTACGGCTCGGCCGCACCACGTTCTACCAGCGGGCCCAGCGCAAGCTCCGGCTCACCGGCTCGGCGGAGCACGACTGACTCCCCGGGGCGTCAGCGGCGGCGGAGGCGGCGTACGAGGCGGAGGCGGCGCACGTGGCGCAGCCCGCTGCCGGGGTCAGTGGGCGGCCAGGGCGAAGGCGGCGGCGGTCTCGTCGCGGTTCCGGCCCTGGCCGAGCAGGACGTGCAGGAGCAGGCGGGCCTTGTAGGCGTCGAGGTGGCCGCCCCGGATCAGTCCGCGGGCCAGCAGGTCCTTCTCCGAGCCGGGGAAGCCGTACGTCCCCTCCAGGACCGGCCCGTTGCCGATGCGGCTGGCGAGGACGACCGGGATCCGGGCCGCGGCCCGCTCCAGGACGGCCACGAAGCCCTCGGGGACGTGGCCGACTCCGAACGCGGCGACGACGAGCCCGTCGCACGCCTCGGCCATCGCGGCGAGGAGCGTACCGTCGTCGCCGAGCGTCGCGGTGTACAGGCCGACGCGGGCCGCGGGCCGGATCGTCGGGCCGGCGAAGGTCGTACGCGCGGCGAGCGGGCCGTGGAGGTGGACGCGCCCCTCGTAGAGGCGGCCGAGGGGCCCGGTCGCCGGGGAGGTGAACGCGGCGGGGCTGGTGGTGTGGGACTTGCGGACGGTGCGGGCGGCGTGGATCTCGTCGCCGAGGACGACCACCGCGCCGGCGCCGCGCAGCTCGGGCGCCGCGGCGGCGACGACGGCTGCGTGGATGTTCGCCGGGCCGTCCGCACCGGGCAGGGTGGGGTTGCGCATCGCCCCGGTGACCACGATCGGCTGCTCGCCCGGGTGCAGCAGGTCCAGCAGGTAGGCGGTTTCCTCGATGGTGTCGGTGCCCTGGGTGACCACCGCGCCGTCGCAGCCTGACCGGAAGGCGTCGGCCAGGGCGCCCGCGAGCGCGCTCAGGTCGTCGAAGCCGAGGGAGGCGCTGGGCAGGCGCCGGAAGTCGTGGACCCGCAGCTCGACGTCGAGGCTCTGCAGGGCGGGGACGGCGGCGAGGAGGTCGTGGGCGGACAGGGCCGGCACGACGCCGCCGGTGGCCGGATCGGCGGTCATGGCGATGGTGCCGCCGAGGGAGAGGATCGCAACCGCCTTCGTGCCCAACGCCGTCGTCTCCTTGGTCGGGGCGGCCGGGTGACCGGGTGTTCGAGTGCCCGGCTCTCCCGAGGTTCGAATGACCGCCGGGTGTCCGGGTGGCCGGGTGGCCGGGTGGCCGGGTGGCCGGGGGCAATCTACCGGCTCGTGGCATGCTGTGACGATGCTCCTGGCACGTCATGGAACCAGCGTCGAACTGCGCCCGCTGCGCTACCAGTTCCCCGCGACGAGCGGCGACCCGTTCGACGACAACTGGCTCGTCGTCGAGGGCAGGGTGACGACCCCCGCCGGCGGATGGTCGTTCCAGGATCCCGCCCTGCTGACCTCCGAAGGCCGCGAACTGTCGTCCTGGCTGCGCGCGGTCGCCGCGGGCAGGGTGGCCGTGGCCGAGCCCGACGAGGAGGGCGACCTGTCGCCGAGCCTGTCGTTCCTGGAGCCGAACCTGGCCTTCAGCCTGGCCGGCAGCCTCGACGGGCGGTCGCTGGTGCGCGTCCACCTGTCCCTGGAGGCGGCACCGCCGTGGCAGCGGTGGGACGCCGACGACGCTCCGGACATCTACCAGTACGCCGTCGAAGTCGCCTGCAGCAACGACGAGTTGCTGCAGGCCGCCGACGCGTGGGAGCACGGACTGTCGTCGTTCCCGTCCCGCTGAACGAGCGTCCCTGCCGTACCGGAGGCCTGACGGGAAGCCGTACCGGAGGCCGGACGGATTGATCCGGCCTCGAACCGGTCCGTAGAGTGCCCCGACGCCGCCGCGCGGACGGCGCACGGGCAGCACACGGGGGACGGGGGGATCATGGCGGACGGTTCCGGCCACGCGGTCCGGACAGGCGGCGCGGCCGAGGGGCGGGCCCGAGGGCGGGGGCGGACCCCGCTGCGGGCGGTGGCGCTGTCGGTCGTCCTGGCGGCGGCCCTGACGGCCTGCGGGTCGGACGGGCCCGACCGCGGCCGGGTGCTGCGCGCGGACGAACGCGCAGTGAGCCTCGCCGTCGGCCAGCGGTTCTCGATCGCCGTCCGGGACAACGCCTCGGCCGGCGACTCCTGGAGCATCGAGGCCCCTCGGCCGGACGCCGCCGTGGCGGTCGAGGTCGACGAGCGCGTCGACCTCCCCGAGGAGGCGAGGACCGCGGACGGCGCCGGCGGCACCCGCTACTACACCTTCGAGGCCAAGGGCCGCGGGACCACCGCCGTCACGCTCCTCGACTGCTACCGCGGACTCTGCCACCGCCCGGCCCTCGGCGACGAGGACCGGAAGCGGGTCGTGCACGACACCTACACGGTGACGGTCCGGTGAGCACCGACTGGCTCGACCGCGCGGCGGGGCTGCGGCGCTGGACGAACAACGGCGTCCGCGCTCCGCACAAGCCGCTGCTGCTGCTCTACGCCCTCGGCAGCCACCAGCAGGACGCCGACGGCGAGCTGCGCTTCAGCGCGGTCGAGGGTGAGCTGAAGCGGCTGCTCGCCGAGTACGGGCCGTCGCATCCGACGACGCCCGCCTACCCGTTCCACCACCTCGTCAGCGACGGTGTCTGGGAGGTCCGGACCGACCGGGGCCCGGGAAGCCCCGGGAGCGGCGTCGGCGTCCTCCGCGCGAGCGGCGCCACCGGCAGGCTGGCGCCGGGGCTGCGGGCCGCGCTCGCCGAGGAGCCGTCCCTGCTGGGCCGGATGGCCAGGGTGGTGCTGGACGCCCACTTCCCGGTGTCCCTGCACGCCGACCTCTGCGAGGCCGTCGGCCTCGACCTGGAGCGGGCCGGGACCGGCTTCGTGGGCGCAGCCGACCCCGGCGCAGCCGACCCCGCGGCCCGGCGGCAGCGGGACCGGCGGATGCGTGAACTCGTGCTCACCGCCTACGAGTTCCGCTGCGCGTTCTGCGGTTACGACGGGGCCCTCGGCGCGATCACGGTCGGGCTGGAGGCGGCGCACGTCCGCTGGTGGTCGCACGACGGGCCGGACGAGGTCGACAACGGCCTGTGCCTGTGCTCACTGCACCACAAGCTCTTCGACAGGGGCGTCCTCGGCCTGGGGGAGGACCACCGCATCCTGGTGTCCCAGCGCTTCGTCGGCCGCAGCGAGGCCAGCCGCCGGCACGTGCTCGCGCTCTCCGGACGCCCCGTCATCGGGCCGCAGCCCGGGAACCCGCCGGTCGCGGCCCGGCACCGGCAGTGGCACGTACGGCAGGTGTTCCACGGCGCGCCCCGCCCGCCCGCGGAGGCGGCGCACACCGGCTGAGGGACAGGACGGCGTGACCGACGGGCGCTTCAGCGCCACGCATGACGGATCGTCAAGCGCCCGAGCCCCGTGAACCCCGAGATCCGGATCCTCGGTCCGCCGGGGCGGGCACGCCGCCGGGCCTTGTGGAGCGCTTGCCGCCAGCCGGTCTGCAGACCCTCGATGTCGACGACCGCGTCGCGCGGGACGGTGATCCTGGCGTTGCCGGTGCCGAGTTGCAGCTCGATGTCGACCACCGGGTGGTCGATGACCGCCCGGGAGAGGTCCAGGTGCACGCTGCCGAGCGCGGACGCGACCGTGAGGGTCCGGGGCACCCGCCATGCGCCGCGTCGGCGGATCCGCCCGCTGACGGCGGCGATCGTGGACGCCGCACCCGCGCGCTCCTCCGGGAGCGAGGCCAGGGCCGACCGGAGCTCGGCGCCCGTCGTGGCGGTCAGCACCTCGTGGAGGCGTTCGTCCAGCTCCTCGTCCGAGAGCCGCCCTTCGCCGTACGCCTCGTGCAGCCGCTCGACCGCCCGGTCGCGGTCGTCCTCGCCGACCGGCGGCGGCCGGTGGTCCGGTCCGCCGGGCCCGGCCATCACCGCCCCCTGCGCCCGTGCGCACGGGCAGGGGCAGGGGCAGGGGCACGGGCAGGCTGCGGAGCAGGACCGTGCAGCCTCCGGGCGGCTGCGACCGGATCCACCACGACATCTCGACTGAGTACGCTGTACGCGGTCATGGCGACCACGCTAGCACGGGGAGCGGCCACTGGGTACTGTGTACGCAAGCAGGGGGTGCAGCGGTGACCGACGCCGAGTACACGAACATCTGGATGCGGCCCGAGCGCCCGGCCCGCGGACCGAAACCGACCTACAGCCGTGCGCAGATCACCGAGGCCGCGGTCCGGATCGCCGACACCGAGGGGCTGGAGGCCGCCACGATGCGGCGGATCGCCACCGAGATCGGCGCGGGCGCGATGTCGCTCTACCGTTACGTCCCGAGCCGGGACGACCTGATCCAGCTCATGGCCGACCGGCTGATGGGCGAGATCGACGTCGAGGGCATGCCCTCCGGCGACTGGCGGGCGGATCTGACACGCTACGCCGACGGACTGCGGGCCATGTGGCTCCGGCACCCGTGGATCGCCACCGTGAACCGGTCGCTCCCCGGTCTCGGCCCCCACCAACTGCTCCTGATCGAACGGGTGGTGGGCGTGCTCGACGCCCACCTGCCCATCGACGAGAACCTCGGCCTGATGGCTGTGCTGAACGGCTACGTCGAGGGCGCCGTCCGCGACGAGGTCAGCCAGGCCGAGGAGCTCCGCCGCAGCGGCCTCAGCGAGTCCGAGTGGGCGGCACGCAGCCACCCGTACATCCAGCAGCTGCTGGAGAGCGGGGAGTACCCGATCTTCAGCAAGATCGCACTGGAGGCGCGCCAGCCGCGCCTGAGCCGGGACGACCAGTTCCGGTACGGGCTGGCGCGCGTCCTCGACTGCGTGGCCGCCGCCCTCCCGTCACCCTGACCCCACGCCCACGGCGGGCGGGGTTCTACCAGTCGCCCCCGCCCGCCGTCGGCGGCCCGGCCGGCGCCACGCCCTGCGTCACCTGAGACACGTCATCCCCCTCGATTCGATCAAGGGCCCCCAGCGTAGGGCAGGTGATCATCCGTGACCAGGCGTGCGGCACCCGGACCGTTCGTCCACGAGGCCACCGCTGGCACCGCCGCCGCCATCGCTGTCGCTGTCGCCGGCCACGGCGCCGGCACCTGCGCCGGCGGACGGGACCTCCGTCGAGGCCTGCAGCAGCAGGTCGCGCAGGGCCGTGGCGGTGTCCGACGGCTCGGCGGGCGTGAGGACGACCTGGTCGACGGTGGTCGACGGGCCGGCGAGGGGGATGACCCGCAGGCCGGGTGGCCGGTGGTCGAGCGCGGACTCGACGGTGATGCCGATGCCCGCTCCCGCGGCGACGTGCGCGGCGATGGCGTGCACGCTGTCGGCGGTCCTGATGATGCGCAGATCGGCACCGCCGATCCGGAAGGCGGACAGCAGGCGGTCGCAGAGGCCGCTGTTGATCTGGTGGGGCCAGGTGAGCAGGTCGGTGGTGGACAGGTCGGACGTGCTCAGCCCGGTGCGCCCGGCGAGGGGGTGGTCCGCGGGCACGAGCGCCACGAACCGCTCGGTGGACAGCACCCTCGCGCGGACGCCGGTGACGTCACCGGTCGCCCAGCCGATGCCGAGCCCGATCGTCTCCGCCCGCAGGGCGGTGAGCTGGGCGGTGGTCGGCATCGACTCCGGCACGATCGTCACATCGGGGAAGCGGTCGCGCAGTTGCGGCAGGCAGCGCAACAGCAGCTGGTGACCGGTGTACTCGGCATGGGCGACGACGAGGGTGGTGCGGGCCCGGTCGCCGGCGGCCAGGGCGCGTCCGCGCTGCTGGAAGCGGCGCAGCTGGGCGAGGGTGGCGCGGGCGTCGGGCAGGAGCGCTTCGCCGAGGTCGGTGAGTGAGACCCGGCGGCTGGTGCGGTGGAACAGCCGTCCGCCCAGGCTGCTCTCCAGCCGTCTGACGGCGTCGCTGACGGTGGGCTGTCCTCGGTGCAGGCGCGCGGCGGCGCGGCCGAAGTGGAGTTCCTCGGCGACGGCGACGAATGCTTCCAGTTCGATCCTGTCCACGGGAGCAGGCTAGCGCGATCGATCGGTATCACCGATCGCTGCATGCCGGAGTTCGGCGTTGATGGCGCGGCACGCACGGGCTGTGATGGGTGGGCAGGCCGACGAGCAGGGCCTGCGAGCAGGACTTTCCCACGATCGAAAGTAGTGAAGAGTCATGGCAGTCAAGGACGTCGACCGCGAGCAGGATGCGCCGAAGGTCACCGTGACGGTGGTCTACCACTCGGTGCACGGGCACACCCGGGTCCTGGCCGAGCACCTCGCCGTCGGGGCGCGGCGGGTGCCCGGCGCCGACGTGCACCTGGTCGAGGTGCGGCCCGAGGACGTCGTCGCGGGCCGCTGGCACGACGCCGGGGTGATGGAGCTGCTGGAGCGCTCCGACGCGATCGTCCTCGGCTGTCCGACGCTGATGGGCAGCGTGTCGGCGGTGTTCAAGGCGTTCATGGAGGCGGCGTTCACGCCGTTCGTCACGCAGGCGTGGAAGGACAAGCTGGCCGGCGGCTTCACGATGTCCGCCTCGCAGAGCGGTGACAAGCTGGCCGTCCTGGAGCAACTGGCGCTGTTCGCCGCACAGTTGGGCATGCAGTGGATCGGCGTCGGCGACATGCCCGGCAACAACTGGAGCGGCGGCTCGCGCGACGACGTGAACCGGCTGGGCTCGTGGCTGGGCCTGATGAGTCAGAGCCACGCCGACCAGGGGCCGGAGCGGGCCGGCTCGCGCGGCGACCTCATCACCGCCGAGCGCTACGGCGAGCGGATCGCCCGGCTGACCCAGCGGTGGGTCAACGCCCTGCCGTACGACACCCCCCGGATGACCGAACACGAGGCCCGCGCCCTGTCGGCGTCCCTCCGGGCGACGGACGACGCGCCGACGGCCCTGACCGGCGCCTGACCCCTCGCCTGGCCTTCCGCCTGACCCGGCGCCTGACCCGGCGCCCGACCCGTCGTCGGCGCTGTTCCGGCACCGCCGCCGCCATCGCTGTCGCCGGGGGCGTTCGGGAGGGCCGCCGGCGGACGGCGGCACCCGGGCCCGGTGCCGCCGTCGGTCACCGCCTGCTTCTCAGGCGTTGGTGTTGAGGGTGTCGTCGAGCCAGTCGTAGATGCGGGCCTGGGTCAGGCGCATGGCGCCGGGGTGGCAGTGGGCGCCGGCGCCTTCCTCGGCGGTGAACACCATCAGGTCCTTGGGGCAGGTGAGGTGGTCGTAGAGCTGCTCGGGCTGGCCCTTGAAGAACATGTCGTCCTCGGCATCGCAGACCAGGGTGGGGCAGCGGATCTGTTCGGCGATGCCGCCGGCGAGGCTGTAGTCGAGGTAGGAGGCGTTGAAGGCCCGCGGGGTGTCGACGCCCATGACGTACATGCCGTGGTTGATCGCCCAGCGGGCGATCGGGTCCTTGGTCATGATCTGTTCGAGGGCGGCGTCGAGTTCGGGGGCGGACGGGGCGCGCAGGAGCTGCTCGGCGTCCTCGCGGGTGCCGGGGATGTTGCGCACGGAGGTCTGGCCGAGGTCGTAGAGGCCGTCGACGGCGACCAGCGCGGCCAGGCGGTGCTCGAACGCCGCGGCCCGGGGGGCGAGGACGCCGCCCATGCTGATCCCCAGCAGCGCGATGCGGTCGTCGTCGACCTCGGGGAGGGTCTGGGCGAAGTCCACGACGGGGGTGATGACGTTCTCCCAGTCGGGGCGGAAGACCAGGCCCTCGCGGTGGCGCGGCCCGGGCATGCCGGGGCCGTCGAAGACCAGCACGGTGTAGCCGCGCTCGACGCCGGCCAGCGCGCCGAAGAAGTGCAGTTCCTCGGCGGTGCCGTCGAAGCCGTTGTGCATGATGAGCGTGGGGCGCGGCGTGCCGCAGTCGTCGGCGCGGTAGAGGTAGCCGGGCAGGGTGGTGTCCTCGTAGGGGATCTCGACCGGCTCGATGATCGGGGTGAACAGTGCGGCCGCCGACCGGAAGCAGGCCACGCTGCGCTCGTAGGCGTGGTCGTGGCGGGGGTCGCAGGGGTGGCCGTGGAGGAAGAACTCGGCCGAGCGGTAGTAGTTCGAGGCCCGCAGGAAGGCGTCCCGGGCGCTGACCGTGTGACCGGCCGCCAGTGCCTTCCCGGCGTCGCGGGAGACCCGGTCGGCGGTGGCCAGCCACTCGGTGTACCAGCTTCCGTAGTCGCCCTCGGTGATGCGCTCGGCGGTGGAGACGACCTCGCCGAAGTCCGCGCCGCCGTAGGCGATGTGGCTCATCGAGCGCAGGGTCTCGTACCAGAACTGGATGTTGTTCGGGAACAGCAGCTGCTTCATCACACACTCCCCTTCACCCGCAAGCACAGATTTGTGCTTGAGATGGGAACAGTAGCCCCCCGGATCCCCAGAAGCAAATATCTGTGCTTACGATGGAGGCATGACCGACAAGCAAGCGCCCGCACGAGTGCGCAGGAGCCCCGAACAGGTCCGCGAAGCCGTCCACCAGGCGGTCATCGACCTGCTCTCCGACCCCGACGGCGAGGACCTCAACATCCCCGCGATCGCACAACGCGCCGGCGTCAACCACACCAGCGTCTACCGGCGCTGGGGCAGCCTCGACGCCCTCCTGGCCGACATGGTGACCACCCGGCTCGAACGCGACTCACCCCTGAACGACACCGGCAGCCTGCGCGGCGACCTCCTCGCCTGGGCCCAGGCCAGCGTCGCGAGCATCCGCACACCCCAGGGACGCGCCCTCGTGCGCGCCGTCGTGCTGTCCATGCCGAACAGCACCCAGGCCCAGGACGAGCGCGCGCAGCACTTCCGGCGCCGGATGCGCTCCATCGAGCAGATCCGCGAACGGGCCACGGCCCGCGGCGAGGACCCACCGCCCCTGGAGCAGATCCTCGACCAGCTCATCGCGCCGTTCTACGTCCGGGCGATCTTCGGCATCGACCCGCCGGACCACGGCTACCCCGAACTCCTGGTCGACAGACTGCTCGGCGACCGCAACTGACCGGGCCCGAGCAGTGCGTCCACGGCGACGTAGGCCGTCCGGCGACGACGGCGGCCGCGCGACGACGGCGGCCGCGCGACGACGGAGGTCGCGCGACAACGGAGGCCGTCCGGCGGGCTCCCCCGCGGGCCGCGGGTGCTACCAGTTGGCCCAGGTGAGGTTCCAGCCGCCGAGGCCGTTGTCGGGCGAGACGGTCTTCTCCTTGGTGTTCACGACCGTGACGACGTCACCGATCATCGAGCTGTTGAAGAACGACCCCGCGGGGGAGGTGTCGCTGCCGCCCTCCACGTCCTTGAGCGCGACGCAGCCGTGGCTGGTGTTGGCCTTGCCGAACGGGTCGCCCTTGTACCAGTAGTTGCCGTGGAGGTAGGTGCCGCTCCTCGTCAGCCGCATCGCGTGCGGGACGGCGGGGATGTCGTACTCGTTGCCGAGGCCCACCGTCTGGGAGTTCATGTGGGTGACCTTCTCCTTGGACATGATCACCATGGTGCCGCCCCACGACGCGTGCTTGTCGTCGCCGAGGGTGGCGGGCACCGTGGTGGACTTGCCGTCCCGCACGATCGTCATCTGGTGCGTGGCGGCGTCCGCGGTGGAGATCTGGGAGCGGCCGATGGTGAACGGCTCGTCCTTGTCGACGTCGCCCCAGACGCCGGGGGCGACCTCGACGTTCTTCAGCCGGTAGTGGATGGTGACCTTGGTCCCCGGCTTCCAGTAGTCCGCCGGACGGAAGTCGATCCGGTCGTCGCCGAACCAGTGGCCCTTCACCTCGGTGCCGTTGTCCGTCTCGAAGGTGATGGCCTTGGCGACGGCGTCCTTGTTCACGACCTTCGTGCTGAAGTCCACCTTGACGATCATGCCCACGCCGTAGGTCTGGCCGTCGGCGATGTTGTCGTTGGTGGACACCTGCTTGCCGGGCGGGACGGTGGTGAAGGCGCTGGTGGCCGCGGAGAGCAGACCGTCGGCGTCCTTCGCCTGGGCGTTCACCGTGTACGCCGTGCCGGGGGCGAGCGCGGCGGCGGGCTTCCAGTCGGTGCCGTCCGGGGTGATCGAGCCCGGGACGGGCTTGCCCTCCTTGTCGGTCACGTCGACGGTGGTGAGCTTGCCGTGGGAGACGGACACCCGGAGGGCGGTCGGTGCGACTCCCTGGGCCCCGTCCTTCGGCTCGACGTCCAGCACCGCGGTCGACGTCTTCGGCGTCGCCGCGGCGGCCGCCCCGCCGGGAGTGCCGGAAGCGGCGGCGTGAGCGCCGTCGCCCCCGCCCTGGCCGTCGCCGCAGGCCGCAGACATCAGCAGGACCCCGCCCATGGCCAGTGCCACCGCGCCGCGGTGGAAACGGTCGTTGGTGCGTATCGCGGCCCGGGCCGCCCGAACAGTGCTCACAGTCGCTCCCTCTCGGTGTTCGCCGGCAGCTTGTGCGACGGTTCGTCCCCGCCGCAACGGCGGGCCGCCGATCAGGGACGCTGGGACGCTTCCACCCCCTGTGACCTGGGAAGATGTAACCCTCCTGGGACGCGCTCGCGGGACGATCCCGCGGGGCGCCGGGAGGGCGCGGCCGGTGCCGCCGGCCTCCCCGGGGGAACCACGGGGCGGTCTACAGCGTGCTTGTCTGCCGGAGCCCACGTCAGCCGGCGCCCCGGTGGCCCGGCGGTCGGCGACGGCCGGAGCCGGGGGCGCGATCACCGAGGAGTGCACGAGCGGGTGGAGGACCAGTGCCAGAGGGGACCGGGGATTTGACGGCGGCGGACGAGGTCGGGCGGCTGCTCCAGGAGCTGAAGAGCCGGTCGGGGCTCAGTTACGGCGCACTGGCGAAACGGCTGCACGTGAGCACGTCGGCCCTGCACCGCTACTGCAACGGCGACGTGATGCCGGTGGAGTACGACCCGCTGGAGCGCCTCGCGCGACTGTGCCGGGCAACACCGGAGGAGCGCACCGAGCTCTACCGGCTGTGGGTCATCGCCCACGCGACGCGGGGGAACCGGCAGGCGCCCGCGCCTGGTCCTGCGGCACCCGGTCCTGCGACCCCCGAGCCCGTGGCACCGGTGGCCCCTTCGGCGCCGGAACCGGAACCGGAGGCGGAGGCGGAACCGCTGGCCGTACCGGAACTGCAGGCCGTACCCGAACCGCCACGGGCCGCGGGAAGCGTCGCGAAGGACGGGACGGCCGCCCCGGCACGCACCCCCGCCGTACCGCCGCGCCGGCGCGTGCGCCGGGGTGTACTCGCCGCGGTGACGGCTGCCGCGGTGCTCGCCACCATCGGGGCCGTCGCCACCGGCCTCGGGCCCCACCGGGGCGGTGACCCCACGTCCGCTCCCGCCCCGGCGGCGGACGCCGGGGCGTCCACCGGATCCCCGGCCCCGCTCCCGACTCCCGGCGCCACGGCCGCGCCGGTCACCGCGGGCGCGACCCCGTCGGGGTCGACGGCCGCCGCCGACCAGGGACCGAGCGCCCCGATCACCGTCACGGTCCGCCCGTCCGGCTGGGTCAGCGCGTGCGACCAGTACGTGGTCGACCGCCCGCCGTCCGAAGTCCCCAGGCCGCCCGCGGTGGCGGACGTCTCCGCCTGGGCCGCCAGGGTCGGCGCGGTCCCCGGCCACTACCAGTCGATCGAGCTCGCCGTGCAGGGCACCGGCAGCGACACCGTGGTGCTGACCGCCCTCAACGTCCGCGTCGCCCGGATCGCGGCCCCGCTGGCCTGGAACGCCTACTCCATGGGCGAGGGCTGCGGCGGTGGGGTCGACAAGAAGTCCTACGACATCGACTTCGACGCCGCCCGCCCCCGTCCGGTCGTCAGCGAGGGCAGCACCGGCCTGCCGGTCAAGGTGAGCGAGGCCGACCCGGAGGTCATCCAGGTCAATGCCGAGACCGTCGCCCACGACGTCAGCTGGTACCTGGAACTGGAGTGGTCCAGCGGCAACCGGAAGGGCACGCTGCCCATCGGCCTCGGCGACGGCACGCCGTTCCGCACCAGCGCGGTCAAGGGCCGGCCGCTGTACAGCTATCCGATCGGCGGGAAGGCCTGGGAGCCGAGCCCTTTCCGGCAGTGACGACCGGGCAGTGACGACCGGGCGGCGGGAAACGGAAGCGGTCCGCCGGATGTTCCGGCGGACCGCTCCGAGGGATTGTTCCGGGGGATTACTCTTGTTGAAAGTTGCCGCGGTCCGGGCACCCATTATTGTGGCC